>JAADIS010000073.1 GCA_013151215.1 Chlorobiota bacterium | reverse complement strand
AACCAAGGACACCCTGATCAATCCCGAGCCCTCGGGACTCTAACCAACTGAGCTAAGGAGGAATAACTCCTGTTTCTCCTTCTTTAGATGGTCCGATTAACCAAGGACACCCTGATTAATCCCGAGCCCTCGGGACTCTAACCAACTGAGCTAAGGAGGAATAACTCCTGTTTCTCCTTCTTTCGATGGTCCGACCAACCAAGGACACCCTGATCAATCCCGAGCCCTCGGGACTCTAACCAACTGAGCTAAGGAGGAATGTTTTCGTTTCCTCAAAAACAGGGCGCAAAAATAAACATTATTTTTATTCGGCAATATTTTTTTCAAAAAAAATTTAATTATTCCCTTTCTCCTGATCGAAGAGAAAATGATATTCACAAATTGTGAAAAACTCATTGAAAAAAAAGGCCGTAAGTATCGGCTATTATTATAATTTTACTTGTTTATACACTTATTTCGTCGTTATCAATTATTGATGCACCTACAACAGAATAATAAATCCGGTTTAATATTGGCATCCTTGCTATTATGTATGTCGTTCCTGACTGTTGCACAACAGAATATAAATAATATCAAAGTTACAATTACCTTCGATGCTGCTCCAAGCACGTATACGGTTACCAAAGCACCATTGAAATATAACAAGACTTTCGCATTCAGTTTTCAGGTTGACGACGGCACTATTGACATTGCCAACAAGGTTTTACCGCTGTTCAACAACCTTTTTTATACTGATGGCTGTGGCAACGACATCCATTTTACGGCAAGTTCATCAGTTTATTGTTTTCAGAACAATGGTGAAAACGGACCTGATATGCACGACCCTTTGGACCCTTCCTTTGACAATAAGTATTTGTCCTGGAATGATATTACTTCACTCTATAACGATAATTACGGGATATACGACCATGGTGTAAATGGAAACCCTTCCACTTATGTTCCCTTTATGAACTATTCCATCAAGAGGAACAGGAGTTTTCTAAGAAGAAAACTTTATGGTTTATTACAAGGTGCGAACTCCTCGAATGTGTTTGTTTCTCCTGACCAACTGGTTGAGTGGACACAACCGGCTTTCGACAATGGCTTTTCGCTTGCCTTGAACAAAAAAGACGGAGGACCCTTTGATTTGTTCGGTGGCGATGTGAACAATTCCAATTGGACAAGTTACCAATATCTCAAGAGACGTGAGGCTCACCGTGTAATACCTGTACAGGAATACGTGGATACATTGTTCTCGCAGAGTGTTAATGGCGCAAATTTTTGGGGGTCATTGTTTACCCACTTAATACCGGATGTTGACACAGGAGCCCATTATCCAAAAGATGTTTTTAATATAGATTTTTCGATGATCGCATCTGTTTACGGTAAAGGCGCCTTAGATAATATCATTATTGCCACCGATGAGGAAATCTATGACTATCTGAATATCAGGGATAATATTACTATAAACGAAAACCTTGTTGGAAACGTCCTGGAAATTACATTTTCAGGAAATATCCCTGACAACTTCCGCTATTACGCCATGAGTTTAGTGGCAACCGCTGACGTAGGCATATCTAATATAGTTGTGAGCGGCGCAGACGGTTTTTCACAAAATACCGCAACAGGTCTCGTGAATTTTAATTGGAACGACAGGATTATTCCCAACCCTGAAACAATAGCTGATAATTATACTTCAATTGCAGAATCCAGCAATGACAAATGGGACGCCTGGATTGCAATGGATTATGTTTACACACTCCCTCTGGGGGATAAGAAAGTTGAACTGGCTAACCGTTTATGTTCACTTTCCAACATAAGTTATGAAGATGGGTTTTGTGATATCACAATTGATACGATTGTTAAGATAACCACAGGCGACAGCGTGCTTTGCCTTGGGGATACCGCCACACTTACCGCTACACCGGGCATGCAGGTTTACGAATGGAGTACTAGCCAGGGTGAATCGGTAATAAGAGTCAGCCCAGTTGAAACAACAAAATACTGGGTCAGAGGCCGTTATAACGGTAACGATAGTTATGACACCATTACTGTTGTTGTGAACCCAATCCCAAATATTGTATCGCATTCTCCAACAACGATCACGCATATTGAAGGAGTAAACGATACTTTGTGGGTAAGCACCCAGGATGCAACCCTTACATATTTGTGGAATACAGGGGAAACAGATTCCAGCTTGCTGGTAAATCCCATATTCTCAACAGATTACTATGTGGATGTGATAAATGAGTTTGAATGCAGCACACGTCAGGATTTTAGCGTAATAGTTGAAAAAACCTTCGATTTCACCTACGATTCCGTTTGCCTGGGCGGAACAACACATTTTGAGAACAAATCCACATATCCCGATTCCGTTATCCTTGTCAGTTGGGACTTGAATAGCGATGGGATTTTTGACGATGCCGAAGGTAATACTATTGAATTTGCTTTCCCTGATTATGGTAATCATCTCGTGGGAATGCGTTCCACTCTTTATCCATCAGGATTAGAAGTTGTGTTTAATGTAGTACCGGTTGGCGACAATCCCGCTCCTGATTTTATAGTTACTAACAATTGTTTACCAGAAAGCACTAATTTCGATGACCTATCAACTGTTATTGTTGGTGAAACCAGTATTTGGGAATGGGATTTTGGTGATGGAGGCACCGATGTCGGGAGTTTTGTTTCGCACACATATTTTACCCCCGATGCATATAGTGTTAAACTAAAAGTAAAGTCAACAATTGGATGTGCTGACAGTATTACGAAGGTTATCGATATTGGGGAATCCGCAGATTTTACCATGGTCGACATTAATGGTAATGAATTATTTGCCAATGATACCTCATGGATATCAAAAAACGACAGCCTTTATGTTACAATAGAAAATGCAACTTCCTATGATTCTATTATATGGGACGATATAGTGAAAAATCCGGTTTACTATGTAAAAAAAGAGGGCGCTTTCAGTGTAGATGTTTTTACCGGCCCTTGTTTCAAGACCCGACAGCGCATACTGGCATTTAGCAACGGAGGCGGCGGAGGTGAACCAACAACTAATAAAATAATGAGCATGTTCACCCCGAATGGCGATGGTTTTAACGATGCCTGGGTAGTTAACGACCCTGCCATAACAACACCGTTTAAGGTAAGCGTTTATAATAGATATGGTAATTTGGTTTATCAGTCCGACAATTATCAAAACGACTGGCTGGGAGATTATAAAGATACGAATTTGCCACAGGCCACCTACTATTATTTGATAGAAGATGCTGCAGGACAGATATTTAAAGGGCCGATTACGATAATAAGATAATTCAAGTGAAAGGAATAATAAAATATTGTATGATATTAGTGATGTTGGCTAACATGCCAGCAATCGCTCAGCAATTCCCTTTAACGTCGCAATATTTGATAAACCCTTATGCTTTAACACCTACGCTAGCAGGTTCAACCGGGTATCCTGAAGTGTTTCTGGGTTACCGAAAGGATTTGGCCGGAATAAACGGTGCGCCCAGAACTTTCAAACTTAATGGTGCGGGTAGCGTTTATGAGGATAAGATGTGGGTTGGAGGTGAAATATATACCGATAAAACGGATATCCTTTCGCTTTTTAAAGCCCAGTTAAGTTATACATATAAACTTCAACTGGAAGACCAGCAATTCCTGTCGTTTGGAGTATGGGGAAGTTTCTACCAAAACTCGGTAAGAACAGATAATGCTATTGGCATCGACCCCAACGATCCATTAATAAACAACGCCGCCAAACTAAACACATCGGCATTCAATGTAGGATTCGGCCTGAACTACAATTGGAGAAACCTGAATATTGGAGCCGCCTTCCCTACCTTGTTCCCAAATAAAGAAAAATACACGCTTAACCCGGGCTATTATCTGCGCTTGCAGCGCGAGATGTTATTGTATGGCTCATATATGTTTCAGTTACAGAATGACTGGAAACTTCAGGCCTATGCCGTTTATCGGAAAATGAGCAATGAGCCTATCAGCGTTGATGTTTCGCTTTTGGCTATTTATATCGACCGCTTTTGGTTCGGTGCCTTATATAGAAATAGCGGTGCACTGTCTATTAATGTGGGAGGCTTGGTCTATAATGGGTTTACCCTTAATTATTCCTACGACATCGGCATAGGGGGATTGAACAGAAAAACAGGGGGCTCTCATGAAATAAGCCTGGGTTATAGGTTTAATTTTAATGGTAATAAGTATTTCGACAAAAAAGTGAGTGGTGAGAAAAGAAGTAAAGCCGGAAAATCCCGGAATTTGTCTTTACCACAGGTTCAGGAATATAATTATAGGAAACGTTAAGATGAAAGCTTTATTAAAAAATACAAGAGTTCTGGCAATACTGATAATATTAGTGTTTACATTACCGTATTTTGCTAATTCTCAGGTAAACATGAGTGTTATCGTGAGTTTCGACCAAGCACCTGCCACCGCTACTGCAACAAAGGCGCCATTAAAATACGATAAGGATTTTGCCCTGAGCATGCAAATAGATGATGGCCACGAAAGCATATTTACTTTAGGCTACCCGATTTTCATGGGAGGTCAGGTAGGAAACCAGACCTATCCCGGTCTTACTTATACCGATGGTTGCGGAAATGATATCAATTTTAAGATCAGCTCGGCACAGTTTACGTTTAACGGAAATGGTGAAAATGGCCCTGATACGCACGAACCGGGAAGTGGTTATGGAATGGTTTATTGGCCACAGATGGATACTCTCTATAAAGCAGGCTGGGGCATCTATAATCATGGTGTAAACGGCAATGCCAGCGTTGATAATGCTTTCATGAATTATAGCTTGAAACGGAATAAAAGTTATACTCGAAAAAAACTTTATAATACAACACCAGGAGGAGTATTAACACGCATGCACGTAAATCCAAATGGAGCCATACCATGGTCGCAAGTCGCATTCGATCAAGGATTCGACGGGGCACTTAATCAGGATAAGTCATCTTCGTTCATGGGTGATCACGGAGGGAATGTCAATCTTCCTGCCATAGACTGGTCCAGTGCCCAAAACCTATTCCGACTTCATAATAATGATGTCGTAGTTCAAAATTATGTGGGCGACCTTGCCGATTCAAGTGTTAATGGAGCCAATTATTGGGGGATAATTTTTACCCACTCTATCGGGAATGAATATCCAACAGCTTCGTTTGTGGCTGATTTTACTGCTATCGAAGGTCTTTATGGTAGTCCGGGATTAGACAATATCTTGATGTCAACAGATGAAGAAATAATTGATTACCTTGTGCTTAGGGATACATTGACTGTTACTTCAAACCTTGTGGGCACTAATTTGTTCATTACCGTAAGCGGCAATACTCCTGACGACCTGAGGTTTTATGCCCTTAGCTTGGTCATTAATGCCGACCAGAATATAAACAACATAATTGTTACTGGCGCAGACAGTACAAATCACTCAGCCTACGGGACAAATAGTGGTCTTGTAAATCTATTTTGGGACGACGAATATATAATCCCCGATGCAATACTTGGCGACTCCATGACAACTATTGCAAGCAATACACAACAACAGTGGGATGCTTGGGTTGCAATGGATTACGTTACTACCATGACCAACGGTGATCATAAGGACTCGTTGCGGCAGGTATTATGTAATATCCCCGGAGCATCATTCGATACCGGTTTCTGCGATTTCATCATCGACCTGGGCCCTGACACCACTATATGCCAATATGATTGCGATAGCATTTTCGGCCCAGATGGATTTAATACCTATTCATGGATGGTTGCCGACACCGTTTACGATACTTTACAAAATATTGAAGTCTGCCCGCTGGATACAACTGCATATATTCTTCTAGCCGAAAATGATTTCGGAGTGGCAACAGATACAATTGTTTATAATGTCATCGATGCTCCTATTGTGGATTTGGGGCCGGACACTTCAATATGTAAACTTGATAGCATTACTTTATTCGGCCCCGACACAAGCGGCCTTGATTATACTTTTGAGTGGATAGTTGCCGATACTTTATTTGATACAACACAAAATATTACCGTAGCACCACTTGACACAACCATGTATGTTCTGGATGTTTATAGTTCTACGGGTTGTTTTTCAAGCGATACAATAATCATAAATGTCCTTCCAATTCCATTGATACAAATCGTCCCAGCAGACACCTCATATATTTGTTTGGGTGATTCGATAGAGTTTTCCGTCAGCGGCAGCGGAGCCGACACTATTTTGTGGAGCACATTGGACACAACAGTTTCAATAAAAGTCAGTCCTCAACAAGGAGATAGCTTATACACATATTATGTTGATGTTAGCAACAACTATGGCTGTTCTGCAAGTGATACTTCATTTTTGGGTATTTATGATGTTCCATTGGTAACTTTCCCGTTTGATACTACAACTGCATGCTCAGGACAGGAACTCAGCCTGTCAGCATTTGTAGATCAGCCTTTTAGCGTTAAATATTATATATGGCATTATTACGACATCATTGACACGACACAAAGTAGTACTCATTTTATAATTGCTGATACCTCTACTATGGTTTATCTTCAGGTAATAACGCTCAATGATTGTGAAGTATGGGATAGTGTTTTTGTTAACGTAAACCAAATGGCTGAAATTACAACAGGAGGAAACAAATCAATTTGCAAAGGGGATACAGCGACCCTGGAAGTTTTCGGGGCAGAAAGTTATTATTGGATTTTGGGCCAGGATACTATATCAACAGATTCTGTTGTTAAAGTCTTCCCTGTTGACACAACGCAATATTATGTTATAGGTGAAATGTTAAACGGCTGTTCTGCCACTGACAGCGTTACCGTCAACATATTACCCTCGCCAAATACATCCATTGTATATACGGGGACAAACCCGGCTTGTCAGCATAGCTTGATAAGCCTTATTGGCGAGGGCGCAGATATTTATTGGTGGAGCACCGATGAAACCACTGATACAATAGAGTTTATCCTGGAACAGGAAGAATTTATTGAGTTATTTGGCACTTCAGCAAGTAATGGATGTGTTTCAAGGGATACTTTATCAATAAAAATGTTGCCTACCGAAGAAGTGAACATGAGCGGCTTGTTGCCGGCCTATTGCGAAAATGATCCGGCAAGTATTTTGCTCGGGACGCCTGCTGGAGGTATTTTTACCGGACCGGGGATTATAGGAAACGAATTCAAGCCATTTTTGGCAGGTAATGGTTCTCATACCATAAAATACTCTTATACGAACAATAATAGTTGTGTAGGCATCGACAGTTCATCGACTGTTGTTTACGGTTCCGGTACGGCTATCAACCTGGGCAGCGACCAAACAATAAACCCTGCCGAAGTGATCGAACTAGACGCAGGGGATGGATTTGACAACTATTACTGGAATACCGGTTCCACCTTCAGGAATATAATAATCCATTATGGAGATAACCCGCCGGGCAGTACCGTAAGATACGTTGTAATAGGTGTAATAAATGGTTGTACCAGCCAGGGTGAAACAAATATTACATTTGCCGGCCCCGATGGCATCGACAACTATAGGAAATCCAACTTTCTGCTTTATCCTAATCCTAATACAGGTACTTTCACAATCTCCTATCTTGATGATGTAAAAGAATTCGAGCTGTTGATCTACGATTATTATGGTAAATTAATTTTTAGCCAAACTATTGAATGCTCACCTGATTGCGATGCCATCATCGATTTACCGGGATTAACCAGAGGCTTATATCTCATCAAAACAATAAGTGAAAAAGGAACCTCATCCGGAAAGATTATAGTTCAATAAGAATACCGTCGTATTTTTTTATCTTTTGCGAAAAAAGCAATCGAACCATTGAACCATTGAACTTTTGATCCTTTGAACCACCAAACAATCAACCCCAGAGATTTCTCAACTCCCTCCGGTCGTTCGAAATGACATTCCGGTTTCGTATCCACAAACAATGACCGAAACCTGGCTTTTTGAGAACATCAACAAAACAACAGAACCATATGAACCTTTGAACTATTTAACTTTTGAACCTTTGAACCTTTGAACCTTTGAACCTTTGAACCTTTGAACCTTTGAACCATCTAACAATTGAATGCCGAGGTATCGGCACTTCCAGCATTTTAATACCTTTGCAAAAAATTTAAAATATGACAAAAGTTTTAGGTATAGGTAACGCCCTTGTTGATTTATTGATACAAATTGAAGACGACAAACTGCTTGACGACTTGAAACTTCCCAAAGGAAGCATGCAGTTGGTTGACGCAAATACAAAAGACCATATCGCAAGGATGATTACGGGATTGAATACTAGTATGGCATCTGGTGGCTCGGCTGCGAATACAATTCATGGATTGGCACGATTAGGCACAGCAACAGCATTTATTGGAACAGTAGGAAAAGACGAGATCGGTGATTATTTTATTAATGATCTGGAAAACAGTAATATTAAACCATTACTAAATATTAGTGAAAACCCATCAGGATTAGCAAGTACATTTATAAGCAAAGATAGCGAACGTACTTTCGGGACTTTTCTGGGTGCTGCATTAGAGTTAAATGCCGGGCATCTTTCCGATGTGCAGTTCAAGCCTTACGATTACTTGCATATAGAAGGTTATCTTGTTCAAAATCACGAACTTATTGAAAAAGCCCTGAAACTTGCAAAGGCCAATGGCTTAAAAGTGAGTTTAGACCTAGCAAGTTATAATGTTGTTGAGGACAACCTCGATTTTTTAAAGGAAATGCTTGCAAAATATGTGGATATTGTTTTTGCCAATGAGGAAGAGGCAAAAGCGTTTACAGGCAAAGAGCCTGAGGATGCCCTTGAGGAGATTTCGGGTATGGTAGAAATAGCAGTCGTTAAAGTTGGAAAAGAGGGTTCTTTTATTAAAAGCGGAAACGAAAAACTCAAAGTCGGAATTATCGATACAACAGTTGTTGATACCACCGGGGCAGGTGATTTATATGCCAGTGGATTCCTACATGGGCTTGCCCAAAACAAGGGCTTCGAATATTGTGGAAAACTAGGGGCCTTGCTGGCAGGAACTGTCATTCAAAATATCGGTGCCAAAATATCAGAAGAAAATTGGGATATCATTATTAAGAAGATTGAAGATTTTTAAGATTCTAAATAAGGCGATATTCTATTTACTAAAACCTAATCAAGTAAGCCCCATCAAAGCCTCAACAAAACATAAAAAAACCCCCTGCATTACCTTCAGGGGGTTTTTTTCATGCTACAATTAACTTTGTGATTATTATTGGATAGTGAGTTTCTTAGTAACCCTCTGTCCACCAACTACTATGTTTACAAAATATATTCCCGGATTAAATCCTTCAAGATTCAACTCGGCATTGGCCGATTCCGGTTTGAAATCCAGAATTGTTTGTCCTACAATGTTGACAACAATCAATCTGTCGATATTTTCAGGTGAACTTATGTTTACTATTCCGTTCGACGGATTAGGATAAACACTTATATATTCTGAAAGATGGTCAAGAACACCCTCAGGGCTCAATGCAACGTTTAAAACACTTTTCATTCCATCAGTATTGGGATATACCGAACCATGATACATGTTTTCACCTTCGCTTATATTTTCAAAGTTCAACCAGTATTCCTTGTCTTCATTGGCTTTCCAGATTTTTAAGATAATTTGGTTGCCGTTAGTAAATCCGCTTTTATCAAACAACTCTTCAAATGCATTTAGATTGTTCTCTAAACTATTTGTTGTTGAGGTAATTACTGTTGCACCAACCAAGGTTGTTCCATCAAATGCAGCAACTTCGTCTCCTATCTCAAGATCATCACCACCAATATACATTGTAAATGTATTCTTCATAGGATTACCATAACCATCATAAAATGGGAAGTGTACCAATTCCATATCTTCATCAACAGCACTAGATGCCTTTGTTGACGCAGGATAGTTGAAGTTGGTTAGAGCACCTGTCCATTTTACCAGGAAGCCTTCACCCGCAGTACAATTACCAATATGGTCGACCCATACACCGGCAACTTTAGTAAGTGAGTTTCCATCTTTATCCCTGATAAAGTCCAAATCGCTAGTCATCAGGTCTGCAAACGCTACCTCAGCATCCAGTGTATAATCCGGCAGGTATGATATCATACTATAAGCAGAAGCTCTAATAACTATAGTCGCATTATAAGCAAGAGGCCTGGAAGTAATCACCATTGCATCGGATGCATTAGCTTTAAAGTTATAACCTCTTTTGATATCCCATTGGACACCTCCATCCGTAACAACACCACCACTATAAGTATCGCTTGTACCATCTTCGTCTTTTGTCATATCAAGTTTAGTAAGCGTTGGTGGTGTTGGAGCCATGGTACCGCCCAAATATGTCGACATATCATAACTATCATTGCCAACCCTACGGCTGATTAACTGATATCCTGCTGCTAAGTTAATTGTTTGGGTTTCATCAGCAAAATGATTTATAACATAATTTTTTGTTGTTGCAGTACTAGGTACAATTGTTATTCCTGTATAAGTCGTTGTCTGGAACCTATCACCGGTTACAAGCAATGTATACTCCCCAGCATCAAGATTGCTGAAAGTATAGGCAGCTGGTCCAGGCCATGCATAAGTTGCAACGGTACTACCGCTTTTCTTAAGGGTCAGATTAAGCGTCACATCCGGATCGGCTGCACTCTCATCAACAAAATCAACTACTAGACTTCCCGGAGGCAAGTCAAAATCAAGATTTACCTTACTAAACACACTACCTGAAGGAAATGTAGTACCAGGGTCGGTAAGTCCAGTTCCTGTTAACCAGGTGGTGGAGTTCAATGTAGTTAATGTACTTCCTCCAGCATACATCAGTTTAAAAGTAAAGTCCTCTCCGGCAACATAACCTGTGGTTGCATCGCTTAAAACAGAGAATGCTTTTAAGTCGTTTGCTGTTCCAGCATTACTAATTGGTCCAGTTAGATAAAAAAGACCAACCATTTGCTCACCATAAACCCATTTTCCGGTAGCATCGTTTGCTACATAATCATCGGTAATTTCAAAAGTATTGGCTGTTGCATTTGCTACTGTCCAAGTTCCATTATAATTAGTTGTACCCGAGATGGTAACAGATTGTCCGTTTGTACGTCCATGTCCTGCACTTGTTACTATGGTATTTGCATGGTTTGCCCATGCCCCTGTCTGACTACTGACATATGCGGATGCAATGTCAAAGGTACTTCCGGAAGCATTAGTAATTGCAAAGGTTCCATTATAATCTGTAGTACCTGTAATTGTGATATTATCACCATTTGAAAGTCCGTGTGCGGCATCAGTAGTAACTGTGGAAGATGTGTTAACTGCCCAATTAGCTGTTCCAGGACCAGCCCATTTAATAGGTATATCAAAAGTATTTGCGGTTACACCGGAAATAGTATAAGTACCATTATATGATGCGTTTCCGGTAATTGTAACGCTGGTACCATTTGAAAGACCGTGGCCATTCGAAGTAACAGTTGTTGATGAACTGGAACTTAATACCCAATATCCGGTTTCTCCACCACCTCCTGCGTAAGCATCTCCTGTTTCAAAACTTGTATTTGCAATTATGTTAACAGGAGTTTTATTTGTTCCGTTAAAACTGGTCGTACCGATAATATCGACATTGTTAGCGGTTGTAAGAGCAGTTGCAAACAATGCTTGCCCTCCATTATCTGTGATAGCAGTAATTGCAGAGGACTCACCTGCAGGTGAAGCAAAGGCCGTAGCACTTCCTGATGCAACAGGTGCGACAGAATTAATGTTTCCACTTTCGAAAGGAGCATAAGCTGTAATGTTACCTCTTTCGTCAGGAGCATAAATAGCAAGTTCGTCGCCATTTTTCAATGCTGCTCCGTCACCGGTAACTGTATTTAAATAAATTGTCCAAACATCGGAAAACGGGTCGCCATCTGCAAAAGTCCAAGTCTCGGCATAAATCGTCTCATCGCCATTTGTGGTATTTCCGGCCGTAACCGTCAATCCGCTTGAAGTAGAACTATGGAAACCTGTTTTTGTAAATGTCAATGTATAAGTTCCTGGGGATAAGGTGAATGAAAATGTACCACCTCCTGCAGTAGTTGCAGAACCGTTTCCTCCACTAACTGTGACCAGTACTCCATCTTCAGTTCCACCGTTTGTACCGTCGGTAACTGTACCCGAAAGTGTACCGGCAGAATTAATAGTGAAGTTTTGTGTTGTAGATGCATCAGGGTTAATTACTACACCTGTTTGTGTTGATGAGGCATAGCCTGTTTTAGAGGCTACTACCGTATAAGTTGAAGGAGCAATACCGGTAATAGTATAAACGCCACTGGCATTTGTGGTAGTGGATGATCCTCCAGTAATTTGCACTGTTGCCCCGCTAACAACATTTGAACTGTTGTCGCTTACGGTACCTGTCAAAGTACCTGTTTTGTAGGTCAACGAAAAATTCTGTGTCGTAGTACCTCCGTTTGTTACCGCTACACCTGCTTGCGAAGCGTTCTGGTAATCAGCATGCGAAGTTGAGACGGTATATGTGTCAACATCGATATTGTCGAACAGGTAAACTCCGCTGGCATTTGTGGTTGTAACATAAGTTGATGTTCCGGTAGCAGTTACGGTAACACCTGCTATAGGTGCACCACCAGCTGAATTAGTAATGGTTCCTGTCAAATCGCCGGCCGTTGGTGCTGAAGTTGAAAAAGCAAGGTCAACCCAGCTCCATCTATATGTCATGGTTGCAGGATAAACAGTACCCGTATAGTCCTGAGGGCTATAGGTGGTGTTATAAGTCATCGTGCCGGAATATTCCGTCGATGCACTAGCATCCCAGCATTTCCATGTATAGTTGTTGCCACCGGTATAACCGTCACTTCCGCCTGAACTTTTCTCATAAGAAAGCCAGTCGTTGCTAACTGCAAGGCTATAGCTTCCGTCAAGTGCTGCGGTTAAGGCTCTCGCCCCAACGCAAATGCTTCCGTCGTAAATGGCAATCTCGTCGCCAGCAACAAGTGCAACACCATCAAGTGTTGCATGTACTGGATAAAAATGCCAGTTTCCGGTCCCGTTGTTGGATGGTGGAGTAAAATGCGTTTGCGAAATAACGCTAAAGGGTAAAAGTGCGAATACAAATAGTATCGTTAGATACCTTGCATTGAAAAAAGTAAATTTTTTCATGATAGTAGTAGTTAATTGTGTTGGTTAAACAAAATATTAATTATTTCCTCCTGGTAATGTTGAAATAAATTAAATTAGCATGCAATGATACAACATTATTTATAGATAAGCAACTAATCTGATGATTATTATGCTATTTCCCCGTTAAATTTATCATTTATGGCCGGCAAATCGTCGAATCTACTGCCCAGAAGCGGTTTGCCGAGAAGGTTCCCGCAATGGGATTATTGCTTCAACAGCTTCTTTTTTAGCTAGGTATAACAGATGTAGAGACAAAAAACGATCAAAAATATTCATGAAATACAAGCGGGATTCAATGGACGATACGGCAAAGCCCATTTCGTAAATCCTTTAAAATAAAATCAATTCGATAGAAACCTTATAAATAATAATGCCAACATTTTTTTTATCATTATTTTATTACATTTGCCACCCTGATAAAAATAGTGCTAACATTATAATAGATTGAATATTATGAAGGTTTATGAAACCAAGGAGATTAGGAACATCGCACTGATCGGCGGGGCGAAGTCGGGAAAGACGACCATGGCCGAATCGATGCTGTTTGAAGGCAAAGTCATCAACAGAAAAGGATCTGTTGACGACCACAACACCACTTCGGATTACCGACCTATAGAAATTGAGCGCGAGAACTCAGTTCACTCGTCATTGTTATATACATTTTATGACAACCATAAAATAAACATAATCGACAATCCGGGTTTTTCGGATTTCGTCGGAGAAACAATTGCCGCTCTCGAAGTTGCGGGCACTGCCCTTATGTTGATAAACGGTCAATCGGGAGTGGAGGCGACAACAGAAACTGCATGGCGACAAACAGTAAATGCAAACAGCCCTGTTGTATTTGCGGTCAACCAATTAGATCATCACGGCGCTAATTTCAACGAGACCGTTACTTCCCTGAAGGATTATTTCGGCGACAAAGTAACCATCGTACAATACCCGGTAAATACCGGCGAGGGTTTCGACACTATTATCGACCTTGTTTTGATGAAACAACTAAAATTCCCTCAAGGCGGAGGCGCCCCCGAGGTAAGCGATATCCCAGATGCGGAAAAGGACAAAGCAGAAGAGCTGCATCTAACACTTATAGAAAATGCCGCCGAGGGCGATGAGACCTTAATGGAAAAATATTTCGAGAACGACACCCTCAGCATAGAAGAAATGAGGGAGGGCCTGCGCCTCGGCTTAATATCAAGGAGCATCTTCCCTGTTTTATGCTCATCGGCCAAACATGGCATAGGAACCAGCCGATTATTGGATTTTATTGTGAAATCCTGCCCTTCGCCCATCGACAACATTCCGAAGACCGATACAGAAGGGAACGAGATCAAATGCGAGGCTGACGGCACAACAAAGATGTTTATTTTTAAAACTTCAGTGGAACAGCATCTTGGCGAAGTTTCGTTCTTCAAGCTGTTTAGCGGCGAAGTGCGCGAAGGACAAGATCTTATTAACGCAAAAAATGGAAATAAGGAAAGGATTTCCCAATTATTCCTGCTAAACGGGAAAAACCGCGAAAAAGTTGACAAAGTTGTTGCGGGAGATATTGCCGCTACCATTAAACTAAAAGATGTTAAGACTTTCGAGACCCTGGTGGACGTAAAAGCAGGCGGGGCCGGCCTGCCGGCGGTTAGCTTGCCAGACCCTCTTTATATAATTGCCATAAAGGCCGTTAACTCGTCCGACGACGAGAAACTGGGAAGCGTGATCCATGACATGCACAGGACCGACCCGACAATAATAGCGGAATTCTCGCGAGAGGCGAAACAGCTTCAACTCAAGCTTCAGGGCGAGTTCCAGCTGAACACTATTAAATGGTACCTTAAAAACGAGCAGAACATCGAAGTTGGGACAGCCGCCCCGAAAATACCTTATCGCGAGACTATCACTAAAATAGCAAATGCCGATTATAGGCACAAAAAGCAATCGGGCGGATCGGGACAATTCGGCGAGGTTTATATGCGGATACAGCCCTATGTTGAAAACTATGCCAAACCCACTGATTTTCCGGTTCGCGGAACCGACGAGCACGACTTGCCATGGGGCGGGAAATTGATTTTCCACAATTGCGTTGTAGGCGGAGCCATAGATGCCCGTTTTATGCCGGCCATCCTCAAAGGATTGATGGAGAGGATGAACGAAGGGCCATTGACAGGTTCTTATGCGCGCGACATAGTGGTGTATGTTTACGACGGCAAAATGCACCCGGTTGACTCAAATGAGATATCATTTAAACTTGCAGGCCGCAATGCCTTCAGCACCGCGTTTAAAAATGCAGGGCCAAAAATCATGGAGCCTGTTTACGATGTAAAAGTGAGCATGCCCGAGGAAAGCATGGGCGCTGTAATGACCGACCTCAACGGCCGCAGAGCCATGATAATGGGCATGGGAGCCGAAGGCAAAAAACAAGTTATCAACGCCAAAGTCCCGTTGGCGGAAATGGGCAATTATGTTACGGTCCTTAGTTCCATTACTTCGGGACGCGGCACCTTCAGCATGAAATTCGATGCTTATCAGCAGGTGCCCTCCGATGTGCAGGCTAAACTGCTTAAAGAATACCAAGAATCATTGGAAGAAGAAGATTAATCTCATTTTTAATTAAAAAAGTTGAAGGCTCAATCTGTTTCGTCTTAGGAGATATAGATTGAGCTTTTGTTATTGCCTCGGCCTGAAGGCGCATGCTTGCCAATAACCGCCCCGGCCTGAAGGCACAAGGCTGTGGATACATTACCAATAACGTTAAAGAATGTCGAATGTCGATTAACGAATGATGATTGAGGAAGTTAAAGCCTGAAGCTTAACAATAACCGCCCCGGCCTGAAGGCGCAAGGCTAGGGATAGCTTGCCAACAACGCTAAAGAATGCCGGTTGAGGAATGATGGTTGAGGAAGCCCCGGCCTGAAGGCGCAAGGCTAGGGATAGCTTAGCAACAACGCTAAAGAATGCCGGTTGAGGAATGATCGTTGAGTTCAATATCCATAAGAATGTTTAAAAACTTATTCCCACAAAAGCCACTCCAAAAAATTATCCTTGTTAACAACATCAAAGCTGGCATTTGCATAGGTTTTTAGCCACTCCTTTTGGATTTTATGTTTTTTAGGGTTCCACTTAAACTCAAAGCCAAACAACCTGCCTTCTCTTTCCTCGACAAGGTCCACCTCCTTTTGGTCGTAGGTTCGCCAAAAATAGTTGTTGCTGAAAATATTCTGAT
>JAADIS010000133.1 GCA_013151215.1 Chlorobiota bacterium | reverse complement strand
CAATTGCAAGTAAAGCTCCTTCAACAGATACTGGCAAATATACTTTCGACCCCTTTTTAATTATACGCGTATCCATATTACCTCCATTATCACCTACTTCTTGTGTATAAATTTCCTCGAAGCCGCCAGTCCCAATTACCCCTACCATAGGCTCTACAGGGATACTTCGCCCATTATGAAACATTTGATCGCCAACAACTTTATTTTCAACATGAACAGCTTCCTGCTTATCAGAATCAAAAAATCTGAATTTATTAAGATTTATAAAGCCAGAGCTAGAAAGCCGGATGTCATGTATTTCAATTTCAAGTGCATCACCCGGCATAGCGCCTTCAATAAAAACCGGGCCAGTTGCCGGATTTGCATTAGGGAATCTTTTGCTATGAGGAGTATTGTTTTCAATGTATTCTCTTGACCTGCCTTCCTGGGCATCCCACGACTCAAATACAAGCCGGGTACCATCGGGCACCGAAGTACAAGGTTTATTAGTAACATTCAATTTATGGACATGATTTTTTTTACTAATCCATACCACATCAGACCCAGTTCCTGAATTTGCATTAGTAACAAGAACAGAGTTCCCAGGTAAAGCATTCCCATCGTTGCCAATAGAGATGGCAGGTTTAGGTACCTCTCCGGTGTTTGAAAATGTTTGCCAATTTATGAGGAATAATAATAGGAGTATTATAAGTAGGTTTCTCATAACTAATTTTTGTTTTATTGCTAAAAACATGGACTAATTCAAACTAAGTTGTATAAAGCAGATAATCAATTTTTAATCATCACTCCAACCAGGTAAAGAAACTGTTGTTTGATAATTGGAATAGTTATATAATGGATTACGTATAGGTTTGTAGAGCTTCCCTTTTTTAGGGTTGTCGTCCTGTGTATAAACCCAAATTTCATTGGGATCCCATACCACAATTTCATCGCGGCAGTCGCCAGTAATGTCAAGTACTGCGTTACACATATCCGGATGCCCATCGTTTGGGAAAACAAGTACTTTCCTTGCCCATCCATCGAATACGCCCCCTTCTTTGATACTTGGATTGTGTACAAAATATTCTTCTCCCTGTCCTGTCCAATTCAGAGGCAGGCACATACTTCCAAATTGGTTAGGTTCGAAATCGTTATATATATTCCCGCTGGCATCAAAGAAATGGATTATCCCCTGGTTGCCCCAGAAATTTATTGTAACAGTTTCTAAACCTGGCATATCGGATCGGAAGTTTGCAATTGCCGGATTTTGTACATGCCCGATAAAATAATGCCTTAAAATATTGCCTTTCAAATCAACCAGCAAATATCCATCGTTACTCGCCGCATACATAATATGCGGTTCGGAATGCTTCTTGCCTTCAAAATTAACGATAGATACACCATCTGCATGATCTTCTATTTTATCATCAAGGCACCATATTTGTTTCCCATCATCATCATAAAGAGAATAACCAATGGCAAGTTCATCTTTTCCATCGTTGTCAATATCGGCAGCATAAGGGTAATGCCCTGTTTTACAACTTCCTTCCCAGATTATGTCAAGCTTATTATTCATCACCCAGAAGTTGGCGTAGCGGTCTTTGATCAGTATATTACCATCGTATCCATTCCCTTCAGCATCAAAAAAGAAAAGGCAATCTCCTAAGATTTGCGGGAATTTATAATTATCGATTTTTGTTTTTGGAGTTGGAGCTGAATATTTTATTTTCCCTGTAGCCCCATCTGCAACAATAATTTTAAAATTCATACAATACACAACTTCGTTCTTCCCGTCATTATCGATATCATGAATCTGAAAACCAACGTCATTGGTTAGGTGGTTTTTTTCAGGGTCAGGCTCACCAATTTGCCAAAGTATCTCACCATCGAAAGTCATTGCTGTTAGGCAGCTCAATTCGCTATGGGTATCGCGGGGTTTGTGGTGGATAACCTGACCGATAAGTACATCAATCTGGCCATCGTTATTAAGATCTCCAAAGCGAAGGTTGCGCCCAACTCCAAACCCCTCTGTTTTTATCTTCTTCCATACCACCATGCCAGGATTTTTTGCCTGAAGCTTTAATGTTTCCTGTTCATAATAGGATTTTCTGCTTTCAAAATATTCCTTCTCATCCCGGGTAGCAAGTACTTCTACAAATTTGTATTGTGCCCTTGCATTTGAAACTAATCCGATTTTTCCGGAAGGATAAGTGTCATCAATAACATTAAGGTTGACATCATCATTCAACTTTGCCTTTATCGAATTGCCTTCAACAGTTACAATGGCTGTCATATCCTGACCCGGCACAATTGAAAAGGGTTGTTCTGCAAGGATCTTCTCATTTAATGTTTCGATACTATTTGCGTGGTTAAATATTGAGATATAAGCGATTGAATCTTTTACCCCAAAAAAGTAAAAACACCGGTCATTCCTGTACCGGAAAGCAATCCCGGAATATTGCAAGGCATCGTCAGTACTAAAGCGGACTGTAAGCTTATAATTTCGCCATAACGAATCGCCTGCACAAATCATTGGATGGGTAGCTTTAATACTATCGTTTAGAAAGGTTTGGCACATCATATTTTCTTGCCCATCTTTTTTTACCTGCCAGGCAGTTCCCCAGCCCAGTCCTAATCCATAAAAAAAACTTGACACCGCCCAGTTTCCTTTAGTACCAGCTTCCGGAAAATAATGATATTCGCTATGTGCACCAGTTGGTGAAGAAAATAAGCCAGTATCTAAGCCATTGAAATTATCCCTTAAAAGTACTTCATTAAATACTTTATGATGACATCCTGACAATGCTAACACACAGCCAATAAATAATATATAAATAGTTGTTCTCATAAATTAATCTCTTAATGAAGTTGTTTAAAGTAAATATACACCCTTCCCCAGCTATAAAAACCAGGAAAAGGCATATAAATTACATGTTAAGATTCAGATCAGATCAATTATTAAGTCTTAATACCTCACCCGGGTGTTTGTAAGGAACACTTGGATTCGCATCCCACCACATTTTGGATAGAAGCTTATCTCCACCCATCCTGGATGCTGCCTCCTGATATTTCACATTATTAATAGCTGCTTCATTAAACGGGTAATTAAGCCTTCTCGCAATTTGCCCGTTAGTATCATCGGTCATTGAACCAATAAGTATCTTTGGATATCCTGTCCTTCTCCATTCTGCCCAAATCTCATAAGAATTTGGGAAAAGAGCCACTTGTTTTTGATTCATAATTTGTTCTAATTGCTCTTCCTGAGTTCCTGCAAGTGTTGCAACAGAAGAAGTACTCATAAATGCATCGATGTCTGCATCGCCAATGCCATAACGCTGTATGTCTGCCTCGATTCCTCTTTTATACCAGGTGTCTGCATCGGTATTTCCCAGACCTAAAACCAATTTGGTTTCGGCCAATGCAAAACATACTTCACTATAACTCATGGCGTAAATGTCCAAAATTACCCCCCTATAATACGGTCCAAGGGTTGATAAAGCATTCGCCTCATAAGCCTCTAATTCATTTATACCAGCTAAACCAATTGGCCGGCCAGCATAAGCCAAAAGACTTTGATCTCCAGCAGCAGTGGCTTCATCAACCGATTGAGGTGTGGGCATAGCCATATATGGTAATCTGGGATCATTATTACCTTCATTAAGGATATCGATTATTGTTTGTCCCATGAAACCACTTATGGAGCCATTGTTTCTAACCAAACTTGTATAAATATCGTTTTGATTAGACTCAAAATCCTCGCTTGTTGTCACATAGGCACCAGAACTGTTATCCTCCATCAGATCAGCATTAATCAGTTCTCCAATTTGTGCTTTTGCAAGGCTCTCATCCACATATCTTGTCCTTAAAGCTAATCTTAAACGCAAAGAATTTGCAAACCTTTTCCAATTTGCTATGTCCCCTCCATAAACCAGATCAGCACTTCCATAGTTTCCTTCTGAATTTTCATTAAGTTCAGCAGCAGCCTCTTTTAATTCATTTAACAAGTCCTTATATATGCTCTCCTGTGTGTCGTATTTTGGTTGAGTAACCACATTATTCGCACTTTGAACGGCTTCTGAATAAGGTACATCGCCATAAATATCAGTCAAATGTTGATAAATAAAAGCGCGCATAATTCTGGCTATCGCATGCTTATTAACCTGTTCAGGCAGATCAGCAGTCAATCTTATTATTTCAGAAATATTGATCAAATTTTTATATGCTTTGTTAAACTCTCCCGGGAAATCGCCTTCTTCAAAAGGATAATTACCGGCGCTAGAATAAATACCAGCATAAGTTGGAACAAGTCCAAATGGATTGTTTGAATGAAGTATCGTTTGCTGTTGAACCCTGGTCAATAACAAACCCACATCTAATTGATCTTCTGAAAACAGGGAAGGATCGGTATTCAACTTTTCGAAATCTTCTGTACAGGCATTTATCATTATAGCCAAAAATAGTACAGAAATTATTTT
>JAADIS010000015.1 GCA_013151215.1 Chlorobiota bacterium | reverse complement strand
ATGCAGGCTTTTTTAATAAATCCTTGAAGAAAGTTTGCATCCCTAATTAACAAGAATCGTGTAACAATATATATCTCACGTTGTTAAGCGTCTTTCAGCAGACCCTAGTTAATTCAGGCTAAGGGAAACATCGTAGAAAATTCAGTATTTTACTCTAAATAAACTCATCATCTTGTTCGCTATGTTTGCCGTATAATTGTATTACAACTCGAACAAATAATTTAAGGGTACTTTTTGGGTAAAAGATTTTCGCAGAGATATTCCTTGTTTAAATACCTTTAAATGCTTTGAGGTTAATACAATTACTAAGGAGTATCTCTGTGATTTCATTTAAATAAATATTTTTAGAATGATGAAAACTAGAACTTTACTGATTTTAGTAGCAATTTTCGCGACATTTGCGATAAGCTCGTGCAAAAAAAGCACCGACAACGGGGATCCGGTAACCGGAAACGGAAGTATCAGCCTGACTTACGACGGTAACAACTGGAATGCTTCCCTTAGCGTACAAGCCGTTAACACCAACGGGATTATAAATGTTACCGGTAGCGATTCCGATGCGCGACAAGCCTCGGTAATCCTAATGGGGGTTACAGCACCTGGAACCTATGAAACCACGGCTACATCGGGAAATTCATTGAGGTGGACTGAAGGTCTTGACCCGGCCCAGACTTACTCGGCCAACGGAATTCTCGGATCGGGAAGTATCACGGTAAGCGAAATATCGGCAACGAAAATAAAAGGCAGCTTTAGCTTTACCGGGCTAAACACAAACGGAGAGAGCAAAAATATTACCAACGGAGCCTTTGAAGCTAGTTTTTAATCCGTCTCGCCTTCCAATATGTGCCTTAGGTGGTTTATTTGATCCTCCGTTCCAAGGACAAATAATTTAGAATCGGGAATTAATCGCGTATCGGGCGAGGGGTTTACTATAACTTCGCCCGTTACCGTTTTGAAGCCCACGATGTTTGCCCCAGACTTGCGCCTGATACCTAATTCCTTGATGGGCTTGTTAAGCAGATCCTGTGGCACGTCGCTGCACATTATTTCCATTAGCTGCGTTGCTTGGTGCGAATGTATTGAAAGGTGTTCCAAAAACTCAACAACATCGGGCTTGGCAACAAGCGTGGCCATGTGCGCCCCGCCTACCCTCTCAGGCATTACAACGCTGTCAACACCGGCCATGCGCAATTTTTGCTCGCTGCTCTCACTGGAAGCACGGCTGATAATCTTTAGGTCAGGGTTCAACGAGCGTGCTGTTAACACCACGAACAAGTTGTCGGCATCGTTGGGAAGGGTGGTGATCAGCGATTTTGCAGTTTTTATGTCTGCCTTCAACAATATCTCGTCCTGTGTTGCGTCCCCCTCGATGAACCTTACAGGCTTGCCCATATTGTTTATGACTATTTCATGACTTTCGTCAACTACTATAAGGCTGGATCCCAGCGACATGAGTTCGTTAACAACTTGCCCCCCGTTCCTGCCGTACCCAACAACAATGACATGATTCTCCATTTTTGCCTTTCCCTTTCTTTTGTTATAAACGCCATAAAAAAAACTCATCTGGTTTTGGAATAGGTTTTGGGAAATAGTTGTGATAAAATACGCCAAAACACCCAATCCTGCCAGTATTAATACAGAAGTAAATAATTTACCGGCATCCGACAAAACCTGAACTTCCCCGAAACCTACCGTCGAAACAGTAATTATTGTCATATAAAACGCGTTCACGAAACTGAAATCGTCGATGATCATATAACCTGCCGTCCCGAATATTATCACGATCAATGAGTATAATCCGGCAATTAAAATATTTCTATTCCCTCCTAAGTCCATTTATTAATTCTTGTTCTGCAAATCTAAAAAAAAAGCAATGCACATTTTAATTGATTTACTGAAACAAAAGCCCGTATAGTTATTGTTTCCAGCAAAGCCGTAATGTGCAGATTATCATGATGGTGGGTATTTGTCGTGCATTTTGCAAGTATCAGATAAAGAGTATGTTATACAATCCTTACGAATAATTGGGAAACTTGGCTATTATAGGTTCTATCAAATGCCGATATTATTATATTTGCTTTTTAAACATATAATTCCTTATATTTTGATAAGGATATTTCACGGCTAGCCTGTTTTGGGCTGCATATGCAATCAGTATTCCTCAAAAATTCAAACATGAATAATTATTATTCTGATTTATTAAACTCCAACAAACTACAAAAATGCTACGAACTGGCTCCACCAAGGGTTAAGCAGTTTCTAAGGGCTGAGATAGAATTCGTCTTGAATGAAATAAAACAAACGGATGCAGTCTTGGATTTGGGCTGCGGCTTTGGAAGGGTTACGGCCGAACTAATGAAAAAAGCCGGAAAGGTCGTTGGAATAGACATATCCGGGGAAAGCATCGAATTGGCAAGAAAGATTATCGGGGACGAAAAAAGATGTAGGCTTCATACAATGGATGCAGCAGAGCTGAAGTTCCCCGACAACAGCTTTGATGTCGTTATCTGCGTTCAGAACGGGATTTCGGCATTCAAAACCGACCCGCTTCAATTGATGAAGGAATCTATAAGGGTGGCCAGAAAGGGTGGCACCCTGCTGTTTTCATCATATTCCGAAAAATTCTGGGAACACCGCCTTGAGTGGTTTCAAATACAATCCGAACATGGCTTAATTGGGGAGATTGATTATGAAGCAACAAAAAACGGCCAGGTAATTTGCAAGGATGGCTTCAAGGCAATAACGTATTCAAAAAAGGAATTTCTTGGGCTGGCTTCTAGTTTTGATGTACAAACCTCTATATATGAGGTTGATGAATCAAGCCTTTTTTGCAAGATGGTAGTGGGGGGCAAGTCCCACACATAAAAATATTTTGTAATCGCTATTGTAGGGTCTGCTGAAAAAGTCCGTAGTGCATCATATACGAAGCCGTAAGGTGAAGGTGTTTAATAAAACTGCGGGCCGCCGCAATGAAGTAGATGATGTACTACGGGCTAGCAAACAAGATTTTTAGAAAAAATGCAGGCTTTTTTGATAAATCCTTGAAAAAAGTTTGCGTTCGTAACTAACAAAAATCGTGTAACAATATATACCTCACGTTGTTAGGCGTTTTTCAGCAGACCCTATTGTAGCAGGCAGGACTTTTTGTGCCTGCAAAAGATCATCAAAATACTAAGCAAAAAAAAGGCTTTTCGCCGGCGGTTTACACCCTTGGCAAAAAGCCTTTGACCCAAATAGATAGTTCAGGCAAATTGACCTTATGTCTGCATTACCCCACTATTACTATCTTCTCGATCTTATCACCCTGGCGAATATCATCAATAACATCCAATCCCTCATAGACTTTTCCGAAGCAAGTATGCTGCCGGTCGAGGTGGGCTGTGTTTTCCCTGCTATGGCAGATAAAAAATTGCGATCCGCCTGTATTCCTTCCGGCATGAGCCATGGAAAGAACTCCTTTGTCGTGATGCTGATTGTCGCCATCAAGTTCGCAATCAATGGAATAACCCGGGCCGCCCGCTCCGGTTCCTTCGGGGCATCCGCCCTGGATAACGAAATTAGGGATAACACGGTGGAAATTGAGCCCATCGTAAAAACCTTTTGTGGCGAGAGAGATAAAGTTCTCGACAGTCTTTGGCGCATCGGCCTCGTAAAGCTCAACTTTCATTATACCTTTTTCCGTATGTATCTCGGCATGTTTCATATTATAAATATATGTTTAATTAAAATGCAAAAGTAGGGCTTTATTTCAAGCCATGGTTTTTAGGAGACCCTGTCAGATGGCATTTCTGATTTTCACCAGTTTCACAAGCAAGTCCTCCAGCTTGTCAAGCCTCAACATATTGGCCCCGTCCGATTTAGCCTTTGATGGCACGGGATGCGTCTCCAGGAAAATACCGTCTGCGCCTGCGGCAATGCCGGCTTTGGCTATCAGTTCAATAAGTTCCGGCCTGCCGCCCGAAACACCTCCGGGCTGGTTTGGCTGTTGCAGCGAATGTGTTATATCAAGAATAACGGGGCAACCGGTCTTCTGCATCTCGGCAATATTTCTATAATCAACAACCAAATCGCCGTAGCCGAACATGGAACCGCGCTCTGTGAGGAGAACCTTATTGTTTCCGGTGGCCTTCACCTTATCAACTGCAAATTTCATGCTCTCGCCCGAAAGGAATTGTCCCTTTTTAATGTTAACGGTTTTCCCGGTTTTCCCGGCAGCGAGCAATAAATCCGTCTGACGGCATAGAAAAGCCGGAATCTGCAAAACATCAGCATACCCGGCTGCCATGGAGGCTTCATTAGCAGAATGGACATCAGTAAGGACCGGGATCCCAAATTCATCCGATATCGTTTTTAGTATCGCCAATGCCTTAAGGTCGCCAATGCCGCTAAACGAATCTGGCCTGGAGCGGTTAGCTTTCCGATAAGATGCCTTGAAAACAAATGGGATTTCTAAGCCGTCGGTTATTTTCTTTATTTTTTCAGCTATCGGGAATGCCATTTCTTCGTTCTCTATAACGCAAGGGCCGGCAAGCAAAAAGAAATTATTGCTGTCGGGGAATTTTATGCCAGGTATTAAATCACTAATATTCATAATATTATAAACGATAAATTCATACTTTTATTGGTGCTTTTTTCAAGCTAGCAAAATAGACCCCCAAAAATATTAAAATTGCCGCAACTATTTTTGTCCATGTCAGTTGATCCTTATGGACGCTCAAGGCAACTAAGGAAGCCAAAAAGGGCTGAATATAAATATAGGCGCTGTTCACGGTGGGACTAACGGTCTTGAGGGAGAAATTGTTTAAAAAATATGCGAGAACCGTTGTAAATATGATGACATAAGCTATCGACAGCCATATATTGAAAGGTATGGCAGCAAAATTGGCCTCCATTGTCAGTCTTGCCGAGAATGGGATCACAAATATAGTCCCGAACAAGAAAACCCACTTCATTATTGTAAGTGCGCTATATTTTTTCATTAAAGGCTTAACAATCACCAGAAAAGTAGCATAGGAGGCAGCATTGATCAAGATGAACAGATTCCCAACGAAGCTGGAACTGTTAAAAGATATATTTCCCTGATGAAGAATAAGGTATCCGGCCCCGCTTGCGCCAAGGGCGATACCTACTATTTTTTGAGGCGATATCTTATCATTGATGAGGAAGTGGGACAGAACGAGCACCAGAATCGGCGTTCCAACCATTATGATGCTTGCGTTGATAGGCGTGCTAAGGTTTAATCCTTCAAAGAACATTATCTGGTTTATGGCAATGCCGAAGAGGGCGCACAGCATCAAGCGCGGAATGTCTTTTTTATCTATCTTTTCTTTCCTGAGGAATGATGAGACAACCCAAAAAATAATTGAGGCACCAACAACCCTTAAAAGAATTATTACTCTTGGCTGTAGGAAATCGGGCATTATATTCTTGGCAATCACGTAGTTAAGTCCGTAAATGAGATTGGCTCCAAAAACTGCCAGATGCGCAATTATTCTTTTGCTCATTTAAAAAGGTAAATCATCCTCGGCCTCGCTGATATCCGGGGGCAGCTCGTCGGCAGGGGGTAGGCTCATACCTTCGTCGGCTTCTTTTTCTATGCGCCAGGCCGTTACATTAGTAAAATATTTACCGTTGTATTCGCGCGACTCGATGTTTATGCTCAACTTCAATTTATCGCCTACGGCAAAATTCCCTATCATAGAGACTTTATCGCCCCAAAGGCCAACACAGATCTTTTTGGGATATTGATCGTAGGTCTCTATAACGAACTCCTGTTTTTGCCATTTACCATTTCTTGATTCCCCGGTAACCAGCTGTAGCTTTTCTATTAATTTTCCAGTTAGTTCACAACTCATTTCTTATATTTTTTATTTTTTGCAAAAGTAATTCATTTTCTCATGAGAGGAAGAAATTAGCTGATTTCTATTCCTGCAATTTCAACTCATCAACAATTTTTTTCATAGCGCTGCTTGCTTTCTCGTTTATATAAACATCGGTTATGCTATTCGTGAAACGTGATTCCTCAGGGTTTATCTCTATAACCTTAGCCCCTCCTTCCTTGGCCAGGTGCGGGATATAGGATGCGGGCATAATTTCGCCCGTTGTGCCTATAACGATGACGCAATCGGCTTTGGATGCTTCTTCCATCGACATCTGATAGGCCAATGGCGGAATACCTTCACCGAAGAAAACAAAATCAGGTTTTATAAGTTGCTTGCATTCAGGACATAATACGGGCAAAACATCAAAACTCAGTTGATGGATAGCATATTTCCTGCCGCAGCCCGTACATTCCAGGCTATGTGAGTTGCCATGAAATTCCCAGACGGCCTTGCTTCCGGCTTCCTGGTGGAGATTGTCGATGTTCTGTGTTATAACCGACTTCAATATACCCTTTGCCTCCATTTTTGCCAGGCCGTCATGGGCAGGATTCGGCTTGGCCTTCCCGAAAAAGTCATAAAATATCTCTTTTATCACTGCCCAACTTTCTTTTGGGTTATTCTTGAAATAGTTGATGTCCAGTACAATAGGATCGTACTTGCTCCATAAGCCGCTATCTCCCCTAAAGGGGGGTATCCCGCTTTCAACGGAAATGCCTGCACCCGTAAAAGCAATGCAATAATGTGAATTCCTTATTATTTCTATGGCGGATCTTATCGGCATATAGCTGAAGGGGTTTAATGTTAATAGGGTATTTTGCTTTCGGATTCAATCCACTTGTCGAAGACTTTTATCGATTTATCGCGCATCAACTGTACCGACGGGATTGACCTTTCATCTTTAGGAAGGCAGAACTCCTTATAAATAAAGGAATCGTCGAAATCGGCTTTTGCAGCGTCATCCTTTGTCGCGGCATAAAACAGTTTTCCTATCCTGCTCCAATAAATGGCTCCGAGGCACATGGGGCATGGCTCGCAGCTTGCATAAATTTCGCATCCTTCCAACTCATAGGTATTCAGGTTATTACAAGCATCCCTAATGGCAACGACCTCGGCATGGGCTGTAGGGTCGTTATTCGTGGTAACATGATTGCACCCTTTGCCTATTACTTCGCCATTTTTGACGACCACGGCCCCGAAAGGCCCGCCGTCCCGATTGTCTATATTTTTTCCCGCCAATTCGATTGCCAGATCCATAAACTCCTTATTCTTTTCCATTTCTTAATTCCATTTTTTAATTAGCTGCTCTTTGGCAATAGCAATTTTGAGTAAAGTTAAAAATTTTTCCCTCCCGATGGCAACTGCACCCATATTTTTTAGGTGATCTGTCTCCTGCTGGGCATCAATTAAATCGAAGTCCCATTCCAATAGCCTGTCCACCAGATGCCAAAGAGCTACTTTTGAGGCGTTGTCAACCTTGTGGAACATCGACTCCCCAAAAAATGCCTTACCGATTGCAAGGCCGTACAAACCCCCAACAAGCACACCGTTTTTATAGGTCTCGACCGAATGGGCAATTCCAAGATCATGAAGTTTTGTATAGGCCCGTATAATATCGTCAACTATCCATGTGCCATCGCTATTGCCGCGATAAATTCTTGCGCATTCGCGGATAACACCACTAAAATCATTGTCGAATTTAATTTCGAAAACTTCCTTGTCGATAAGCTTACGGAGATTTTTCGTTCTTTTGAAATACTTGGGGAAAAGAACCATTCTCGGGTTTGGCGACCACCAGATGATTGGATTGTTCTCGGAATACCATGGGAAAATACCATTTCGATAGGCATTTATCAACCTATCGGAACTTAGATCGCCACCCACTGCAAGTAAGCCGTCGGCATCTGCCAGGGAAGGGTCGGGAAATATATTTTCATCGGGTAAACTAAAGACCGTCATGGTGTAAAGACTAAGATTTAAGCTGAGAAATATCTAAATTAATTTATTGATATAATATCTTATATATTTAATGTACAGTATTATAAATCATCGAGGCATGCATTCAGCATTTCAATAACCACCCTAATCTCATCCTCTGTAATTGTTAGGGGCGGCGCAATTCGAAAACTACTCTCGTTGAATAAAAACTGATCCACTATCAGGTGGTGCCCCTGTAATATTTTCACCATGCGAGCAGCTGAAAAATCACTCTTCAACTCAACGCCCAGCATCAAGCCTATCCTCCTGATGGTTTTTATTTTGGGATGCTTTTCCAGACCGGAGGCAATCAACAGGCCTTTGTCATTTGATTTTTTGTGTAAACCCTCATCCAATATCAGTTTTAAACTGGCCAATGCAGAAGCACTGCTTACGGGATGCCCCCCAAATGTTGTAATATGCCCCAGGGCAGGATTGAAAGTAAGCAAGTTCATATTTTCCTTTGAGGACACAAAGGCGCCTATGGGCATTCCACCTCCAAGGCCCTTGGCGAAGCAAACTATATCCGGCTCAATGTCAAAATGCTCAAACCCAAACATTTTACCTGTTCTTCCAAAGCCCATTTGCACCTCGTCAACAATCAGCAGGCATTTGTTTTCATGGCATTTCACGTTCAGTTTATGCATAAAATCCTGAGAGGGAATTATAATCCCGGCCTCGGCCTGAATGGCTTCGACCACAACAGATGCCGTATCTGCGTTGATTTTGTCCAAATCGTCTAAATTATTGTATTCCAAGAGCTTGACATTGGGAAGCAAAGGGCGGTAAGCCGATTTCATCCTCTCGTCGCCCAAAATGCTCAAAGCCCCGTGAGTACTACCGTGATACGACTTTTTAAAAGCCATGATTTCGCTCCTGCCGCTGATTCGTTTTGCTAGTTTTAGCGCACCTTCTATGGCCTCGCTTCCGGAGTTTACAAGGAAAACGGAATCCAGCTTCTCAGGTAAGACGGATGAGAGAAGCCCGGCAAGGCGTACTTGTGGCGATTGTATATATTTCCCGTAAACCATTAGGTGCATATACTTATCCAATTGCTCCTTGATGGCTTTGACGACGGCGGGATGCCGGTGCCCGACATTGCTGACAGAAACCCCCGAGACCAGATCAATATATTTTTGGCCATCGACAGAGGTCAGGAAGATCCCCTCGGCACTCTCAATTTCAATAGCTTCGGGAATATCGGCAGGAACTGCCAGGTTTTGTCGGAACAATTGTCTATTCGTTAATTGCATTTCTTTTTATTTAATGGCAAAATAACAAAAAAATATAAATGGTTTTTTTATTATTGCGAAATCCACAATCCAGTTTCCACAAAGAAGTTAAGAACAGGCCTTTGCGCATAAGAAAAATTCAACGGATAATCTTGTGATGTGAGTTTTACGACAACCCCCAAGTTTTCAGCTTTCCGATGTTGATACTATTATTTATAAATATTGTTTTTATACGGATTAAGCTTTATTTTTGAATGCTCATAACAAATATTTTATACCAAATGACTAAAATTACCGGATTTGTGGGCTTTTCTTTATTTCTAGGAGGTCTCATGCTATTTTATATTTCTTGTAATAAAACAACTACATCGAACAAACCACCAACTGTAGCCTTTGTTGTCCTGCCCAGTTCTGGAACCACATCTACGACTTTTGTGTTCGACGCATCGGGGACCGTTGATGGTTTTGGTGGCGATGCCAACATTAAAATGCGATGGGATTTTGAAAACGACGGCGTTTGGGATACTGACTGGCAAACCTCTAAAACACAGTCGCATCAATATAGTTCCGACGGATATTATACTGTAGGCCTGCAAGTTGAGGATTCCTACGGCTTCTTTGGCTGGGCATCCAGAAACTTGACAGTTGGTACTGGCGGCGGGGGAAGCGGCCCGGGCTACCCAACAGCAGTATTTACCGTTACGCCTCCAGGAGGAAGCGTTGGGACGGATTTCGTTTTCGATGCCTCAGGGGTAAGCGACAATGAGAGTCCCGGTAGCGACTTGATGGTAAGGTGGGATTATAATGGTGATAATTTGTGGGATACCGACTGGAGTGTGAATAAAATAGAAACTTATTCCTTTACCGCTGAAGGAAGTTATAATCCAAAAATGGAAGTTAAGGACCCAGAGGGCAATACCAGTTCAACTACAAAGACTATTACCGTAAACTCAATGTTGGCGATTGAATATATAAGCATAAGCGGAGGTACTTTCGAGATGGGCTGTACCGGCGACCAGGGCGGGGATTGCGAGGATGATGAAAACCCGAGCCACTTCGTTACTCTCAGCTCATTCAATATTTCAAGATACGAAATCACGAATGATCAGTTTGCACAATTCTTAAACAGCGTAGGTGCTGCTGCCGATGGTACCTTGAACGGTGAGAAATACCTTCATATAGATAGCGATAGCTGTCAGGTGAAACATGACGGCAGCACTTTCAATGCAGTTGCCGGGACAGAACAGAGGGCTGCTATTTTTATTACATGGTATGGCGCAAACGCTTTCTGCGACTGGGCAGGAGGCAGGCTTCCAACCGAGGCGGAATGGGAGTATGCGGCCAGGGGAGGAAATATGAGCAACGGCTATAAATATAGCGGGGGGAACAATATCAACTCCGTAGGCTGGTTCTCCGACAACTCCCAGCAAGAAAACCACGATATCGGAGGCAAAAACGCCAATGAGCTTGGGATTTACGATATGAGCGGAAACGTTAGGGAATGGTGCAACGACTGGTTCGACTATAATTACTATCAAAACAGTCCGGACACAGATCCACCGGGAGCAGCCGAAGGCATATATAGGGTTTTGCGGGGAGGCTCTTTCTTTGTACAGGCAGCAGATTGCCGGGTTGCCGACAGATATTGGGGCCTCCCGGAAAATACATTCTATAAATATGAAGTTGGCTTTAGGATTGCCAAAAACTGATATAGTTTCAGGGTTTACTGATTGTTTGCCCATAAACCGTTAGGGGCAAGCTGAAAAGACGAACCGAGATGATAAATCTGCTACAAGAAAATATTGAAACAAATTGGTTAGAGGCTTATAAATCGAGCAAAACAAGAATTTGCGTTACCGTTGGAATGATGACAACAGGTTACGATTGCCCGGATTTATTAAATCTTTGCATGGCAAGACCAATTTTCAGTCCTGCTGATTTTGTTCAGATAAAAGGTAGAGGAACAAGAAAGCATACTTTTGAATTTAAGCATAAAAATGAATTAGACGAAGATGAAATTATTCAGCACGAAAAGGGTTTTTTAAACTTTTTGATTTCTTTGCCAACTGCGAATATTTTGTAACTATATAAAAAGAATAGGTTCAGATAAAACAGGGGCGTGGCAAGTAATTAAAAAAGAAAACAAAAATTAAATGTTAGATAATACAACAAGAAAAAGAATAGACGATTGCAGGGATATTTTTAAGAATGCCTATTTACCTTAGCGCGACCCAGAAACATTAAAACTGTTTTTAAAAACAATAGGCGAATTTGAATATACCCACAGCGAGAAACTGGGAGATGCTTTTGAGTATCTGCTTTCGGTAATGTGAAGCCAAGGTGATGCAGGGCAGTTTAGAACACCACGCCATATTATTGATTTTTTGGTAAAAGCCGTTGACCCAAGCAAAACAGATACAATTCTTGACCCGGCTTGCGGAACAGCAGGTTTTTTGATTTCTGCTTTGAAGCGAATTAAGGAAAAGAACAATAACCAGCTTACACCTGACGAGCGTAAAAAACTGATTAAAAACTTTATTGGTTACGATATCTCGCCTGATATGGCGCGTTTGAGTTTGGTAAACCTTTATCTGCACGGATTTTCGGACCCGAAGGTATTATCTTCCAAAGCGGAAAAGCATACAAAGAGTTGCGTAAAATGTTGGTTGAGAATTATATGTATGCAGTAGTTAGTTTGCCCGCAGGTGTTTTTAATCCCTATTCGGGTGTAAAAACTTCCATTCTGTTAATGGATAAAGCAATTACAAAAAAGACCAACAAAATCCTTTTTGTAAAAATAGAAAATGACGGTTACAACCTTGGGGCACAACGTAACGAGATAAAAGGTGGACAGTTGGGCGATGCTATTGAAGTATTGAAAGAGTTTAAGAATGCCACGAATGCACGAATGGAAGACGAAACTATTCGTGCATTCGTGGCTGATTCAAATATAGCCCATGCTGTTGAAAAATCTAAAATTGCGGAAAGTGGAGAGTTTAATTTAAGTGGGGAGAGGTATAAATCTTTAAAACAATTGGTTATTCTAAAGTTCGAAAAGCCCCATTTTTGCCGATTGTCAGATTTGTTTTGGATATCAATCGTTTTAAACAGGTGAGCCTGTGTTTTCCCGATGATATCGACATGTGTTTCGCGACTGAATTAAACAAAGGACAGCCCAAATAATTTTTATACGAATAGAATGTTATTTTTGCTAAAAAATAATCGATGATAATATGAGACAAAAAATTGTTGCCGGAAACTGGAAAATGAACAAGTTGTTCCATGAGGCCGAAGATTTGATAAGTGCAGTGGCAAATGAAATTGACGATCGCGAACCTGACTGCGAAGTGATAGTCTGTGTTCCTTCCGTATTTCTGGAAATGGCCGGCGATTATGCCGAGGAATCGCAGATACGAACCGCTGCACAAAATGTGAGCGAGCATGAAAGCGGTGCTTATACAGGTGAGATATCCGCAGCAATGCTCGCTTCAATGGATATTCCTTATTGTATAATAGGCCATAGCGAAAGGCGTAAATATTTTGGGGAGACCGATGACCTCCTTTTGCGGAAGACCGAGCGACTGCTTGATAACAGCATCAAGCCGATATTCTGTATCGGCGAGGTCCTTAAGGACAGGGAATCGGGAAACCATTTCAATATAGTTGAGTCTCAGTTGGTTAATTCGGTTTTCAAACTGAATAAAGATGAGTTCTCGAATATTGTAATTGCTTATGAGCCTGTTTGGGCCATCGGGACCGGAAAAACCGCCAGCCCTGAACAAGCACAGGAAATGCATAAGTTCATAAGAGGACTTATAGAAAAAAAATATGATGCGGAAACTGCCGGCAAAACAACAGTATTATATGGTGGTAGTTGCAATGCCAACAATGCAAAGGAACTGTTCTCGCAAGCCGATGTCGATGGCGGTCTCATAGGCGGGGCATCGCTTGTCGCCGCCGATTTTATAAAAATAATTTATAGTTTCTAAGAGTGAATTACTACAAACTGACCTTTAAAAATCTCACACAAGAGTTGACACCGGGGATTTTAACGGCATTTCTCGCAAATTATGGCTATGAAAGCTTTGAAGAAAACGATGATACCCTCATTGCGTATATTCAAGAGAGTCTTTTCCGGGAGGATGATCTTAAAGAAATAAAAATCCTCGAACCCTATATGAAGGACAATAAGGTTGAAAGGGAATTTATAGCCGACAAAAACTGGAATGCCGTATGGGAGAGTAATTACAGCCCGGTTTTAATCAGGAATTGTTTTATCAGGGCCCCCTTTCATAAACCGAATCCAGATGCGCAATACAATATCTTATTGGATGTGAAGATGGCCTTTGGCACTGCCCATCACGAAACCACAAGCTTGATGATAGAGTTTGTGCTTGAAGACGACCTTAAAGGCAAAAGGATCCTCGATATGGGCAGCGGCACGGCAGTCCTGGCTATTCTTGCATCCATAAGGGGAGCCGGAAAACTATATGCCATCGACAATGACGAATGGGCATATAACAATGCCGTTGAGAACGCAAGACTGAACAAAACAGATAATATAGAAGCAGTTTTGGGCGATGCATCAAGTCTTGACCGCCTGGAAAGTTTCGATGTAATATTTGCCAATATCAACAAAAACATACTCCTTCGCGACATACCTTATTACTCAAAGGTATTGTTAAGTGGCGGCCATATTTACTTTTCAGGCTTTTATACTGAAGACTTGGACGATATCAAGGCCGAATGCAACAACAACTCGCTTGAGTATGTCAGTTATAAGACAAAAAATAATTGGGTAGCGGCCGAATTCGTGAAATCCGGGAATCATAATAACTTTTAAATCAATCATGGATATAAAAAAGGGTATAATACTTTTAGTTGTCTCATTCTTGTTCTTCTCAAAAATAACTTTCGCGCAGCTACCGGACACCCTTTCCCAAAATTCCGAGGTTTTCTTCAGCCAGATCTCGCAAATCCTTTTAAACACTCCTTCAAAAACAATTATTGAGAAGTCGGAAACATTGTTGGAGCGTTTCCACCCTATATGGGACGCAGGCAGGTTCAATAAGGTGGAAAAGGCTGCCGTAAGGGAAGTCGTAGAAAAAATGCGGGCCAAGAAAATGAAATCCTACCCTCAGCTTTACAGCTATATTTATTCGCTGATGCTGCTGGGCGAATCGAAGCAGCTTCCCAAAAGTATTATCTCGTGGCATGCCGAAACCCTTTCGCTGTTGGAATCCACAAAAACCAAACCCTTCGATAAGTTCATGGAGTTCACCCAAGAACTATTGGAGGACCAAATACTTAACAGGAAGAAATCCCTTGCATGGTATTGTCGCGATGCTAAGTTCAGTTTTTTCAAGGATACTTCCTTCCTGCTTAAGTTCAGTAGGCTAAAACTGGTTGCCGCAACAAAGAACGACAGTTCGGTGATTAAAAAAACTTCAGGGGTTTTTAACTACAACAACAAGCAATGGACAGGCCACAAGGCAAGAATAGAATGGACAAGGTTCGGTGATGACTTTAAGGATTCCTTGTTCGTAAAGATAAATAAATACAATATTGATATGACAGAGTCGAGCTATACCATCGACTCAGCGGTTATCAGCGACAAGCGATTTGTTAAAAGGACGATGCTCGGCTTGTTTTCGGATAAGGTAACATCGAGCCGCAGCTCGAAGAAAGCATCGTATCCTCGTTTTAAAACCTATTTGTCGGATTATAAAATATATAAACTCTATAAAAACATTAATTTTGAAGGAGGCTTTAATTATAAAGGGCTTAAGTTATACGGTATCGAAGGCAAGCACCAACAGGCAAAACTGGAACTCTTGCATGCCGATACATTGTTCGCGCGTATTTATTCAAATTCATTCAGGATCAGTAAAGACGTAATGGACGCCGCCAATACTGAGATAATCTTCTATTTCGACAAGGACTCTCTTTACCACCCAAACCTGCACCTGAAGTATAGAACCAAGAATAAGCAGATTATACTTTATAACGAGGACGAGGGAAGCAGGATGATACCATTCTTCGATTCGTATCACCAATTGGATATTTATGTACAGGCACTGTTCTGGAATATGGACGAGGGTGAAATATTCTTTAAGAAAATCAGGGCCGTAAACAATAAAAACACTGCGTCTTTTGTATCCTCGAACTTCTATTCGGCAAAAGATTTTTACAGGCTTCAAGGCATTGACGAAGTCAACCCAATGTATGTCATAGAGAATTATATGAAATCGTACGATGTTCATGAGATACAGTTGAATGCCTTGGCCGAATTCATGAAGAAACCTGTCGAACAGGTTTCCGCAATGCTCATCAGGCTATCTAAGCGGGGGTATCTGGTTTACGACCCGAATACTGAAACGGCAGTGGTAAAGGACCGTTTATTGTACTTTCTGGAAGCCAAGGCCAAAGAAACGGATTATGACGTTATCAGATTGAAATCGAACGTTACCGCAAAGCCCAACGCAGCATTAAACTTGAGCAGCCTCGACTTAAATGTCTATGGTGTTCCTTTTGTGCAAATAAGTGATTCACAGGAGGTTTATATTTATCCTTACAATAAGTCAATATCGTTTAAGAAAAACAGGGACTTTAATTTCGACGGCTATGTTCACATGGGCCTGCTTGATTTTTACTCGCGAAAAAGCACTTTTGTTTACGACAGCTTCATGCTCAACATGAATTTCGTCGACTCACTGGCTTTTTGGGTAAATGCCCACGATTCTATACGCAACAGCGATTCGCTCATCCGAGTTAAAAACGTAATAACCGACCTGAACGGAAAACTCTATATCGACGACCCGATGAACAAATCGGGGCTTAAGCATTTTGACGAATACCCGAAATTCAAGAGCGAGGAAGAGAGTTATGTTTTTTATAATAAAAGAAGTATTCAGGACAGCACGCTTGTGCCTGATAGATTCTACTATACTGTTGACCCCTTTATGTTCGACAGCATATCCACCTTCTCCACCGACGGGCTTGCCTTCGACGGGACCCTCACATCGGCAGGCATATTCGATCCGCTGAGCGAACCCTTGATAGTTATGCCTGATTACTCCCTTGGTTTCGTGCACACATCCCCTGACAAGGGTTACCCGGTATATGACAATAAAGGAGTGTTCATAAACAAGATAAAACTCGGCAATATGGGGTTTAAGGGGTCCGGCGAATTACGATACCTAACATCTGAAATGATTTCGGACAACTTTGTGTTTTACCCTGACTCTCTTATTACTATAGGCAGGCAGTTTATTGCAAAAGCAAATAAAAAGCAATATGATTTCCCCGATGCCCAGGTAGATACCGTTGATGTTTATTGGGCTGTCGATACTAATATAATGACCTTAAACACCATAGAAAAACCGTTTATACTTTATAACAACTCAAATTTCAAGGGAACCTTGAGCCTTAGCCCGGAAAAAATGCAAGGCAGGGGATCTTTCTATTTCGACCAGTCGGAAGTTATTTCGAGCGACATAAACTTTATGTATAGCAAATTAACCGCCGATTCCGCGATCTTCAACCTGAGGGACCAAGAAGGCAAGAACTTGATATTCAAGTCGAGCGGCTATTTTGCCACCATAGATTTCGAGAACCAAAAAGGATTGTTCAAGAATTTATACAGCAATTCGTTCATCGAGTTCCCGTTCAATAAATTCATATCCACACTTGAAGAGATGGAGTGGGACATGTATAACGATAAATTGAACCTAAGCGGTAATTTAAGTGAAAACTACCTGGCCCTCGACACCTTGGACGACCTTAGTTTAATTGATTACAAACTATCGGGCCCGGAGTTTATCTCAATCAACCCGGAACAGGATTCTTTGAGGTTCTTCGCCGGTAAGGCAGATTATAATTTGCAGGATTATAAGCTGAACATTGAGAACGTAAGGCTTTTAAAGGTTGCCGACGCCGCAATTTTCCCTGATGGTAATTCCTTGCAAATAATCAGGGACGGAAATATCCCGACCCTTAAAAATGCCAGGATAATCGCCGATACGGCCAATAAATTCCATACTTATTACGATGCCGAGGTGAATATCTTCTCCAAGCACAAATATTCCGCCATCGGATATATCGATTATATTGACAGGAACAATGTTCGTCAGGCAATACATTTAAACAATATTGGCGTCAAGGATGGTATGACAACTGCATTCGGCAGCCTTCCACCGGGAGATATTTTCTTCCTGAGCCCTGAATATTATTTTACCGGCGACATCTCGATTAAGGCCGACGAAAAACTGTTCCGTTTCACAGGAGGTTATCAAATTAACCAGGAATGCCTTGACCTAGATGGAAACTGGATAGCGTTCGACAACTATATTGATCCTGATAATATTGTTTTCAAGCTAAGCAAAAACTCCATGGCGATGGATAGCACCCGTTCTGTTTTCGGCCTTGCATATTCATCACAATTTGGCGGGTTTTACCCGCGCGTCTTCCAACCGCTCAGGAGTTCTGCCGACTTTATAATGGCAGATGCCACGGGGGAGATGGTTTACGACAGTGCTGACGCTTCTTTTAAAGTTTCCACGCCCGAAAGGCTGAACAACGATTTGATTGATGATAATTTGGTGGAACTGCAAACAAAACGCTGCATAATCAATGCCGATGGTATAATAAACCTGGGCCTGAGCTCCAATGTCTTTAAGTCTGTGGCGGCAGGAAAAATACAATATAAGATCATTCCCGATTCAACTTATCTGAGCACTTCGCTCTTATTGGATTTCTTTCTCGACAAGAAGGCGCTACAGATGATGACCGACAGCCTGCGGATGACAAGCAACAGGCCGACCAGCCCTGCCGAAGGCAAATTTCCCGTATTTCTCAAAAAAGTTGTTGGCACCGAGCGCAGCGCACTAATGATAACTGAACTGGCACTCTATGGCAAAATCAAGAAACTTCCCGATGAATTAAAACATACTTTATTGTTTACCGACCTGGACTTAAGGTGGCACAACAAAACAAAATCGTTTATTTCGACTGGTAAAATCGGACTTGGTTTTATTGACGAAAAGGCCGTAAACAAATATTTCGACGGTTATGTCCAAATTGAAATGGGGCGTACCGGCAGCGGATTGACCATATTGCTGAAAGCTTCCGGTGGCAAATGGTATTTCTTTTCGTATAAATATGGTATAATGCAGCTTATGTCGTCAGATGACGGCTTTAATATGTATATCGAAAATTTAAAAGCGGAAAAGCGCATGCTCAATCCGGAGAGCGATACGGATTATTATGAGTTCGTTATATCGACAAGAAGGAAAATGATAGATTTTGAGAGGAAAATGAAGGAAATCGAAAAATTATGATGCCGAGTTTCCATGATTTAATAATTTGATTAATTTTGAAAGCAATGGTTTGCGTAGTTTTTGCCTATCGCAAAGCCGCAATGCCGCTAAGTTCTGGTTATCAGAATGATAATTGTTTATTATGTATTTTGCAAGTATTTGAGAATGGCTTGTTATAAACCTTTACAGGCTTTTGTGAAAGAATATCAATAAAAGATTGCAATGAAGGATAAAGTAGTTATAATAACAGGGGCCAGCTCCGGTATCGGCAAAGCCCTCGCCAACAAATTTGCTTCCGAAGGCTCTAAAGTAATAATAGGCGCCAGAAATGTCGAATCGCTAAGGAAGGTGGCGAAAAATATCAGGGACAATGGGGGCGAGGCTGATTTTTTACGATGCGACGTAAGCAATGAGACCGATTGCCGCAACCTAATACTAAAAGCCGTGGACACTTATGGCGGAATCGATATACTGATAAACAATGCCGGGATATCGATGCGCGCCCTTTTTGCAGATCTCGACCTTAAAGTCATCAAACACCTGATGGACACTAACTTCTGGGGAACCGTTTATTGTACCAAGCACGCTTTACCATATATCTTAAAAAACAAGGGAAGCATAGTCGGGGTCTCATCCGTTGCCGGCCTAAAAGGTCTTCCCGGCAGAACCGGTTATTCGGCATCTAAGTTTGCCATAAACGGCTTTATGGAAACACTAAGGACGGAAAATATCAAAAACGGCTTACATGTTCTTATGGCCTTCCCGGGATTCACAAGCTCGAACATCAGGAATTCAGCCCTCTCCGCCGACGGGAGCCAACAAGGCGAGTCGCCTCGTCAGGAAAGTAAAATGATGTCGGCCGAAAATGTTGCCGTTCATATTTATAAAGCAATTGCCGGAAGAAAGAACCGAATTGTGCTCACCGCAGAAGGGAAATTGATTTTTTGGATCAATAAATTCTTCCCCGCCTGCCTCGACGCGCTGATATATAAAAGCATGGCCAAGGAACCTGATTCCCCTTTTAAATAAATGATTTTTCAGCCAAGCTTTTATTTAGAAACCTTTTAAAGAGAATTTATTTCGTAATAAAGAATAATTTTTATTTCTTTGTTCGCGAAAAATCTTACTTTTGAACACTTAAAAAATCGAAATCGAATAAAAATGTTATCAGATAATACAATTACACCCAACGAAGGCTACGGCAAGATAAAATTCGGAATGGATATGGACCGCCTGGCCGAACTGGTTGGCGAACCCGAAGAAATTATTAGCTTCGACGATGACGAGGAACTGAGCATCGTGGTGCTCCATTATTGGGAACAAGGCTTTTCCGTTTTTATGGACGGCATAACAAGGCAAGTGGTTGCCGGTATTGAGACCGATAACCCCAACGCCATCCTTTACGGCACTAAGATTATAGGATTGACCGAAAAGCAGATTATCGATTTTATGAAGAAAAACGGTCACGAAAACTATGAGATCGACATGGAAGACGCAGACAAGCGCTATTCGTTCGACGAAGGCATGATGGACTTCTTTTTTGTTGACGGCAAACTGGAATACATGAATTTCGGCGTGCTGGTCGATGAAGAAGGCAATATCGAAACTGTTTGATTACCTGGAGTCTCTGGCATTTTCCAACCAATAACATTAAGATGTATAGGCTAGTTGGTAGTATCCATATAATAAGTTGGGCTTTATGCAAAAAAAACGAAAAATCACATAGCGAATAATTTATTACCTTTGCAATATGATACGATTTAACGAATACATAGAAATTAATACAGAAAAAAGATTTGGAAAACCAATAATTAAAGGGACTAGAATTTCTGTTTATGATGTTTTATCTTGGTTATCAAATGGATTGACACGAAAAGAGATTATAATTGACTTTCCGGAATTAACAGAGAATCAAATAAATGCTTGTCTTTCATTTGCGGCAAAAAAGGAACAAGGACAAGTATACGCATAATGAAATTGCTTTTTGACCAAAATATTTCCTTTCGATTGATAAAACGCATTATTGACTTATTCCCAGACTCAAAACAAGTTCGAGAATTAGGACTTGAAAACTCATCCGATACTGAGATATTTGATTTTGCTAAAAGAAATGATTTTGCTATTGTAACTTTTGACTCGGATTTCTGCGACCTAAATGTAATTAAGGGATTCCCTCCAAAAATAATTTGGATTAGGACTGGAAATACAACAACAAAAAACTTAGAGATACTTTTACGACAGAAAAATGACATGATAAAACTATTTTTAAGTGAAGATTATGGATTTCTTGAAATAATTGAATAGAAAGCACAAAAGCCTAACAAAAAATATAGTGCATGCCGCAGTTTCTTTTTCACAGAAAAAAAATTTGTAAATTTGAACAATTATGAAACCAAGAAAAATTATTGAATAAAATGCGGCACACACCATAGCCCAAACCGTTGTAGCTCATTAAAAGGAAACATACAGCTCAAAAAAGATCTTCTTTGAGCCAAAAACATTATCTTTGTGAGCCAGATAGAAAGATATGGATGATAAAAATTTGATAATAGAATATGTAAAACAAAATCCTAATAGTTCGTCAAAGGAAATCTTTGAAAGTGTTAGAAAGAAAAGAAGTCTTGCAACAGTAAAAAGAATATTATCAAAGCTAATTCAAGAGAGTTTAATTATTACAACAGGAAAAGGCAAATCAACACGATATAATCTTTCACCTGTTTATAAATTATTTGAGTCGATTGATATTGAAAAATACTATGAAAAAGAGCTTGATGAAAGACAAATAAATGAAAGTTTTAATTTTTCTATTATTAGTGATATTTTATCTAAAACAGACTTGTTCACAAACAAAGAGATAAGTCAATTAAATGCACTTCAAGAAACTTTCAAAAAAAACATTTCGGAATTAAGCGAATTTGAGTATAAAAAAGAATTAGAACGCCTAGCGATTGATTTAAGTTGGAAATCATCACAAATTGAAGGAAATACTTATTCTTTACTTGAAACAGAACGATTATTAAAAGAAAAAGAAACAGCATCCGGGAAATCGAAAGAAGAAGCCGCAATGTTATTGAACCATATGGATGCGATTGATTTTATTGTTGAAAATCCTGATTATTTGTTTCCTCTGACCATATCCAAAATCGAAGATATTCATAGTATTCTAACAAAAGAATTAGCCGTTGATAGAAATATCCGAAAAAGGCGTATTGGAATTTCCGGTACAAATTATAAACCTATTGATAATGAATTTCAAATAAAGGAAGCCCTATCAGCGACCTGTGATTTGATTAATCATAAAAAAAATGTTTTTGAACAAGCCCTTTTAGCCTTAGTTGTGATTTCATACATTCAACCCTTTGTTGACGGTAATAAACGAACTGCAAGAATAGTAAGTAATGCTATATTGATAAATCATAATTATTGTCCAATATCATTTAGGACTGTTGATAGTGTAGATTATAAAAAGGCAATGCTATTGTTTTATGAACAGAACAATATAACGAGCTTTAAGAAAATATTCATTGAGCAATATGAATTTGCAGTTAAAACATATTTTTAAAAAGGAAAAGATATCCGACCCGCTATTAAACCAAAGCCTTAAAAAGGTCAATTTTCCTATCTAGCTTAAAATGCCTGACGTTTTTTATAAGGAATTCTCACCTGTATTTATAATTTAAAGCAAAACCAATCCGCATTGGCAAAACGAATATTCAATAATTAATTAATTCACAGTAATTTCAGAAAACAAGTACTGAAACTTACTTTTTTTATTGATTTATATCAAATAATCAATAAAATAATTACTTTTGATGTACATGAAATTAACAATATTAAATGTTTATTAATTAAAATTTTACATTATGTTATCTAAAAATCAAGCCAGGTTGTTCTTCCTCGGGGGGACGGTGCTTTTCTTTTTGATTTTCCTGTTTTTATCGGCTAATACGCTTTCAAGCGGCATTCCCGAAAAAACGCACTCGGAAAATATTACGGAAGAAGTTACTAATGGCAAACAATTATTTGATGAGAACAACTGTATGGGATGCCATACTATTCTCGGCGAAGGAGCATATTATGCGCCTGAGCTCACAAAAGTAATCGACCGCAGGGGAGAGGGCTTTGTGAAAGCAGTGCTTACTTCAAAAACACCATGGACACTGAGCGGCAGAAAAATGGTCGCTTACGGTTTCTCTGACAAAGAGGCAAATGATTTAATTGCTTTTTTTAAATGGATAGGCAAAATGGACTTAAACGGTTTTCCGCCAAAACCTGATTTGAAAAAAGAATAATTTGATTTTTAACTAAAGAAATTACACAGATGAAATATAAATCACAAAAAGTAGCATATATGTTCTTTGCCTTGAGCATGGTATTATTGGTGCTACAAATAGTTTATGGTTTTATAATGGGGTTTGCTCATGCAGGTTTTGATGGTTTGCACGAGTTTATTCCGTTCAACACCGCAACGGCAACGCATAAGAACCTATTGGTGGTGTGGCTTTTAAGCGGTTTTATGGGTGCAGCCTATTACATCATCCCCGAAGAATCGCAAAACGAACTGGTTTCAGTAAAGCTGGCATTGTTACAGTTCTGGAGTCTCGCCATTGTTGCCGTGGTTGCCGTTATAGGCTTTCACTTCAACTGGTGGGAAGGCAGGAAATTTTTGGAAATACCGCGTCCGCTCGACTATCTGGTCGTTGTAAACGTATTATTGTTCCTGGGCATAATCTTGGTTACCTTGTTCAAGGGAAAACAAAGAACAACCACGGCCCTTGTTTTGGCTATGGGATTGTTTTTTGCAGCCTTGCTTTATCTGCCGGGCATGATCGACTTCAACAATCAATCTGTTGACTCGTTTTTCCGCTGGTGGGTTGTTCACCTATGGGTAGAAGGCGTTTGGGAACTCATCATGGGTGGTATCCTGGCATATTTGCTCATTAAACTTACCGGCGTTGACAGGGAACTTATCGAAAAATGGCTTTATGTTATTGTGGGACTCACTTTCCTTTCCGGAATCCTTGGTACCGGACACCACTATTATTATATGGGCGCCCCTGAATACTGGCTGATGATAGGTGGTATTTTTTCTGCCCTGGAACCGCTTGCCTTTCTCGGAATGGCTTTGTTTGCACTCGCTATGTATCGTAAAGGCGAGAAAAACCACCCGAATAAGATTGCATTATACTGGACTTTGGGAACCGCAATCATGTCGTTTGCAGGTGCCGGATTGCTTGGTATCGCCCACACTATCCCTTCGGTGAACCTATACACACATGGCACATTGGTGACCGCTATGCACGGCCACCTCGCCTTTTGGGGTGCTTACGGGATGATGGTGCTTGCAATAATCGTTTATGCTATGCCTAACTTAACCGGTAGGAAATTATATGACCGCCCGGGAGCCCATTACGCATTTTGGTTGTCGAATATCGGGATGATCGGGATGACCACTGCATTTGCAGCTGCTGGCGTTGCACAGGTTTACCTTGAAAGAAAAGTTGGAATGAGCTTTATGGATGCCCAGAAGGCCATAGAAGTCCACTTCTGGGTCCTTATCGGTGCAGCAATCTTGTTCACTATTGGTATCCTCTTTTTTGTTTCAAACTTCTTCAAGCATGGAATGCCAACGGATGAAGCACTTGAAGCTAATAGTTGATTCCGGGAAAAATAAATTTTTATGTTTCAGGCTGGTTACCATTTAAGGTAACCGGCCTTTAATCTTATAAAGCAATGATCAATATCAAAGAACCCTATTATAAACCTGTTTACAAAGAGATTGAAGTTTTCAATCATTGTTATGACAACAAGCTTCCGGTTTTGCTCAAGGGGCCGACAGGAACCGGTAAGACCAGGTTCTTGGAGTATATGGCCTATAAACTTGATACCAGGATGATTACAGTGGCCTGTCATGAGGAGACATCTGCTACCGACTTACTGGGCAGGTTTATCCTTAAAGGCACTGAGACAGTTTGGATGGACGGGCCGCTTACCCTGGCAGTAAAAAATGGAAATATTATATATCTGGACGAGATTGCGGAAGCCCGCCCGGACGTGATAGTTGCAATACATTCGCTTACCGACCACAGACGTAAATTGTATTTGGACAAACTGGCCGTGGAAGTGGATGCGCATGAGGACTTTATGCTCGTGGCATCATTTAATCCCGGTTATCAGAAAGGGTTTAAAGAACTCAAACCCTCAACAAGACAAAGGTTCGTATCCCTTTCATTCGATTATCCTGACGAAGTCCTGGAAACAGAAATAATCGTAAACGAAACCTCGCTTAACGAAAAGGATGCGAAAAGACTCGTTAAGATTGCTAATAAGATACGCAACCTCAAGGAGTTAGGCTTGGTAGAAACAGTTTCAACACGCTTGGTAGTGGATTCTGCAAAGCTGATAAAGTCGGGTTTGGCAAAGCGGTTGTCGGTTGAAGTCGGGATGCTGCAGCCCCTTTCAGACGAACCTGAAATCATGCAGTCGATGAAAGACCTGGCTGACCTGATGATTTAATTTTTGATGCAATAATGATTGAGCCGGACCAGCTTTTATTCAAGAAAATAGTGAACCTCGTAAAGAGGTTCAACAAACAAGACCCTCTTGTTTTAAAGAGGACTGTGAAACTTGAGGCTATCTCGGGCCGTTTGGCTTTGGTGGCCAGTGCTTTGTGCGGCAATAGGATAGAAGTGCTGGAAGCCGAGCAGGAGGGAGGCCTGAAAGGAAACTTGTTTTACCTTCCAACGCAATTCGACAGGCTGGACAGCCTTGAAGCCAATCTTAAGTTTTATTTCTTTCGGACTGTTTTCCTTTCAGTTCAATATCTAAACAAGATAAATCTTGAAAGTGCTAATCATGATTTGGGCGAATCGAGAAAAGAGGCAAAAGACAAGGCGAATCATATCATCGAGGAGATAAGAAGGGATTATCCTTCAATTTTTGAATTCTATCAAAAGAAAAAGCACTTGTTCGACCAGGAATCCGAAAAGAACGAAAATATACCTGACTTCTGGCTCTACGGTAAACTTATGTTCGCCGGTGGGACAGATGCCACTAAAAAAGACACTAATGCCGACGATGCCGCAAAATCGGACCAACGATCCGCCACTGAGGTGAAATCCAAGGCCGTTGAAGACGCCCGGGTGATAAACGTTGACAAGAAAACCCAGGAAGACTATGTGCTTACACATAATTTCGAGAAAGTTGATACTGCCGAGGAATTCAATGGGGTTTGGCGTAGTTTTGATGGCGACGACAGCCTCGAAAAAGATGCCGAGGCCCTCAACGAACTGAACCTGAGATATATGGTGAGAACCGATGATGAGGTGCACTCGGTATATCAGGCTGACTTCAGGGATATCAACGGGATTGCCGAAAGCAAGGACAAGGATGAGGCCGGGCTGTGCGTTTTATATGACGAATGGAATTACAAAACGAAAAGCTATAAAACTGATTATTGTAAAGTCTTCTTGAAAAGCTTTGTCGGCAACGATATTAGCTATGCATCCAAAACCCTCAAAGAAAACGCAACAGTTTTAAACGGTTTGAGGAAGAAGTTCTCCCAAATACATCAAAAACGCCAGGCTACTAAACGGCTTCCCGATGGAGAGGAAATCGATATCGATGCTGTTATAAATCTATTGACGGATATAAAATCGGGGCATACGCCCAACGAAAACATCTATATCTCCAAACGGAAAAAGGAATCGGACATCTCGATAATGTTCCTGCTCGACTTTAGCCTGTCAACGGATAGTTATGCCGCCGGAAACAGAATTTTAGACATCGAAAAACAGGCTGTTATACTTTTTGGCCAGGTATTGAGCGAATATGGCATCGATTTTTCGATAGGTGGTTTTTACTCAAAAACAAGAAACAACTGCACCTTCATCTCAATTAAGGATTTTAAGGACGACTGGATAAAAGCCAAACGTAATATCGGGGCCATTGAGCCAAAAGGTTATACCCGTATCGGTCCCGGTCTTCGTCATTCCAATACACTTTTAAAAAAACAAGACAATAAAAATAAATGGCTGATACTTCTATCAGACGGCAAGCCAAACGACTATGATGTTTACGAAGGAAAATACGGGATTTCCGATATCAAGCAGGCATTGCGCGAACTGCATGAATCACAGGTAAACACTTATGCTATTGCCATCGAATCGACGGCAAAATACTATCTGCCGCAGATGTTCGGACAGAACCACTATAATATCCTAAGCAACCCGAATATGTTATTACACTCATTGACAACACTCTATAAACGCATCCAGAATCAATAAAATGACAGGATCAGGAAACAATAATAATTCATTTTTATATCCACCGGGTGGGATACTGATTTGGATAATAGTTATGGTTGAAGTTGTAACCTTCGGTATTGCACTCATCACCTTCAGGGTAAATTTCGAAAATAATTTTGTCGATTTTTTAAGTCAGCAGGGCTATCTTCATAAAACAATAGGCCTTATAAACACCATCATTCTTATCAGTAGTGGCTTTTTTATGGTTAAAACACTTCATGAGATAAAAGAATCGAGGATTAGATATGCAAAAAAGTGGTTAATCCCTACCATTATCAGCGGTTTGCTCTTTCTGCTCTTAAAAAGTTGGGAATATAGCCTAGCCATAGGCGATGGACATGTTTTCGGTACAACTACTTTTTTCAATTACTATTGGATGCTTACATTTTTTCATTTTTTGCATGTAACCGTCGGAATTATTATACTTTCAGCATTATTTGCCAGTCTGCATAAAGGGAAATACTCAATTTTGGATTTTGAGACAGCAGGGGTGTTCTGGCATATGTGCGACCTAATATGGATACTTTTATTCCCTGTTTTATACTTAATACACTAGATGATGAAGAAATATCTGAACGAAATAACCTGGGTCTTATTGGTTAGCCTCATTTTTGTCAGTTATACTCTGACAGACATAAACAACGAATCCACAAGATGGGTTCTGCCCTTGATATTGGTTTTGAGCATGATGAAGTTTATTGGTGTGAGTTTCGTGTTCATGGAGATTAAGAACGCCAATATTGCATGGAAGATAATCCTGTCGGTTTTTATCACGGCTTTTGTATCGATAATAGCGTTTATATAGAGAATTATTATAGGGAGGAATTTTCTTCAATTCCATGATTATGGCCGGTTGAAATATTTATCCAATATTAATTGGACTTCCTCGGCTTTTATATTTTTGTTTATCATTTGATGGAGACTGTTGATAGCATCATAATACTCGCTGGAGTAATTTGTCGGATCTTCAGTATCCAATATTTCAGAGTAAAGTTTATCTGCTTCTTTCAGGCTACCTTTAGCAATACTTATCTCGGCTAGTTTATAAAGATAGGATACGTTTCCCGGATCTTTTTGCAAGGCTTGCATGACAAATGAAAAACTAAGTGAGTAACGCTTTAGATTGAATGTGTTTTCTGCAATAAGAAAATATGCCGGGGCAAAACTATCGTTTATTTTTGTCAGATTGAATGAGGCCTTCATTGATGACTTATAATCTTCCAGCTCATAGAAACATAAGCTTTTGCCATAATAGCTCCAATAGTGTTTAGGCATCTGTTCAATTGCTACGTCATAATACTTAATTGCCTTTTCGTATAGTTTGAGGTTTCTATAACAATCGGCCATGCTGACAACTGAATAAGTATAAGAGTTGTTCAGTTTCCAGGCTTTTTCATAGTATTTTATGGCTTGCTCGAAATCGAGTACCTCAACATAAGTATCGGCCACATCAACAAGCAATACAACATTATATGGCATAGCTTTGCATGCCATTTTATAAACAGTAATCGCCCCCGCAAAATCACCTTTGGTTTTAAGCAGGTGTGCCGCGGATTGGTAATAATCTACATTTTGATTGTTTTTGTTTATCGCTTTATTATAAAAGGCAATAGCACTGTCGGAATTCCCTAATGCGTCATAAACAAGACCGGCATTATTTAAGTCGTTATCGTTGAAATTTATATCGAGCACATCAAGGGCAAGATCAAGGGCATTCTCATAATCACCTGAATTATAGTAAGAAGCAGCCAGCCCTTTATCTATGCTCACGTCAGGATATTGGGTGTTGTCCCGAATAAATTCAAAGTCGTTAATGGCTTTTTCATATTTTTCTGAAAATAATTCGGCATAAGCCCTTATTTTATATGATAACAATAAAGTAGAATCCAGGGCTATCGCTTTCGTTGAATATTTAATGGCACTCATATAATTCAGCTGATTTAATTCGGTCAGCGATTTGGCCCATAAGATGCTCATGGTAACTGAATCCTTCTGTAAGTATGCATCAAGTTTATTAATAAGTGTTGGTTCGTTGAACGAAATAATTTGCTCTTTTTTCGGATTCTTGAAACTAATAATGAGATCCTGTAAAGAATAGACGGAGACCGCTTTATTGTTGTACAGCGAGAATAATTCAAGTCGTTTACCAAAATTTGAATAGGGATATTGTTCCACGAAAATCTCGATCTTTTTCCTGGCGCTCGAATTATTCCCGTTTAGGAAGCTGCTAAAATACTCATTGAAAAGATCTTTTTCATCCTTACTGGAATCAGTATGATTTATATAATTGAGCAGATACCCGAATTCATATGATTGCATATCAATATCCCTGACAATTTTACCATTTTTCTTCATGAGCTTATTCCAGGAAATGGTGCAAAGACTATCGGCACGTTCATAATCTTCATAATAAAAATCCAGAATCGAGAGCATATAAGCTACCGAGGCATTAGTTGAATCCATCTCATATGCACTCTCAAGGTCGTAGTATGCCAAATCAATTTTATTGACCATCATATATAAATATGCCCTTAAGAATAAGCTGCTTACCGGTTTTGAAGTTTTTGCAATGGATCTTTTCAACTCTCTTAAAGCAGCCTCCAGCTTGTTTGCACGAATATGAATGCTTATCAACAGCAGTCGCGCTTCCTCAAAATCAGGATCCACGGCTAATGCTTTATGAATATATTTCTTTGTTCTTGACATTTTCCTTTGCCTGAAATAGATCTGTGCCCTGCCTAGGTAAAGTTTCTTTGAATTGGGAAACAATTCCTCCGCCAGGTCCAATACTTCAAACCCTTGTTTCAATTTATTGTTCTCGAGCATTATATAGGCTTTCTGCATATATGCATCCTCGTAAAACTTGTCTTCCGAAATTGCTGAATCACAATAATATAGTGCACTGTCATATTCGTTTATTTGCATGAAACAAATACTGATATTTAAGTAGGTTCTTTTATTGCTGTTTTTTTGCTCAAGAATTGAAATGTGGGCTGTAAGCGATTCTACATCTTTAATGGACTTTTTAAAATCATTTATTGCATCGAGAAAAAGTCCTGCTCTCATTTTCTCCTGTGCCCTGTAAAAATAACTCTCAGGTGAGGACATGCTAAGCTCATGACTATCCATATAATATTTCAATCGTTCCTTCTTCCAAAGGTCTTTTTCGCTATTACCGCCGGCAGAAAGGATTGATTCAAGATTTTGAGATTGCAATTGGTTATGGAATAGCAGGCTTAACGATAATCCTATTAGGACAAGGTAAAGTTTCAGGGCAAATTTCATAATGCTCAATAATTGATTTTCGGTTTGTAAAAATATTAAAAAATCCCACCTATGGCTATTTTTATCTCAATTATGCTTCCAGGTCCGCCTAAAAACCACCAGGCAGCATTATGTGAATATTCCGTGCCGTGTTCATCGACTATCTTATCCGGGAATGGAGGTTTAATGATCTGCCATCCCCCATTAATGTCTATTATCACTTTGGAGTAATTCCCCAGAATGTCCATAATCCCTACTGCTGCCTCAATACCCCCAGACCAGAAATATGAAGAAATTGATTTCGATAAAACATTGGAATAGTTATAGTTAAGTTTGCTAAAATCGAAATAAGCAACAATAAGCCCACCCTGTACATAAAAACCATAGCTTTTGTTCCTCTTGAAATAGAATCTTGCGTGTGGGCTAAGCTTTAGGCCTGTAAACTCCTCACGGCCAAAATATTGCCTCCCCCTATAATAATAATTGGCATATATGCCTGTGGAGAGCCTTGTTTTTATAAATCGTTCATAATTAATGCACAAGCCACCTGTAATTAATTTTAAGGGCAAAAAAGATAGAGTGTTCTTTAATTTCGGCAGATCCTTCGAGTTTGGCTGCAAACGAACAAGAGGTCCGTCGATAGTCCTCCTCGATTTTTTTAAATGAAGCTTTAGCGGCTGGTAACCAGGATGCTGAAACAGTATGCTGTCGTCTTCCTTCCTTGCCCTTATAACATAGGCTCCTGATCTTTTGCTCACTTTGCCATAAGAGCTATCGCCAATGCTAATTTCAACATCTGCAATTCCCAGCCCGCTGGCCTTATTATAAACTTTTCCGTGCAGGTATTTAAAAGATGTCGATTGTGCCTGTGTTGCCGCAAATAACAATAACAGGATATAAGCCAGAAGGATCCGCATGATATTTTCCATTAATGTTCCAAGGCTTAAAAATACAAAATATTTTCCTATTTTCGTTTCAAATAAAAGCGATGCTCGGAACTATTATAAACACGATAACAGTAATTGCCGGAAGTGCCTTGGGCCTGGCATTGAACAAAACGCTTCCCGCAAGGTTTGTAAAGATATTTTTTCAGGTTATTGGGCTGTTCACATTTTATCTTGGAATTAGCATGGCACTTAAAACAACACATCAGCTACATCTGGTTATTGCACTTATTGGCGGTGCGCTGTTAGGCGAGATGATGAACCTGGAAAAACAGGCCGAAAAGATGAGCGAAACCCTTAAAAAACGTTTACGACTTGGCAATGAGAAGTTTACCGACGGTATGCTCACTGCTTTCCTGCTCTATTGCATGGGCTCGCTCACTATCCTGGGCGCTATTGAAGAAGGAATGGGCGGTAGTTCCCGTTTGCTGATAATAAAATCCTTGATGGACGGGGTTTCCTCTATCGCCCTTGCGTCGGGACTTGGGATAGGTGTTATGTTCTCAGCCATTCCCTTGCTGATATACCAGGGAGGCATTTCCCTAATGGCATCTGCCTTCGGCGAATTCGTGCCGGGGATTTATATAACGGAACTTTCTGCTGTTGGAGGTGTTCTACTAATCGGATTGGCTATTAACATACTGGATATAAAGAAGTTAAAAGTCATGAACATGCTTCCTGCATTACTTCTGATAATCTTCCTTCTATGGCTGATACCTGATTTTAATTTCTAAAACAATTTCTGATGGAAGATCTTAACAGCATTGAAATAAAATGCCCGAACTGCGAAAACAAATTTCCTAAAGAGTTTGCTTTTTGCCCTTACTGCGGACAAAAAAACCGTCAGTTAAGACTGGATTTAAAATTTCTTGTTAACGATTTTCTTGCGGGCAGCTTTAATATCGATTCAAAATTCTTCGTAAGCTTCCGTTACCTTATTACTAACCCGGCATTGCTCACCAGGGAATTCCTCAAAGGAAGAAGAATGAGCTTTCTGAGCCCATTAAGAATGTATCTGCTGGTAAGTCTAGTATATTTTTCTGTCTTATCTCTTAAAAACCCATTCCTAGGTGATGATAAAGTGAAAGATGACGAAGAGCTCGCGGTGAACAAAAAACCTGAGGACTTTGTCAACGACAGTAGCTTGCTTATTCTGGATTCGCTTAAGACCGAGCATAATGAAAACCTTGGCATTGGTATAAACAATGATGATACAATTAGTTCTGTGGCAGGGATCGAACTAGCTAAGTTAAAAACCCTTTCTAAAAAAGGTGGCAGGAAAAGGTTTATGGAACAGTTTAATAAATTTATTTCGATCAGTATGTTTTTCATTATGCCGATAGCAGCATTCTTTCTGTACTTATTTTTCGGTAAGCGGCGTAAAAACTACTATTTTGAAAACCTCATTTTTCTCTTACACCTTCAGTCGCTGGCATTTTTGATCATGGCTGTTTTTGGATTTCTTTATTGGCTTTTCCCTTATAAATGGATAGACAACACCAGCAATTTATTGATATTTGTTACGGTAATTGCCTGGATTAAGGAATTTTATTCGTTTAAATGGGGTAAGGCAATCCTGGCATCCTTGCTATTTTACTTTTCATATTTCCTGGTATTGGGTTTGACTTTCTCAGTCTTGGGGTATATCTCATTAAGGTTAATGTGAAAAATGTTATAACAAATTACTAACCAAATATTTAATGCCATAAACGAAGCCCGTAGCCAACTCGAAATATAATATCTTCCGGAATATCTTTTTTTCAAAGTTCCAAAAGAAAGTCCACTTTCCGAACACGAAACCCCAAAACAACAGCAGCAAAAGGTAGGAAGGGTTGACGACTAAAATATAAATCAAGATGAAATCGAAGACAGGGGTAAGGTGCTTTTGGATGTCGAGCAATACAAAGATTGGCTGTTTAATGTAGAGCGATGTGCTTCCTGCCAAGGCAAAAACCAGGAATATAACAAGGACATCCCGGTTCGATGATACATTCCAACGGTTCTTTATCTTCGAGAGCATAGATTTATTCTTTTTGGAAAGGCGAAAATAGGACTTTAAAAACTCATGGTACATTTCAAGATAGAATTATCTCTAAAAATATGTTAAATTAGCCTCGTATAAAAAATCTTAATCGGATGAAAACAAAAAAGTTAATAGTTTGGTTTATTATTATAGGGCTTATTTTGGCATTAATTTATGGAATCAGTCTTTTTGCGACAATATTCAACGGTTACGCCGCCAAAGATATTTGTTCATGTATTTATCTCTCAGGGAGAAGCCAGCAAAGTATTGAGGAAAACGATTTGAATTCATTTTTTGTTGGGTTGCCGACGAATGTTTGGGACAAGGAAAAAAGAACTGTAACATCAACATTTCTGGGTTTGGCAAAGCAAACAGCGGTTTACCGCGACGGATTGGGATGTGCATTGATCAACGATTCTGATTATGAGACCCTTAAAAAACAAAGATACTCCCCAAGTTTCCCGGATTCCGATCCCGACACTATCTACTGGCCTTCGGGCGATAAGATGAGGGATACTGTTCCATCGGTCATAAATATCGACAAATTGGATGCGGCAATGCAAGCGGCTCTAAAAGAAGGACATACAAGGGCAATTGTTGTTGCCTACGACACATTGTTCATGAAGGAGGCTTATAATTACGGATTCGACAAGGATACAAGGATACTGGGCTGGTCTATGACAAAAAGTATTATGAACGCACTTGTTGGGATAAAAGTCAAGCAAATGGATTTGATCCTGGAAGGTTCAACGCCGATAAAGGAATGGGATGGTGACGAAAGAAGCAACATAAGCCTGAAAAACCTGATGCAGATGAGCTCGGGCCTTGAATGGGAAGAGGATTACGGAAAAATCTCCGATGCTACCATTATGCTTTTCGACAAAGCCGATGCGGCAAGATATGCGATATCACGCCCGGCAGCATTCCCGCCCGATTCGGTATGGTATTATTCATCGGGGACTTCCAATATCATTTCTGAAATATTAAAAAGAGCGTCCATGAATGAAGAAGCTTATATCTCATTTCCAAGAAATGCCTTATTTAACAAAATTGGTATGCGGTCTATGGTATTGGAAACTGACGCTTCCGGTAATTTCGTCGGATCGTCGTATTCCTTTGGCACTCCACGCGACTGGGCCCGCTTCGGCTTGCTTTACCTGCAAGACGGATATTGGGGAAAAGAGCAAATCCTCCCCGATGGCTGGGTGGATTTCACAAAAACGCCCGCAAAAAAATCAATGGGGGGATATGGTGCCCAGTTTTGGCTCAACTCTGCCAAATCGCGGGAACTGCCTGATTGTCCGGCAGATATATATTTTGCTGATGGGTATAACGGACAAAGGGTCTATATTATTCCTGATTATAATTTGGTTGTAGTTAGAATGGGGCTTTCCAAAAAAGGCGAGTTCGATTATAATAAGTTCGTGAGGGCCATCTTGGATTCATTCCAAAAGTAATAATTGTTGACCCGACGACTTAAGGCCGGGCCATCTGGTTTTAAGATAAACTTAATAAACAAATGGAATGAACTGGTATATAAGAATTTTGGTTTGTATGTTATTCTTAGGGTTGACGGCTTGTTCACCAATAATCCAAGGGCTTTACGGAATTAAAAACCCGAAAAGAATAGATTACAGGACAATAGATGGTTATGCAGAAAAATATAATATCCCTTTAACTGACAATTATAAAATAGACTCTTCATATATGGGGTTTTTATCATCGCTGGATACTATGAAATACAAGAATCAGCTAAAAAACCACTATCAACCGCTGCAAGCCCTGTATTATAACGGGAACGGGCAACTGGAATCTTTTCAAATCAATTGTTATTCGGGAGGTTTTCCCAACTTAAATTGGGGCAGGGACAGTATAATGATGAGTTTTCCACCTAAGCAACAAGCACCTATCGACAGCATACTGCCTCTTAATCTACAACTTGAATACATTCAAGCCCTGCCGAAAACCAAAAGTTTTTCTATTAGGGATTACGACTATGTCATAATAGTGTTCTGGAACAGGTTCATGGGCCGGCAGAGCAAGCGTTTAATCCGTACAATACAGGAAAACCGGAAACTAGCAAAAGATACCAGGGTAAAAATAATTTATGTAAACACCGACAACATCTTTGTCGATTATGTTAATTAGATAATCAACAAAACTAAATGCATCGCAATCCCCATATTCATTTTTTCAGCAGACCCTAAGCAATGTTCTTTCAGAACTTATAAACACCGTCGTCAATAAGCTTGTCGGCTATATTTCTCCTTAATTCCTTTACGTTTACCGGCTCAAGAAGACTTAATTTTTGAAGTGCGTTCAGAAGCCTTGGTATTTTATCGCCTTCAGCAAAGGAACCTATGGCATCGAATGCCGATTTATAGACTCTTCCAGCAGCATCGTGTGCCAAGGCATCAAGCATGTTCTTATAATAGGAAATTTCTGATTTTATCGAATTCTTATCAAGTTTCTCAACACGTAAGAGTGTGGATTCCAGCGAATAAACATTCATCATTATATCGGATAAGTTCATCAGTATTTCTTCCTCGAACATTAGCTTGCGCTTAAACTCGTCCTGGATTTCAGGTAATAGGAGCAAAACAATATTTTTAAGGTTTCTAACTAATTTATGATGGTTTTCGTAATAATCCCCTTCATTGAAATTAACGCTTTCAAGTTGTCCGCTATTATCTAGCAGTTCTTTGGCAGCCTCGAAAAGATTTATTTTGTGTTTCATCCCCTTTTTGAGGATGGAGTCAACAGTAATGAGGCGGTTGATTTCGTTGGTGCCCTCAAAAATACGGTTGATACGCGAATCCCTGTAGGATCTGTCGGCAGGAGCCTCTGCTGAAAACCCCATTCCCCCAAATATCTGAACCATTTCGTCAACAATATAATCAAGTGATTCAGAGCCATATACCTTGAGCAATGCGCATTCCGGCTCAAATTCGGCAACACCTTCGATATTAGATGCCCCATAAGATTTCCCGTCTTTGATCATTTGGTTAATAGTGTTGTCCATGTCCTTGCTGGCACGATAAACAGCCGATTCGGTAGCAAACATCCTGATTACCTGCTCACCCATTTTATGTTTTATGGCGCCAAAAGCCGAAAGCGGCGAGCCAAATTGCTTGCGCTCGTTGGCGTAGGACACCGAATGGTTTATGGATCTTCTCATTCCACCTATTACCGTCGCACCGAGCTTAATCCGTCCAATATGGAGGATGTTAAGTGCTATGCGAAATCCTTCACCTCTCCTGCCGAGGAGGTTTTCGACAGGAACCTTAACGTCGTTGAAAAAGATCTGACGTGTGGAAGAACCCTTGATGCCCATCTTGTTTTCTTCGGGGTTCATGGTAATTCCTTCCCAATCGGCTTCAACGAGGAATGCGCTCAGGACCCTGTCGTTATCTATTTTTGCGAACACGGTCAGCAAATCGGCGAAACCGCCATTCGTAATCCACATTTTTTGCCCATTGAGCACATAATGGCTGCCATCTTCGCTGAGAACGGCTTTAGACTGGCCTGCATTTGCATCCGAGCCGGCGCCCGGTTCAGTAAGGCAGTAGGCGGCAAGTTTATCACCGGTGGCCAGGTCCGTTAAGTACTTGTTCTTCTGTTCGTCGTTACCATAATATGCCAAAGGCAAGGAGCCGATGCCCGTGTGGGCCATAAAAGCAACAGAAAACGAATAGGCGGAGCCCATGGCTTCGTTCGCACGCATATTCGTGATAAACGATTGTCCAAAACCAGCATAATCCTCGGGGATGGATATTCCGAGCAATCCTAGTTCGCCGGCCTTTTTAAGTAGTGAGGGCATTAATCCCTCTTCATGCTTATCAAGTGCCTCAAACTGCGGAACAATCTCTGTCTCAACAAAATCCTTACAGGTCTCTGCAATCATGTTCTGTTCCTCATCGAACTCTTCCGGTATAAAAACATCATTGAAATCAACGTCTTTAACCAAAAATTCACCTCCTCTAATTAGTGGTCTTCCTTCCATAGCATTATTTGATATAAAAATTAAATTTTGGCAAATATATTATTTTCCGGCGGCGAAAGTAATCAATCGAGCTCAAAATAAAAAAGGCCGCTGGCTTATTTAGCAGCCTTTTAAATAAGTATGGCCGACTCCGGCAAATTCCTTTTTTTCAAGAAGCCAGTCAGGGAACAAGGTTGTAAAGTAATGAGACAATATTTCAAGATATTGGTTTATGAGATATTGGTACTATCGTCGGAGTTTATTTTTTCTTGCTGATTTTTATCGAGATATCATCCTTTTTTGCATCGTAGCCAATTGTTATGGAATCGCCTTCTTTTAGAGAGGTTTTAATAATTTCTTCAGCTAGGGGGTCTTCTATAAACTTTTGTATAGCCCGCTTCAAAGGACGGGCGCCAAATTGCTCGTCCCATCCGTTTTCGATCAAATAATCCTTAGCTTTAGTATTGACCCTTATTTTATAGCCCATCAGCTCCACGCGCTTATAAAGGTAAGAAAGCTCTATATCGATAATCTTGTAAATAGCCTCTTTATCAAGGGATTCGAATATTACGACATCATCTATCCTGTTCAGGAATTCGGGGGCAAAGGCTCTCTTCAGTGCGTTTTCTATTACTCCTTTGGCATGGTTGGCCTTGCCCACTTTTTTGGCCTGGGTAGAAAACCCTACTCCTTGGCCGAAGTCTTTAAGCTGCCGCGAACCAATGTTGGAGGTCATAATGATTATGGTGTTCTTAAAATCAACTTTTCTGCCGTAGCTGTCTGTTAAAACGCCATCGTCGAGAACCTGGAGCAGAAGATGGAAAACGTCCGGATGTGCTTTCTCTATCTCGTCGAGAAGCACTATCGAATAAGGTTTTCTCCTGACTTTCTCGGTAAGCTGCCCGCCTTCTTCGTAGCCAACATAACCGGGAGGGGCCCCGACCAGGCGCGATACGGCGAACTTTTCCATATATTCGCTCATGTCAACTCTAATCAATGCATCCTCCGTATCAAATAAAAACCTGGCCAGAAGCTTGGCAAGATATGTTTTGCCAACGCCGGTGGCGCCTAAAAAGATAAAAGAGCCTATTGGTTTATTGGGGTCCTTGAGCCCGGCACGGTTCCGCCTTATGGCCTTGACAACCTTCATGACAGCATCATCCTGACCGATAATCTCCGTTTGGAGGACTTTCTCCATATTGATGAGCTTATTGCTTTCCGACTGTGCTATGTTCGTCAGGGGAATACCTGTCATCATGGCGACAACTTCCGCCACGTTTTCATCACTCACTATCTCGCGATGGATTTTGGCTTCCGCCTCCCATTTTTTCTTTGCCTTCTCCAATTCGTCGCCATAGCGCCTTTCAAGATCCCTGAACTGTGCAGCCTCTTCAAATTTCTGGCTTTTTATGGCCGAGGTTTTCTTTAATTTCAACTCTTCGATGGCACCTTCAAGGTTTATTACTTCTGCCGGAACGTGGATGTTTCTGATATGAACCCTCGATCCTGCTTCGTCAAGGGCATCTATCGCCTTATCAGGCAGATAGCGATCGCTAATGTACCTGTTTGTTAAGCTAACACATGCATTTATGGCGTCAGGACTGTATTTTACAAGATGGTGGTCCTCATATTTTTCCTTGATATTGTTCAAAATCTCGATAGTTTCCTCAGCATTGGTTGGTTCCACCAAGACTTTTTGAAACCGTCTTTCCAAAGCACCGTCTTTTTCGATATATTGCCGGTATTCGTCCAAGGTTGTCGCGCCTATACATTGTAGCTCACCGCGCGCCAAGGCGGGCTTGAACATATTGCTTGCGTCCAGCGAACCTGAAGCATTCCCTGCCCCTACAATTGTATGTATCTCGTCGATGAACAATATAATGTCGGGATTTTTGGTCAGCTCGTTCAAAACAGCCTTCATCCTTTCCTCGAACTGACCTCTATACTTCGTCCCTGCGACGAGCGATGCCAGGTCGAGGGTTATCAACCTCTTGTTGAACAAGGCCCTGGAGACTTTCCTTTCGGTTATCCTCAACGCCAGGCCCTCGGCAATGGCCGATTTCCCAACTCCGGGCTCCCCTATCAATATAGGGTTGTTTTTTTTCCGCCTGCTCAATACCTGGGCAACTCTCTCCAGTTCTTTTTCCCTTCCGACTATCGGGTCTAGCCTGCCTTCCTCGGCAAATTTCGTTAGATCCCTGCCAAAGTTGTCAAGGACAGGGGTTTTCGATTTCGGGGCAGTTGTGGGCTTCGGACTTCTGCCAAAACCACCACCACCTGTCTCACCGGGCTCGTCCTCGGTAGGCCCTTGTATCGACGATGTCGGTTCAATTAGGTCGGGATATTCGTCCTTTTCTTTTTTTATCGATGACAGCTCTTGTTTTAAACTAGCGTAATCCACCCCCATATTATTTAGCTTTAGAGTTGCAATATTATTGTCGTCTTTTAGTATTGCCAGCAGAAGATGCTCTGTGCCAATTAGTTCGCTATTAAAAACCCTGGCTTCCAAATAAGTTAGCTTTAAGGCTTTTTCGGCTTGCTTCACAAGAGGTATGTTTTCCTGGCTGATGCTGTTGCCCTTGGGGTTTTTGACACTGTCCTCGATATCCTTCTTGCATTTCTCAACCTCCACACCGAAAAACTTAAGCAATTGAACGGCCATTCCGTTACCTTCCCTTAAAATCCCTAGTAATAAATGTTCAAGTCCGATATAATTATTTCCCAGCCTAACCGCTTCCTCCCTGCTATAAGAAAGAACATCCTTCACGCGCTTAGAAAATTTAGCTTCCATATTATTATTTATAATTATTTTAAATGCAAAACTACATAATACTAAAACACCATATAGTTTTTTTTATAAAAATCAAGAAATTTCTTGTTTAACAAAAATATTAATAGCAAAAAGCATGCAACTAATTTAAGCTTTGAATTGTTAACATCCAACTGTTAAAATAAATACCTTCCTGAAAACTTAAAAACGATGATTATTGGTCTAATTTTCGTATTTTTGCCTCCTATTTAAATAAAGGACAAATCATATAGTTTTTATGGAAAATGTTTTTGAAGGTGAAAGGATTGTAAAGGTTAATATCGAAAATCAGATGAAGTCTGCTTATATCGACTATTCCATGTCGGTAATTGTATCAAGGGCTCTTCCTGATGTCAGGGATGGATTAAAACCTGTTCACCGCAGAGTATTATTCGGAATGCACGAATTAGGCGTGTTTTCCAACCGACCATATAAAAAATCAGCTAGGATAGTAGGGGAGGTGCTTGGTAAGTATCATCCCCATGGCGACACATCTGTGTACGACTCAATGGTCCGGATGGCACAAGAGTGGTCTCTCAGATACCCTCTTGTAGAGGGGCAGGGCAACTTTGGATCCATCGACGGCGACAATCCTGCCGCTATGCGATATACTGAAGCCAGGCTCCGGAAAATTGCTGAGGAAATGCTTGTTGACATCGACAAAGACACTGTTGAACACCAGCTTAACTTCGACGACAGCCTGAAAGAGCCTACTGTATTGCCGACCCAAATCCCAAACTTGCTCATAAACGGGGCCTCCGGTATTGCCGTTGGTATGGCCACCAATATGCCGCCCCACAACCTATCACAAGTTATTGATGCAACTATTGCATATATCGACGACAACGAGATCGATGTAATGGATCTTGGCAGGATAGTACAGGCCCCGGATTTTCCGACCGGTGGTATTATTTATGGTTACGAGGGTGTAATAAATGCCTTCACAACAGGTAGGGGACGAGTGATGATGCGCGGTGAACTTACGGTTGAGGAGACTAAGTCGGGCAGGGAGAGAATTATTGCCACATCTATTCCTTATCAGGTCAACAAAGCCGAGATGATCAGGAAAACAGCCGATTTGGTGAACGATAAAAAACTGGTTGGCATTTCCGATATCAACGATGAATCGGACAGGAACGGCATGAGGATAGTTTATGACCTTAAACGAGATGCAATTACCAGCATCGTCATGAACAAGCTATATCAAATGACTGCCCTGCAAAGCTCATTCAGCGTTAATAATGTTGCTCTCGTGCACGGACGGCCTAAGACACTGAACCTTAAGGATATGATCTTGCATTTTGTTCATCACCGACATGAGGTTGTTGTGCGCAGGACGGAATATGATTTAAAAGAGGCCAGGAAAAAAGCACATATTCTGGAAGGATTGCTGATCGCACTTGATAACCTGGACGAGGTAATTAGATTGATCAGGGCATCTAAAACCCCCGAAGAAGCCAGAAACAGCCTTATTGGAAGATTCGAACTCAGCGAACCCCAGGCAAGGGCAATACTTGATATGCGCCTTCAGAAACTAACAGGTCTCGAGCGCGATAAGATCAAAGCTGATTACGAGGCTCTTCTCAAACTAATTGATTGGCTGAACGAAATTCTTGGCAGCGAGGAAATAAGGATGAACATCATTAAGGAAGAACTACTGGCAATAAAGGAAAAATATGGCGATGAACGTCGCAGCAAAATCGTATATACTGCCGAAGACATTAGTTTAGAAGATGTTATCCCGGACGAAAAAGTTGTGATCACGATTTCCAGCATGGGATATATCAAGAGAACTCCCCTAACGGAATACAGGATACAGAATAGGGGAGGGCGCGGCTCGAGAGGAAGCACCACGAGAAATGAGGATTTCCTCGAACATCTTTTCGTGGCAACCAACCATAATTATCTATTACTGTTTACTGAAAAAGGCAAAGTGTTCTGGCTCAGGGTATTCGAGGTTCCAGAAGGAGCAAAGACCTCCAAGGGTCGTGCCATACAGAACCTAATTAATATTGGCCAGGATGATGTGGTTAAAGCATTTATCAATACCAAAAGCCTTAAGGACAAAGATTATATCAACAATAATTTCATCATTCTTGCAACTAAAAAGGGTGTTATCAAGAAAACTTCGCTCGAAGCTTATTCGCGACCGCGTCAAAATGGTATAAACGCCATCACGATCAGGGAAGGCGATGAATTATTACAAGCCAAGTTAACAAGTGGCAGCAGTGAAGTCATACTTGCCAAAAAATCGGGCAGGGCCATTCGTTTCAACGAATCCACCGTCAGGCCCATGGGAAGGAATGCCGCCGGCGTTAAAGGCGTAACACTTGAAAGCGAGAATGACGAGGTTATAGGTATGATTTGCCTTGAAGGCGAAGGACATAATGTGCTTGTCGTATCCCAAAAAGGTTATGGCAAACGTTCCGATATCGACGATTACCGTGTTACAAACAGGGGGGGTAAAGGAGTTAAAACCCTGAATATCACCGATAAAACCGGTTACTTGATTGCTATAAAGGATGTAACTGAATTTGATAACCTGATGATCATCAATGCTTCGGGTATAACAATCCGTATGGCTGTGGAGGATATGAGGGTTATGGGAAGGGCAACCCAGGGCGTCAGGCTTATTAAGCTTGGCGAAAACGACGAGATTGCCGCCGTGGCAAAAGTCGAGATTACCGAAGAAGACTCCAAGGACTTGATTGATGAAAAGAATACTGCCGAGGACAATACGGAGACCACAAATACTGATACTGATCAAGAAAAAAAAGGGGATGACGAAAGTGGCAAGCCGGAAGTACCTGCCGAATAATTCCGGTAATTGTAATATTTCTAAATTAGGGTATAATATTTGAAGTAATACGAATATAAATATATTTGCAACCTTTTTAAAAATACAAATACGATGAAAAGAGTAACATTATTATTAGGGCTAAGCATGATGTTGAGTATATCATTTGCTCAAAACTTCGAAAGAACCTCAGCCTATAACTACAACAGGGACGGAAAGCTTGACAAAGCCAAAGAGTCGATCGATAAAGCCGCGGCACACGAAAAAACCATGAATGACGCAAAAACATGGCTTTATAAGGGCTTGATCTACTATAATATAGCTCAAAGTCCGCTTCCTGCGTATAGTGGACTGGATTCAAATGCCGCAAAAGTCTCCTACGAGGCGTTTTTGAAAGCAAAAGAGCTAGATGTTAAAGGTAAGCTGAAAAAAGACATTGAATCAAACCTAAAGAACTTAGTTAATGTATTTTACATTGAAGGCGGGAAAAAATTCCAGCAGAAAGAATATATGGCTGCCATAGGTGATTTTGAGAATGCTTTTAACATAGCCCAGTCGGCAGGTAAGTTCGATACAATTGCCGCATTTAATATAGGTATGGCAGGAGTGATGTCGAAAAATCCCGAAATTGCTGCCGAATACCTTCAAAAGTGTATCGATGTAGATTTTGCCGACCCCAGGGTTTATATGTTTTATAACCGCTCTGCCAAGCAGTTAGGCGACACGGCAAAAGCTATTGAGATCCTAAATATGGGACGTGAAAGATTCCCGAACGAATTAAGCTTGCTATTGGAGCAGGCACAGCTTTATCTTGAGAAAGGCGAAACCGAGCTTCTGCAGAAAAGCTTGTTGGCAGCTATTGAGAAAGATCCTACAAACTCGAACTTGTTTTTCCTTTTAGGCAAAACCTACGACGATACCAAGGATTTCGAGAACGCTGAACTGTATTATAAAAAAGCATCTGAAGTAAACCCCGACTTTTTTGAGGCCTATTATAACTTAGGTGCTATTTATGTAAATAAAGCTGCTGAACTTCAAAGCGAAGCAAGTGAACTGCCTTTGGACAAAATGAAGGAATACGATGCATTAAATGCCGAAGCTGACACCAACCTTGAAAAAGCTTTACCATATCTTGAAAAATCATTTGAGATAAACCCTGATGATATTTATACAAAAAACGCCCTTAAAGAAGCTTATATTCGTTTAAAAATGAATGATAAACTTGAGGAGTTGAATAATAAATAGGCAAATAAATTTTTAAATTGCTTATGAAAAGAGGGGCTTACAATTTATGCCCCTTTTATATTGTTCAATTTCGATTTAACATAATATTAATTATAGGACATTTCTATATAACTGCTAATCTACCTAATACGCTGACCTTTAGATATTAACCAAACTGCAGTAATTGTCTCCAAAGATAAATAATGTTAAGCATGAAATAATTTACTCATCCTCCATTGTTTCCTGTACTCGTCCTACCCGTCCATCTTCGAGCATTACTTTTATTCCGTGAGGATGATCTCGTGATTTGGTAAGTATCCGCTTCACAACTCCTACGCTATGCTCACCGCTTTTTTGGTCTCTCTTAAGCACTATGGCGACATATTGGCCAATTTTAATATCTTTTCTTTTAATCGTGTCCATTTTAAGTGTAAATTATCATATCTGTTTTCGTGTCCGTGAATCGCACACAACCGTTGTTAAAGTTATCATAAACTATAAAGCAACAATATCTATATCGTTTTCTGTAAGGTATTTAACTGTTTTGCTGCATATTGGCCCGCTTATTATCAAACTTACTTTAAGCTTGGCGTCTTTCGACGTCAATACATTGGCCATATCCAGTATTTGTTTCCCGTCTTTCATGATCAACCTGGATTTCCTCATTTTCACTATCCCTAAATTACCGGATGAGAGCCTGACTAACTTCTGCCTTTTGCTCAGTCCAAATTCCACTGAGTCAACTTCAACATACTTATCCATTGTTTTACTAGTGTTTATTCCCAAATTTTAAAAAATCGTCGTGGTAATACTTTTTAAGGAAATCCATACTGTTGGAGTGAAATATTTTATTTATTATCACATCGTTCGAATATCCGAATTTAAGATGCGAAAATCTTCTGGCATCAATGTTTATTTTCCCAAGGTCGGTCGTTTGCCCTAAAAACGACATTAATTGGACTTTCAACTCACTAAAGCCGCTCGCAAGCGCATAATCGTCAAGGGCATCGATCATGCCGTCGAAATCGGAGCCTATGCAAATCATGTCCCAGGCCTCTTTTTTATTGATAACATCCACGATATGAAAAATATTCGAGACTAGGCTCAACAGGTATTCACTGCGGTTTTCGGCTTCAAGCACTTGAATTTCCGGACTTTGTGGTTCATGTTTTTTTAACTTCCTTATTTTTTTCTTGTTCTTTTTTATCTTAAGTCGCGGTTTGAAACCGATGAGCCGGGCTTCGTTGAGGATAATCCCGATTATCCCGTCCGACATATAAATCATCCTTATGTCTTCGTCAAAAAGATTTATATCAGCCGCATTAAAAAATAATTCCTCCATTTCTTCCCTTGGCACAGGCAAATAGGAATTACGCCCGTTAACTGCCGAATGGCTTGATATTATCGGAAATAAATCATTGTTGCTATAATATTTTTCTCTCAATATCTTAAAGAATGCCTTTCTTGATTTTATGCTTAAATGTTTTATATCAATCAATATCCGACGTTTAGCCGGGGATTTTTCCAGTAATTTATATAAGACCTCCTTCCCGAGCTTCGTGAACTTCCTGTTTTTGCCCCTGTTTTGGTTCAATACCATATCGCCTCCAAGACTTAAGCTGTCGGCATGGCCGCAAAGCAGGTTCCAGAAATGATGGGCAAAGGTGATATAAAGCGGGCAATGCTCGAAATTCACTTCCGTGCCTGTCCCGTCAACATCTATAATTAGCGGTTTTGATCCTTTTAGGATATCTATATTATTGAATATTAAGTTCTTATACTTTAGGTATTCAGGATATTTCTTTTTGTTGAGTTTTCTGAAAGGGGTTTTTTTAAGGTCGTTATAATTATCGAACCCAATTAATGAATGGCAGCCTTCAATATTTATTACCAGGCCAATGGAGGTTTTATCATCGCTAAACCCAATCTCGGCCAGCTCGTTATAGTTATTGGCAATAAAAAACGCGTTCTCATTATGTTCTGATTTCGCCGAGGCAGATTTTAAATAGTAATATTCGGAAGCAAGATCACTGAAATAGTCAACTGCCTTGTTGTTTTCGATATCATCTATCATAATTCCGACAACTTCGGCATTTAGACCGCTACTGCATACTGCCGACTTGGCGAAAATCTCCTTGCCGATTATAATCCGGCTTAAGTTGTTTTCGTCGAACCATCCCCTTTCGATGGGATAAAGGCTTGCGAACAAAAGTCCTACCCTACCCTTTTTACAAGTATCGAGATTCATTTGGGAGTGCTTGACCATCTCGCGGATTTGCTTCCTTAAAATTTTCGGAAGTTCTTTGCACTCTGAATTCTCAGGAATAAACTCCCATAGGTTTTTTTTATCGGAAAAACGTATATTCGAATAAAAAGCCTTCATGCTTGGATGGCAATGCAAATCGGTAAAGTAGTCAATATCAGTCATAACAGATTAGCAATTAAGTTAAACGGAAGATTTTCTTTTCTTCAATAACAGTACAAATGGGATTGCCCCAACAGCGAGAAAAGAAGAAATCAGATATGTTCGTTCAAGTCCGATCCAATCGCCCAGTGCGCCGGCAAAAAACACTGCCATTGCTGAAGAGATAAAACTAATTGTCATATAAATACTGTTCATAAAAACAGGCAGCTTCTCAGATACGTCTTGAACCAGGGCCATCAAAACAGGTCCGGGCGCAAACACGAAAACTCCCAGCAGTAAAAGGAAAACAAAACTGACATATCCGGTCGAGTTTATGAAAAAGAACATCAATATAGGCGATAGAATACTAATTATCAATAAAGTAGTCTTTCTTCCCAATCGATCGGAAATGCTACCGGCTATGATAGTCCCACCTGCCCCGGCCAGTTGAAAAACTGCCAGGGCTGAATTTGCAAACCATAGGCTCTCCCCTTTCTCGGTATAAAAATAAGTTGGCAAGAAGGCGGTAAGGCTCGATTTCATAATTGCCCTGAAAAGGGTAATACCTACCAATATCATGAAAAAAGGGAAATACTTTTTAATTGCCGAAAAATAAGCAGGTTTCGAATTAGATGTTTGCTTGAAATCGGAGGATATCTTTACATTTCTTAACTTCAGGAATAATACGAAAGATGCAACTAGCCCAAATGGTATCAATTTCCATGTCCCTTCCAGCCCCCATAAGCTAACGGCAGCGGTGATGATAATTGGCCCAAGCGTACGAGCCATCTCACCACCGAACATAAAGAAACTCATGCCTTTCCCGGTGTGCTTGCCCGATAAATGCTTGATCATCACCGGCGATGGCACATGAAACAATGCGGCACTTATCCCCATTATAAATAGCAATACAGAAACTATGGTGAACGAAGGTGCAACGCCCAACAAGCTCATTGTCACAGCAGTAATTGCAGGCGTCAGAATGACGAAATACCTTGCTGCGGTGCGCTCTGCAATAATACCAATAAGTGGGTTCAGGAACCATGGGACACGCATGATGATGTCCCAAACTGAAGCAAGCGCAAGACTAATTCCGAATTTTTCGATCAATAATGGCCTAAGGGGAGCCAGAAAAGAGGAATAAATATCGTGGAGCATGTGGGTTGTTGAAACCAGTATGACTTTTGAGGTCTCAAAACTACCCCCAAGCTTGTTTTTCTCCATTATTCGAGTATTAATTTTTCTGTAAAGCTATTGTTTTTTGTCTTGATCAACAAAACATAATGACCGGCCCTTAAAAAGTCTAAATCAATATTTATTGGCTCGAACGTATCCAATCTAGCATTGATTTTTCTATGGAACACCTCCGATGAGTAGTTGTCATATACTGTAACAAAAGGATAATCAAGGACTAAACTTGCGGTAATCTGAAATATTCCTTTGTTGGGGTTAGGGTTGATGGAGATTATATTTGTTTTATCCGAATTAATTTCCGCTTTTCCTACTCCAAGAAATATTGAAGAAATAAAATCAGGAAGTCCCCAGCGGCATGTTCTTCCACCCAGACTAACAGTAGCATATTCAAAATCACAATCAGCCCCTATCTTGTTCGGTTGGTTTACCCTTGATAACGAACCCATATTGGCCATGGCCACATATATCCTGTTGTCGGGTGCTATCTGCAAGGCACCTTCCGTTCCTGTGGCCACAATGTATTGCGATGCTATGATATCGTCTATGCTACCGGCTTCCAGATCGTATTGCAGAAGATATTTTCCTCCATGGTCTTTCCATGAGCTTACATACAGGAGTTTGTTGTCGGGCGAGAACTCGATTCCATAAGGTTCACCGGGAATATCCGTAATTACCCTTGCGTTCGAAACAATTCCCGTTGTGTTGTTGAAATCGAATATCTCAACGTTATTCATTCCAGCATTAGCTTTTGCCAACACTTCCCCATTGGGGGAAACTTTCATATAGCCCTTTGCGTTATCAATGAAACCACTGATTACCTGCCCCTGCTCGCTAATTACTGGAGTCTCGTTAACGCCTTCATTTGTAACAAGGTAGGAATAGATGTTGTTGGTGCCCCATTTTTGAGTTATCACCCAAGTGTCGAGGCCGTTGGCATGACCCACGGCTGCAAGCTTTTCGCACATAGGTTTAGTTAGGTTGACATTTTTTACAGTATCCACTACATCGCCTTTCCAGTTCAATAACCTCATATCCACAAGGCTATAATTAATTCCGTAGGAGCCGCCAGTTCCATGGGCCACATCGTCGATAGTGAATATATAATAAAGATTATCGCTCGCGGGGCGAGCTACTACAATACCGGATTGCGAGCTCGAAGGGTTGCCAAGCAGCATATCGCCATGTGGCATAAGGTTATGCGTATTGTCCCAAACACTTATGCCGTCGGTATAAAACATCAGATGGCCCTGCTGATCTGAAATTGAGCTGCAAGCTTCCATAGTAGAAAGCGAGCCGTCTGTAATGGCCTCCGGAAGATAGTTTTTAAACGTCAGGCCTGCGTTTTCACCAAAGAACCAATTTGCCGATTCCATTTGGGTATATGCAATACTTGCTACAAAAACGAGAAGTATACTCAAGATTTTATTTTTCATGATTAGCTTGGTTTTTTATTATCGCACCATAAGTTTTGAAATAAATTGTTTTTTATTTGATTTGAAGATAACAAAATAAATACCCTTATCAGGAAAGTCAATATTCAACAGGATACTCTCCCCTTTCAAGAGCAATCTGTTAAACTGCTTATAATAAATCTGTTGCCCTCTAATGTTGCGAACCGATAATTCGGCATTATCCATATTTTCGCTCAGCTCAAGGCTGAAATTCCCTGAATTAGGGTTTGGCCGAATAGAAATTACAGCT
>JAADIS010000017.1:593-49774 GCA_013151215.1 Chlorobiota bacterium | reverse complement strand
TACTTCAATATCCAGCACTTCGAGGCTCCCGGTATCGAGTGGGCTTACGAAGCATATTTTGGAGCCACGGGCGATGGTTATATGAATGCCGGTGGTGATAACTCATCTTTCTTTACTTATCCTCACGACACTTGGATTCAATTGAAGAGCATTATTGACCTTGACAACGACTGGGCAGAATTTTATATCGACGATGTATTGATTCAGGAATGGCAGTTTAGTCTTCAGGCACAAGGCGATCCGGGAACACTTCAACTGGGAGGTGCCGATTTGTTTGCCGGGGCCCCAACAGGGGAAACAGCCCATTATTATTTCGATGATGTAGAATATATAGTTCTTGTTGAGGGAACTACTCCTCCGGTAATTACCGTGGATTCGGATCCTGTTTTCTATAATGTTGAAACAGGTGAGACCTTCGAGGATACTTTTAGCATGAGCAATGATGGCGTTGATGACCTCGACTATGACATTATACCTGTTTATTCCTTGGGAAACAAATCTTTATCGCAGGAGCCGGCCGGTGTCCATGCTGCTAAAGATTTAAACGCGGTTTTATCCGTTGATCCTAGTCCTGCAACAGCCAACAATAGTATTTCCGATCGTGACGAAGTTACTTTAAACTACGATGGCGACAATTTTAGTGCAATTGGCTCAGCCGATGATTATGAGTGGAGGGTAGCAGCGCGTTTCCCGGCTGATCTCGTGAAACCATATATCGGCATGGAACTTACCTCCGTTGATGTTTATATCAATGACCCTGGCATCGACTATAAGCTTCAGGTTTATGATATGGGATCTATACACACTCCGGGCCCGGGTGATTTGCTCCATGAGCAGACATTTGCCGACAATGGCGCTGCCGCATGGGTTACAGTTACTCTTGACAGCCCTGTTTATATTGAAGGTGGCGACATTTGGGTAGGATATTGGTTATCCTCGATCGGCGGTTTATTTACCCCCGGTTGCGATGAGGGCCCTGTAAATCCTGATGGCGACTGGATGGCTGCCGGACCGGGTTGGGGGCATCTTTCAGGTAACCCCGAACTTCAGTATAACTGGAATATTCGCGCCAACTTAACGGGTACTAGTTCTATTGCTTGGTTGTCAACTGATTATACAAACGGAACCTTGGTTCAAGATGAAGTGATTGATGTAACCATGACTATTGATGCCACTGGTCTCGAAAGCGATGTTTATACAGCTAATTTAGTGATCAGAAGCAATGATCTAACAAATGATTGGATTACTAAGAACGTTGTTGCCAATATTACAGTTGGTATAAACGAAAACGGGGAAAAACAATATATTTCCGTTTATCCAAATCCTGCCAGCGATTATATTCAAGTGGGATCAAATGGGGAAATTTCAAATGTAACCATAGTTAACACTGTTGGGCAAGTTGTTTTTAACCAAAATGTTGGTGTAAATACACTTAGGGTGTCAACTGAAAGCTTACCTAATGGAGTTTATTTCGTAAATATAAAAACTGCTACCGGAACAACCACACAAAAAATTGTTATCGAATAAATAGCATATATCATTAAATTCAAAAAAAGCCTCTTTATCATATAAGGAGGCTTTTTTTTATTTTTGCATTATGGCAAAGCCGATAAGCTCGTACGATTTGTTTCGGGAGTTGAATACTTCCGGTGTTTATAATAAAATATCGCGGCCGATAATAATAGCCGATGACATCAGAACCCCTGAAAATATGGGGGCAATAATAAGGTTGGGTGCAAACATTGGGGCTTTGAGCATTTATTTTATCTCAAAAAAAGCCAATACTTTCAAGAAGTTTAAAATAAGTAAAACTGCCAGCGGGGCTGATAGTAAAGTAAAATGGCAAATAGTGGATGACTACGATGAAGCCATTAGCAAAATACCAGACGATTATAGTGTTTTAGCAATAGAGACCTCAGCGGATTCACTGGATATTTTCGATTACCACTTACCGGAGAAAGTTGTGTTCGTTATGGGAAACGAAGTATTGGGCATAAGTTCGGAGATTCTGGAAAGAATAAGTACCAGACTTCACATCCCTATCCCCGGGATTATTTCTTCTTTGAATGTTACCCATGCCCTGTCGGTTGCTATTTTTGAATGGTTTAGGCAGCATAAATCTTTGAAACAATAATCTAACAATTATTTAAATGACTGCAAGTCTTGCAGTTTTCTGTAGACACCCTTTAACTCTAAGAGTTGGCTGTGTGTTCCTCTCTCCACAATTTCCCCCTTTTTCAGCACGATTATTTCATCCGCATGCTGTATAGTTGACAAACGGTGGGCAATCACTATCGAAGTCCTGTCCTTCATGATGTTAAAAAGGGCTTCCTGAACAAGTTTTTCCGATTCGGTATCAAGTGAGGACGTAGCCTCGTCGAGGATCAGTATCGGTGGGTTTGCCAAAACTGCCCTGGCAATGCTTATTCTTTGCCTCTGACCCCCGGAAAGCTTTACTCCCCTGTCGCCGATATTCGTCTTATAAGCTTCTTCGGTATTCATTATAAACTCATGGGCGTTGGCAACTTTTGCTGCCGCAACAACATCTTCTTCCGAAACATCGTCGAGGCCGAAGGCTATGTTGTTAAAGATGCTGTCATTGAAGAGGATGCTTTCCTGCGAGACAATCCCCATCAGTTTTCTGAGCGCGTCAATTTTCAAGTCTTTGATGTTTTCGCCGTCAACATAAATGCCACCTGATGAAACATCATAAAAGCGCGGCATTAAATCAGCCATGGTGGATTTGCCACCGCCTGATTCGCCGACCAAGGCAATAAGTTTCCCCTTGGGGATTTTAAGATTTATATTCTTGAGGACGTCCTCTTTCTCATATTTAAAGGTAACATTTCTAAAGTCAAGTTCTTTATGGAAGCCATTGATATCTTTTGCGTCCGGCTTTTCTTCAATAAGCTCCTCGGCATCAAGTATCTCAAAAATTCTTTCGGCCGAGGCTATTCCTTTTTGAATACTGAAGAACCCCTGGGAAAAGGTTTTGGCAGGAGGTATTATCTGCGAGAAAACAACAATATAGGTAATGAAGTCTGCTGCCGCTATACCGGGACTGTCGGCAAGGACCATCTGTCCTCCGAACCATAAAACGACAATAATCACAACCGATGACAAAAATTCGCTCAGCGGCGAGGACAAATCCCTGCGGCGATAAATCCATATCAAAAGCTTTGAATAGTCGTTATTGAACTCCTTAAACTTATTGTCGGTATAATCTATTGCGTTGAAGGCCTTTATGATCCTAAGCCCTGAAACAGACTCTTCGATGGTGGCCAGCAAACCGGCAAACATGTTTTGGCCAACTTTTGATTGCTTGCGCAAACTTTTGCCTATGCGCCCTATAATCACCCCTGTAACAGGAAGGATAATTAAAACGAAAAGAGTTAATTGCGGGCTGATGCTGATCATAAATATCAGGAAGGCAATAATAGTTACCGGATCGCGCACTATCATCTCCAGGTAATTCATTATCGAATATTCAACTTCCTGAACATCAGTTGTTACACGAGCAATTATATCGCCCTTTTTATGCTTGCTGTAAAACGAGAGGGGTAAAATCAAGAGTTTTTTATAAATGGAGTTCCTTATTCCTTTAATTGCCCCGACCCTGACGTTTGCCATGAAGTACATGGCCATGAAACGAGCGAGGTTCCTAAAGAAAAACGCTAGCAGTATAACGATACAGATATAAATAAGGGCCTGGATCTTTCCCTCGGATATAATAATCTGGCTAATTTCGTAATTCAGGTAATTTAAAAAAGATTTAGTGTTGAATTCCAGGACCGGTTCAACATTAACAAGCTCTTCCTGTCCGAAAAGCAAGTTTAAGAAGGGCACCAACAAAGTAAATGAGAACAGCGAGAATGCCACAGTTAAGATATTGAACAAGATATTTAAGCCTGCATAAGCGCTATATGGTTTAATGTAGGCAAGAACTCGATAAAACTTTTTCATAAACTACTGTATAACATCAAATTAAATTTATGCCGGTATAATTTGCAGGGCTGATGGCAAGAAGCTCATTCTTTGTTTTATCTGAAATATCGAGCCCAATAACAAATGAACGAATCGTTTCGGAAGTTATTATATCGTTGGTTCGCGTAAGTGCTTTTAAGGCCTCATAAGGATTGGGGTAATTCTCGCGGCGAAGTATTGTTTGGATGGCCTCGGCTACTACTGCCCAGTTGTTTTCAAGGTCAGCGGCGATTTTTTCTTCGTTTAAAACGAGTTTGCCCAAACCTTTTAAGAGCGATTTATAAGCAATTAGCATATGAGCAATCGGAATCCCGATGTTACGTGTAACCGTTGAGTCCGTTAAGTCCCTCTGAAGTCGTGAAACAGGTAGCTTTGACGATAGATGGTTTAGGAAAGCGTTTGCTATACCGATGTTGCCTTCGGCATTTTCGAAATCAATGGGGTTTACCTTATGTGGCATGGCTGACGAGCCTACTTCTCCTTTTTTTATGGTTTGTTTGAAATAGTCCATCGAAATGTAAGTCCATATATCGCGGCTCAAGTCCAGGAGAATGGTGTTTATACGTGCCAGGTTATCAAAATAGGCAGCCATATAATCGTAATGCTCAATCTGGGTGGTTGTTTTTTGGCGTTTTAATCTCAGGTGGTTTACTAAGAATCCGGATGCGAAATTTTCCCACTCAACTGAAGGGTAAGCAACCTGGTGAGCGTTCATATTGCCTGTAGCACCACCGAACTTTCCTGAAAACGGAATGGTCTTCAACAGGTCCAGCTGATTGTCGATACGCTCGCAAAAAACATATAGTTCCTTGCCCAGCTTCGTTGGTGATGCCGGTTGGCCATGGGTTTTTGCCAGCATCGGAATATCTTTCCACTTAAACGCAAGTTCTTTGATCTTAGTAAACAGCTCATCTATAAGTGGCAGCAAAACAGCCTGGTGGGCATCTTTCATCAAAAGCGGGACTGCTGTATTGTTTATATCCTGCGATGTTAGCCCAAAGTGAATAAACTCCTTGAATTCAGCAATATCAAGCTCCTCAAACTTGTCTTTTATAAAATATTCAACAGCCTTTACGTCGTGGTTGGTTACTTTTTCTTTTTCCTTTATCAAAGATGCATCATTAAGGCTAAAGTCCTGATATATAGACCGTAGATCGGAAAATATTTCGTGCCTGAAATTCTCGGTCCCCGGCAAGGGGAGTTCGCACAAAGCAATAAAATATTCAATTTCCACTTTTGCCCTGTATTTGAACAAGGCAAATTCAGAGAAATAACCCGAAAGCTCGCTTGTCTTGTTATGGTATCTTCCGTCAACTGGGGATATGGCGTTCAAAATAGCAATATTCATTTCGATTTTTTTTACAAAATTACTAATTTATCGCAAAGCGACATGCTAACATTTAGGTTTGGTAAAGTTTAGGACCCGATGGGCCTAAGCTCTTTTTGTTCACCAACGTATTTTCTGGTTTTGCCTGAGGTGCCGTATTGTGCGGCAGAGGCCAAAAACCGTAAAAACATAAAATATATCATCTTTAATAGTGCGGAGGTGCTTTTTTTTATTTTTGCTATATAGAATAGTTCTAAATTGCATATCAATGGAATCACTTAAATTAAGGCCGCGCCTTAAAATTGAGTCTGAAAAAAGTCCGGCACTTTTGATGGAAAGTATTGTCGCGAAGCTGATGGCTCCCTCGGAATATGTAGTGGGAAGTACTCTGGGGAACCACGCATATCTGAAAATTAAGGATGAGCACCAGCACTATTGGTCGCCGGAGCTGCATTTAAGCATTGAAGAAACCGACAATGGATCCTTGCTAAGAGGCGTAGCCGGGCCAAAACCCAAAATATGGACTATGTTTATGTTTTTTTATTCGGCAGTCATAGTTTTGTTCTTGTTTGGCGCCTCGCTTGGGCTTTCGCAATGGTCTTTGGGCATGCATGCCCCATGGTTATGGAGCATCCCGGCCTCGGTATTTACCTGGCTGTTGATATTGGGAGCGGCAAAATACGGGCAGTCCAAAGGAAAACATCAACTAGGCCTCCTATATGGTTTTGTGGATGAGGTGCTTGAATAAAGTGCATTTATTTTAACGCATCTGCTTCGTTGCTAAACCTTTGAAATAGACTACTATATCATCAGGATTAGACAGCTCACATCTGCATAAAACTAAACGTATGAATTAATCAGGCTATGTTCCGGGATTGTTTGACCGATTATTTATTTTTATTGCAGGAAAAGGGTTTTCCTCTTATATTTGACAAAATAATTTTTGTGAGATTAAAGTATTTGACAGCAATTTTTTTTCTGTTTGGTTTTGTTGCTTTGTCGGAAGCACAAACACATCCCTATAAAGGAATAGTCAAGGACAAGAACAAAAGAAGCCCATTGGCTTTTGTGAATATTGTGAGCGATAATGGCTTTGGCGCCACAACCGATATTGATGGGAAATTTGAGGTAACGCTGAACGAGAGCAGCAGTGTGTTGCACTTGTCGTATATTGGTTATGAGCCGTTAAGCATAGCGGTTGACAGCAGTGAAGCCTTGCATTATATTTATCTGGTGCCAAAAATATTTCATTTGCGGGAAGTTGAAATATTTCCGGGCATAAACCCCGCACACCGGATTATTGACAGTGTGCTTTCGCATAGGGATGAAAACGATCCCAGGAAAATAAAGAAGTTCACTTATGTTTCTTACGATAAGATGAACATCACAGTTGAAGCAGATTCGCTTATGGCGATGGATACCGCCGCCATGGATACAAATCAAAGACGCTTGAGGGGCTTGCTAAAAAAACAAGATATTTTTTTGTTGGAAACGGTGAGCGAAAGAAAATATATGGCTCCCGACTTAAACCAGGAAACAGTTTTGGCCACAAGGGTTTCGGGTTTTAAAGACCCTGTGGTTGCTTTTATGATATCGCAATTACAGTCAACGTCCTTTTATGAGCCCCAGATAAACATATTGAGCAAAAGCTATATAAACCCGATTAGCAAGGGCAGCAAGGACAAATATCTGTTTTTAATCGAGGACACTACCTTTACGGATCTCGGAGATACTGTATTCATGATTTCGTTCCGCCCCAAAATTAAAAGCCGGTTCGAGGGAATGAAAGGCTTTTTATATGTCAATGAGCATAAATGGGCCATACAAAATGTTAAGGCTCAGCCACCTGACGACAGCAGCGGAATTGCTGTTAAGATTCAGCAAGCGTATAAGCTAGTTGATGACCAATGGTTCCCGTACCAGTTGAATACCGATATTGTTTTTAACAATATGGCGGTAAGCGACGGTGATTCGTCTTATCCGCTGGTTGGCAAGGGCAGGAGCTATATTCGGGACATTAATCTTAACCCTGATATCAAAAAGAAGCAATTCGGGTATCACGAAGTGGAAATAGAGGAGGGCGCAACAAAACGGAAGGGTGAGTTTTGGCAAGAGTATCGTGTTGATAGCCTTACTGATAGGGAAAAAGAGACTTATAGGGTCATTGATTCATTGGGGAGGGAAGCCGATTTTGACAAGATGGCGACTACTTTTCAGACTTTGTTGGTCGGGAAAGTCCCTTTGTGGATATTCGATATGGATTTGGACAAGCTAATGCATTACAATAATTATGAGGGGCTTTATCTGGGCATGGGCATGCACACTAACGGGAGGTTCTCGAAGAAAATTAAGGTCGGAGGATACTGGGGCTATGGTTTTAAGGATAAATCGGCAAAATATGGAATTGATTTCAATGTAAAACTGCATAAAAGATCCGAATCGGCAATCAGGCTCGAACTGTACAATACCGTTTTTGCTTCCGGCGAAGCTGATTTCTTTGATGATAGATTCCAGGCCTGGAAGACTGATTACTTCTATAAGTTTTTCATTAGCAGGATGAACAAAACTATTGGTGGGAATATCAGTTATTCGTTTCGCTTGAGGCCTTCGCGCGATTTTAAATGGAATATCTCGTATAATTACAACAACAAAAAGGCTTTCGGGGATTACAGCTTTTCCAATTCTGTGTTTACGGAGCCCATATCCGAGTTTAGCTTCTCGGAATTCAGCTTGGGCTTTCGTTTTTCTTTCCGCGAGAAAGTTATTGAAACCACCAAGGGGCAAATCTCGTTTGGTTCGAGATATCCGGTAGTATGGTTTAAGTTTACTCATGGCGTGGCAGGCATAGGCGGCGACTTTGCGTTTGAGAGGTTTGATCTTAAAGTTCAAAAGACACATAAAATAAACTACTTCGGGGAGTTTACGTGGCGTGTCGCCGTAGGTTATATCTCCGGTGATATCCCTGCGCCTAACTTATACAACGCCTACGGGACTTACAGGCCTTTTGCGCTTTATGCACCTTATAGTTTCTCGACTATGAGAACCAACGAGTTCCTCTCGGATAAGTATGCAGCCTTGTTCCTGACACACGATTTCAAGGAGCTGTTATTTAAATTCGGGAACTTTAAACCACGTCTTTTATTGCTCACAAATATCATCATCGGATCGCTCGAAAACCCTTGGCATCATAAAGGTTATGATTTTAAAACTCTCGAAAAAGGCTATTTTGAATCGGGCATTATGCTAAGGAAATTGCTCAACCTTCAAGTTTACGACCTTGGTTTGGGGGTTTTGTACCGCTATGGCCCTTATAGTTTTGATGATAATTACAAGAATTTCGCTTATAAAATCAGCCTGTATTATGCATTCTGATTTTTAGGCTTGGAAATGGAGAAATTAAAAAAAATGTCATTAGTAGCTGATAATTAATGAAATAGCTAACAAAAACAAGCCCTGAGGCGACTTAGGGCAACAGAAGTGGAATTTTCCATAAATGGGAAAGTTTTTTTTGTTAAATTTACGGGCGAAAAAATATTTATATAAATGAACGAAAAATATTTCCAATATCTCAAACCTATATCCGCCATTGCCATTGTGGCTTTTATGGGTTGGTATTTTATGGATATAGTAGCTTACATCTTAGCGGCTATCTTCCTTTCGATGATTGGCTCACCCGTTGTTAAAAGATTGGACAGGATTAAGTTTGGCAATAGAAACATGCCGCACGGTTTAAGTGCTGCGATAACATTGTTGAGCATAATTATCGGCATTGGCCTATTCCTTGTTCTGATCGTTCCGTTAATAATATCGCAGGCAAATGTTATAGCCTCCATTGATGTTGAGAGCATGAGCGAGTATTTTCAGAACTCCATGAAAGGCTTCTACGAGTTCCTGGTACAGTATAATGTTGTTGATCCTCAATCGAGTTTTGTGCAATATTTTCAGGAACAATTAGTTGACGTTGTTGATTTGGCCAAGTTTACAAATTTCTTCGCGAACCTTGTGAGCGGCACCGGTTCGGTATTGATGGGGGTTTTTATAATCGTGTTCTTGACTTATTATTTCCTTTTGGAGATCGATTTGGCAAAACGATCATTGTTGATGCTAGTCCCCGATAAGCAGATGCCCAACGTAGAACAGGTATTGCACGATTCAAAATTCTTGCTAGTCCGTTATTTTCACGGTATTTTGATAGAGGTGGGGATAATGATGACGCTGGAAGCCACCGGTTTGTTGATATTTGGCATTCCCAATGCGATATTAATTGGGTTTATAGGTGGTTTAATGAATATAATCCCATATTTAGGCCCGTTGATAGGAGGGCTGATCGGAATAATTTTAGCTGGATTGTCAGTTATGGGAATTGGTGATTATGAGAGTTTATGGTACACCGTAATAGTGGTCGCGGCAGTATTCGGAGGAGCAAACATGGTCGATAATTTCGTCCTTCAGCCACAGATCTACTCGAAAAGCGTAAAGGCACATCCCGTAGAAATATTTTTGGCTATCATTGTGGGAGGGAAAATCTCAGGAATAGCTGGAATGATTCTTGCTATACCAACTTATACGGTAATAAAAGTTGTAATCCGACAGTTTAGGCAAAGGATGAGATTAAACGATTTTTTATCAAGGAAAGAGGAATATAAACCATAATACATAAGCATTAAAATAATATACCATGAGTAACAATAGTTCAGGAGGATTTGCTTTTATTGCAGGATTGGCAATAGGGGCAGTAGCAGGAGCAATAGCAGGGTTGCTTTATGCACCGGATTCGGGCGAGGAGACCCGCAGGAAATTACAAGATAAATCGAAGGATTTAACTGAAGATCTTCAGGATAAATTCGACGACTTTAAAGAAACCGTTACAGATGCCCTCGAAAATGTGAAGGCAAAGGTCGAGGAGGTGAAATCAAAGGATGCCAAAAAAGCATAATGACCGGGAAACAAAGGGAATATACTGAGTTTACCGCCCCGTTGAAAGATACTTTTAATGAATTAAGAGCTTATCTCGATCAGCAGCTAAGTTACAACAAACTTGTACTATCAAAAAAAATAGGGGAGTTTTCCTCCTACTTTGTCTTGTTGATGATATTGGTATCCCTAGGTTTTCTAGTGCTTTTTTTTCTGTCTTTTGGGTTTGTTTGGTGGTTTTCAAAAGTTTATCCCGGTAGTATGTATATCGGGTTTTTAATAGTTGCAGGATTTTATGCATTTATCGCATCTGTTGTTTTTACGGCTCGCGAGGCATTGATATTTAAGCCTATACGAAAGATGTTCGGAAATATATTATACTCTGACTCTAGTTCCGTTGTAAAGAGGGAGACCTTTGAATCGGCAGAAATGCTTGATGCTAAAATTATCTTCGCAAAGGAATCACTATTAAATCACGAAAAGCAGCTGGCAAAATCAATAAATGGCCTTGGTGATGTTTATACATTGAAAAATATTGGCTTTCAGGCGTTTCAAACAAGTTATAACACTTTTGTGAGTGCCTTGAGCATGGCTAAGATGGGATTTAAATTTGCTCAAACAATAAAAAGAAAATTCTGGGACAGGAGAAAACCTAAAAAGGCTGAAAGAATTGAACCCGAAAGCCGCAAGATGCAGAATTAAACTGTTAAGATATCTTTTTCCTTTAGCTCGAAATAATCATCCACTTTTTTTATATACTTATCCGTAAGTTTCTGAATCTCATCCATTAAGTTTTTAACCTCGTCTTCCGACACGCCCTCTTTCTCAAGTTTTTTGGCTTCGTCATTTGCGCTCCGGCGCGTGTTCCTAATTCCTATTTTTGTGTCTTCTGCTTCCGATTTCGCCTGCTTTACCAATTCTTTCCTGCGTTCCTCTGTTAGGGCTGGAACATTTATCCTCAATAATTCCCCCTCGTTCATTGGGTTAAACCCCAAACCTGAGTTCATTATCGCTTTTTCAATTTCATGAATGCTGCTTTTGTCGAAAGGCTGGACTACAATCATCCTGGCATCGGGGGTGCTTATGTTTGCAGTTCTTTCAATCGGTGTCTTGGTCCCGTAATAATCTACCAGCACCCCATTGAGCATTGCAGGACTGGCTTTGCCCGCTCTGATCTTTTGAAATGCTTTTTTCAAATGCTCCATGGAATGGTTCATTCCTTCTTCAGCTTCCTCAAGGCATAATATTGAATCGTCAGTCATGATATAAAATTTTTCTCAGCACAAATTTAACATTTCTATTAATAAATTTGCAATGCTGACAAATAAAATTATCATCAATAAAGTTTTTCATAAAGGCCTAGCTCAACTGCTTCGATATTCGATAAATACAACTGAATGCTTTCAGCTTCCAGGTAACTGCTGTCTTGTTTCCAGATATACGCTTTTAATATACTTCCCTCTGATATTGGATAATGATTTAGCAGTCTCTTCGAGTTTATAGCAATAAAGCCCGAATCCTGCTCATTTGTCATAAAATTCTTCAGCCCGGACGCTGTCCACCAAACGGACCTTCCGTTCTTGTCTTGTAAGTCCATTACCAACAGCGCATTAGTGTTACTGTCGGCATGCCTGATCTTTGCTAGAACATTTATGACATTGTATTTCTTGAATCGGGCCGAATCGGTTTGTATTTCCACCGATTTGCTAAAGCCCGGCAATCGTGACTTATAAATAGGTTTGGAGTTATTGGCGCCTGCCATTCCTATAAGATGCCTTTCGATATTAACCGTGTCGCCAAACATCAAGTTTGACAACACAAAATACTCTGAGTTGAAGAAGCTTTTCCGTTTTAAGACATATTTATACCTATTTCTCAAAATAGCCAAATATGTTAGATCGGAATAATCGGCCCAGCCGAAAAATACCGTTTCCGGCTTTTTTTCTTCTAAAAATTCAATCAGGTCAGCAGCTTTGTTGTCAAGGGTAATTTTAAAATAATTTGTGTCGAGATGGTTTTTTAGGAGATAATAATCAAACATCCTGGGCTCAGGCGCCTGCAGTATCACCGCAGACCCCTGTGGGTTTATTTTATTGATATCGTTTGAGAGGTTTTCCGCAATACCATCAAACCCCTGCCGGTACATGATTTTATAATGCTGCCTGCCGAAAACAAGGCTGAATATTCCAACAACCGCTAAAAGCGCAATAAACGAAAATTGCATATTCTTCTTGATATTGCCGACAAACGAGAACATCAATAAAATCAAGAACGGAAAAACAAATAATAAAGTAGAGTATTGAAGAATGGGGCTGCGATAAACGGAATATAGATGTGCTGTTAGATAAGCGGTTAGGAACCAGGATATAGCAACCCATCTAAATTTGTTTCTGCCAGGCTTTGTTGTTTTCGAGGAAGTACTTAAAAAGAATACAGATATTATAATGGTAAAATAAAATACCTGCGAGAAGTTGAAGCTATATGCTAGGAAATGCAGCAGGAAATCATTTTTGGGAACAGCCAGCCAGCCACCTATATCACCTCTGCCCAACTGGGCCAGGAAGATTGGGGCCTGGGGAATGTATAATATTAGAATTATGATGTTGGCAAGCACATATTTCCGGAGATCCTTAATTTTAAAAAACAACAAACCTGTCAAACCTTGAATTAAGACAAAAAACAAGGAAAACGCATGGGTGTACGAAGCCGCAACGGCGGCCAAGATATAGGGAACAATAGCCTTTGTCGTAAATTGCTTATTGACAATCAGCTTGGTCCAGTAGAATGTTGACAATAAAACAAACATTAAGCCCGGACTATAGGGTCGAGCCAGCTGGCTGTAAAACACAGTATATTGGATAATTGCAAAAACAAGCGACGAAAAAACGGCGGTCTGCTTCCCGAACCATAATTGTCCAATACGATAAACAAGATAAACCGAAATTATTCCGCTTATAATGAACGGTAGCTTCAAAGACCATTCGCTAAGGCCGAAAAGTTTTATCCAATAATATATAAAAACCTGAACGCCAGCCGGATGACTGTCGTTTTGTTTAACGCCATATTCGATTAGGTCATGAAAATTGCTGTAGTGGGTTCGGAGTATTGCACTAAATTCATCATGCATGAATGGCAAGTCCCAGAAATTGTAAAGCCTTAACAAGGATGCTATTGCGATAATAAACACGACAATTGCATTGTCGGCCGAGATTTTGTTTTTGTTTAAAAGAAACATTTTTTTAGTTGGATACAATGGTTCCCCTCGAAGTGTCTTCAAGGACTTTTCCAAGATTTCCCTTTTGGTTCATGTCAAACACGAGTATGGGCAGGTTGTTTTCCCTGCAAAGGGTAAATGCCGTCATATCCATTATTTTCAGGTTCTTGTCATAGGCCTCGTCAAAACTGATTTTTTCATATTTAACTGCCTTGGGGTCTTTCTCGGGGTCAGCAGTATAAACACCGTCCACCCTTGTTCCTTTAAGCAAGACGTCGGCTCCGATCTCGATGCCCCTCAGTGCCGAAGCAGTATCTGTTGTGAAAAACGGGTTTCCGGTCCCGCCTCCGATTATAACAACGTATCCGTCATTTAAATACTGTTTGGCTTTTCTGCCGCTTGTTGACTCGGCTATAGGGTCTATATTCAATCCTGACAACAGCTTAGCCATAAGCCCTTGTTTTTCGAGTTCTGCCTGAAGGGCCATCGAGTTTATCACCGTGGCCAACATTCCCATATAATCCCCTTGCACCCTGTCGAAGCCTTTGGCAGCAGCTTGCATTCCCCTAAAGATGTTTCCGCCGCCGATTACAATGGCGACTTCCACTCCCTTTTCGACTATTTCCTTTATGTCATCGCAATATGACTTTAAGGTTCCGGGATCGATACCATATTGTTGATTTCCCATCAGCGACTCGCCGCTTAATTTCAGAAGTACTCTTTTATAACTCATAATCAATAATTTAAAACCAAAAACCTACATTTACGAAGAACGACAGGCTGGGATTGATGTTGGAGCCCATCACCGTCAATTCCACAGGACCTATATAACTGTCGTAACTTGCTGTAACGCCATAACCGAACATGGCATTCTTCATATCGACAACTTGACTTATGTTGGTGCCGTTTATTCCCATATCGAGCCGGCCAAGAACGTATATTTTTTTAAACAGCTGATATTGCAGTTTCATTCGTGTAATCCAGGTGTAATAACCCCAGCTTTGTACAAAGTTTACGCCCGTAAAAGGTATTTGAGTCTCAACATAATTGTTGGGGTTCAGTCCGCCAACGCCTATCCAGTGTTGAATTGGCGGCAATAATTCCTGCTTTAGGGTAAAAGCGGCAAATATACCCGGGCGCAGCGTTAAGCGTGTGGCTAAGGGGAAGTTTTGCTCGAATTTCAAGAATGCGACAGCTGAGCTTTGAAATATGTCATTTAAATTGTTGTTCGACCAACTTGCGATATACTTGAACTTTAGGATACCTTTCGAGCCCCTTGTCGGGAAATAGACCTTGTTGTATGAATCAACATGAAAAGAAATAAAAGGGGTGCCATAACTGCTAAAGTGTTCGTATTTCATCAAAGCAGTATCGACAACAACATCCTGGTTAAACTTGAAATATTCGTATGTAATGCCCAATCGTACGGAAATCTTGTTTTTATAGGTCTTGCTTCCAAAAAACGTAACTGCGTAATTGTTGAACGCATACCTTCCTTTTTTTACGTCTTTCTCGTAGTCGTTGAAGTTGAAAGAATACATGTCGATGCCCAAGCCTATACTGGCAGAGTTTGAATTGCTTAAATGATATAAAGCCTTGAGCCTCGGGTTGGGGCCAAGTACCAGGCTGGCAAACACTTTCGACCTTTTGCCAAGAATGTTCCTTGCACTTAAACTTGCTAAAATGCTGCCTTGATAATCATAATCGTAGTGAACTGCCAAGGCGAGGTTTCCCGGGTCGGACTCGGTTACATAGACATGAAGGTTTGTATTGCCGTATTCAGGAAGTAATTTATATGTTATATGCTTAAAGAATTTTGACCCGTAGATTTGAGTTATCCTGTTTTTTAATTCTAGGAGACTGATTTTCTTATTCGAATAATCTTTAATGAAATCCTTAAAATACGACATTGGCATTTTATCGAGTCCTTCGATGAGCACATTGTTTATATAGACTGAATCAAGCGGTTTGGCATTCATCTTCCTGACGGCCCTGTATTCGATATTGTTTAGCGAATCGGCAAGGGCTTTTATCTCTGCGAAATGCTGACGACCTATTTTTTCGCCCACGGCAATTATGGAGTCGTAGGAAGTGAACTCCATCATGCCGTAATCCATGGGTAATTGTATGTACAGATCAGTGTTCTTATAACCGGCCTTATTGGCGCCAACCCTATAAAAACCGATAATTTGGTCAATAACGGCCGTTACCGAGTTCAAGTCTGCGATATCATCTTTTAAGCCGCTTTGCACGTCGGCCCCAACAATAATATCTATTCCTTTGTTCTTAACATTGATTACCGGATAATTGTTAACGACACCTCCGTCAACAATATATTTGCCATCTATTTCCATGGGCGAAAAATAACCGGGGATCGACATACTGGCCCGGATGGCATCAGGAAGATAGCCTTTGTTTAGCTCCACTTCCTCGCCGGTAAGCAAGTCAGTGCCGATACAGAGGAATGGGATTTCCAATTTGCTGAAATCCTGTATGTTATAGGCTGGGGAAAGAAAGTAGTTCAAAAGCTGATCAACCTCTTGCCCCTCATGGAATGAAGACATAAGACCGAGTTTTTTTTCTTTTAATGGAAGCGTGAGTATTGCATCGCTTGCGAACTCTTTTTCGGAATATGCTATGTCTTCTCTTGGGATAAGGTCGTTTAACACCATGTCCCAGTCTTCCGACTGAACAAGTTTTTCGATATCCTCGGGTGAATAACCTACAGCGTATAACCCGGCTACTATGCTGCCCATACTTGTGCCTGCAACATAATCAACCCTCAGCCCGGCTTCGCGCATAACTTTTAATAGTCCGATATAAGCAAATCCTTTGGCTCCCCCGCCACTCATGACAAGCCCGACCGTTGGGCGCCTACCTGCCTTTTCGGCTTGGCCGAAAACAATATTGTTTCCAAATATTAAATAACTTATAATCAGGATAAAAAGAGCAATTCTATTTTTTGAAGCCCAATTCATATAAATTAAAACTTTTTTGGGAAACTACTGTAATCGTCCGCTTGTTTGTTGAAGTTTACAAGAAAGTTGCTGATGCTGATTGACGAAAAATTGTTCGCGGTAAACAGATATTGTTTTCCACCTTCGAAAGCAATGGTATCGCTGATTGAGATAGTCAGGTTGTCGATACCGTTATTAATGCTGTACAACACCCTCTTATCGCCTAATTTTGAGACGGCCCATACCGAATTTGTGTCAAAAGTGATGTTTGCTGTCCTGTCGCCAGGAGAGCTGACTATATAATTGACCTGAAAATGAGAAGGGGGGTTTGTTATCGTGGTTGCGTAACTATAAACCGGGAAATCGGGCTTGATATTGTTTTTTGTGCAACAAGTACTAGTAATGACTAAGATGCTTGTAATAAGCAAGGTAGGAAAAGCAGACTTTATACTCATATAATTAATTTTTGCTAATTTAAACATTTTTTCCATGACATTGCTTATATTTCTTGCCGCTTCCGCATGGGCATGGGTCGTTTCTGCCAACTTTTTTCTCGACCCTTACCGGTTGAGGTTTTTCTTTCTCCTTTGTGTTGCTGTTGGATTGAGAAAGCAGGTCGCCCCTTTCTTCCTTCATTTGCGACCTGTCCAGCCCTCTTGGCAGACGGGCTTCCCTAATTTGCCCTTGATTCTTGATTAGGATATCCCCTTTTATAAGATAAGAAACCACATCTTTGTTTATCTTTTGGAGCATTGTCTTGAACAGGTTGAACGACTCGAATTTGTATATCAGCAAAGGATCTTTTTGTTCATAAGTTGCATTCTGGACCGACTGCTTTAAATCGTCCATTTCCCGCAGGTGCTCTTTCCATGAATTGTCGATGGTAGAAAGCGATATGCCTTTTTCAAACGCGAGAGGGACTTCCGTGCCGTTGCTTTCAACTGCTTTTTTAAGGTTTGCCACTATCTGTACTTCTCTGTTCCCGTCAGAAAACGGAATGGCGATATTCTCGTATTGCGATTGGTTTTCGTAAACATCCTTGATCACGGGAAGTGTGTTCTCGCCCAGACGAATGCGTTTTTCGCTGTATGCCGAATAAACTTTCTCGAACATTTTATTAATTAGTTCGTCAACAGGTGATTTCAGGAACTCTTGTTCCTCGAATGGGGTTTCGCTCGTAAAAGTACGGTAAAGCTCTAGCTTAAAACCTTCATAATCGCTTTGGCTCTTATAATCATTAACTACCTGCTCGCATAAATCGTATATCATATTCGACACATCAACGGCAAGGCGTTCGCCGAAAAGCGCATGGTGGCGGCGCTTGTAGATAACCTCTCTTTGAGAGTTCATGACATCGTCATATTCAAGCAGTCTTTTTCTTATTCCAAAGTTGTTTTCCTCAACTTTTTTCTGTGCCCTTTCAATGGATTTAGTGATCATCGAATGTTGTATGACCTCTCCTTCCTTAAGTCCTAAGCGGTCCATGATTCCGGCAATTCGTCCTGAACCGAACATGCGCATAAGGTCGTCTTCGAGCGAGACGAAAAACTGTGAGCTTCCGGGGTCTCCTTGGCGTCCGGCACGGCCGCGCAGCTGCCGGTCAACGCGACGCGATTCGTGTCGTTCGGTACCAACGATCGCCAAACCGCCCGCTTTTATAACTTCCTTGCTGAGCTTGATGTCCGTACCACGACCGGCCATGTTTGTCGCTATTGTTACCATACCCGCCTGACCGGCTTCTTTAACGATTTGTGCTTCCTTTTGGTGAAGTTTCGCGTTCAGGACATTATGCTCGATATGCCTCCTGGTAAGCATTCTGCTCAATAGTTCCGAGGTTTCAACAGAGGTGGTGCCAACCAAGACCGGGCGTTTTTTCTCAACTAATATAGCGATCTCATCGATCACGGCACTGTATTTTTCTCGCTTGGTCTTATAAATCAAGTCTTGCCTGTCGTCGCGGATAATAGGGCGGTTTGTTGGTATCTCAATAACATCGAGTTTGTAGATGTCCCATAGTTCACCCGCCTCGGTAATTGCCGTACCTGTCATCCCGGCAAGTTTTTTATACATGCGGAAATAATTTTGAAGGGTGATAGTGGCATAAGTTTGTGTCGCTGCTTCAACAGTAACGTTTTCCTTGGCTTCAAGGGCCTGATGAAGTCCGTCGGAATATCGGCGGCCTTCCATTATGCGGCCTGTTTGCTCGTCAACGATCTTTATTTTATTGTCCATAATTACATATTCCACATCTTTCTCAAACATGGTATATGCTTTAAGTAACTGATTAACAGTATGTACTCTTTCAGATTTTATGGAATAATCCTGTATCATCTTGCTCTTTTTCTCAAGTTTTTCTTTCTCGTTGAGAGTGGATTTTTCCATATCGGCAATTTCAGCACCTATATCGGGAAGGATGAAAAAAGAAGGGTCGTCGTATGATTTGGTAAGCAAATCGATTCCTTTCTCCGTGAGGTCCACGGAGTTTTGCTTTTCATCGATAACAAAATAAAGTTCGTCATCGATAATATGCATGTTCTTGGCCTGCTCCTGCAAATAGAAGTTTTCAGTCTTGTGCATCAATGTTTTGTTTCCTTCCTCACTGAGGAACTTAATAAGGGCTTTGTTTTTAGGCAAGCCGCGAAAAGCCCTGAACAACTGATCGCTGCCTTTTTTTACCTCATCGTTGTTGGCAGGCTTGCTTAGCAAGCTTTTAGATTCGGCCAATATCTTGGTAACCAGTGTTTTTTGGGCATTATAAAGTTTCTGGACATCTGCCTTTAGTGCGTCAAATTCCTGTAGGTCGCCTTTCGGCGTTGGCCCTGAGATAATGAGCGGAGTCCGTGCATCGTCAATCAATACCGAGTCAACCTCGTCAACTATGGCGTAGTTATGAGGGCGCTGAACAAGTTCCTCTGGGTTTCCTGTCATATTGTCACGAAGATAGTCGAAACCGAACTCGTTGTTAGTGCCATAAGTAATGTCGGCAAGATAAGCATCCCTACGTGCTTGTGTGTTTGGATCGTGCTTGTCGATAACGTCTATTTTCAGTCCGTGGAAATTATAAAGCATGCCCATCCATTCAGCATCGCGCTTAGCCAGGTAATCGTTGACGGTAACAACATGAACACCTTTCCCGGGCAGGGCGTTTAAGTAAACCGGCAAAGTTGCCACAAGGGTTTTGCCTTCCCCCGTGGCCATCTCGGCAATTTTCCCTTGATGTAAAACCGTTCCCCCGATTAGCTGTACGTCGTAATGGATCATTTCCCATTTAGTGAGGTTGCCGCCGGCAACCCATTGATTGTCAAAGTAGGCTTTGTCCCCATTTATGTTTACGTTTGCCATTTTTGAGGCCAGGTCCCTGTCGAAATCAGTGGCAGTTACCTCTATCACGTCATTCTCGGAAAAGCGTTTAGCCGTTTCTTTCATGACGGCAAAAGCCTCGGGTGAAATTTCATCCAAGATATCCTGGCTTTTGTCATAAGATTTTTTCTCCAATTTGTCGATTTGGGAATAAATCGATTCTTTCTCGTTTACGCTTATGCCGGAATCGGATTCCAGTTTGTCTCTAAGTTCCTTTATTTCTTGCTCCTCGGCTGATATATATTCTTTAATCCTCCTCTTGAATTCCTGGGTTTTTTCCCTGAGCTGATCATTATCGAGCTGCGAGATATTTTTTTCGGCTTGGTGCACTTTGTCAACATAAGGCTGCAGAACCTTTAGATCCTTTGTCGCCTTATCACCGAACATCTTCTTTATTATACTTAACATTTCCTTGTCTTAAAAAGATTGAGGCTATTGGATATCAATAATTATTCCATTAGCATTTGCATTAGGCAAAAATACTCTGATTTCAGATTATACCAAATGAATATTTTTAAAAATCATTATTGCATGCATCGCCCCAAAGCACTTGAAGCTACGAATTTGCAGCTGAATACCTTGGATGGTGGAATTAAGCCCCCTGTCCCGGGCATGGCTCACTGAACTCCGGGCTCCCTCAGTTTCCTGCCTCCCATTTTTTCATAAGCGCATTAATGAAGTTGGCCAGGTTTTCGTCAGGCATGGGTGCTGTTGCCGAGGCGATGCTCCCGTCGGGATTTAATAAAACGTATGACGGGAATACTTTTATATTGAACTTTTCCAAGAGCAATATGTCGTCTATTCGTGCTATAGGCCATTCGTAATCCCGCTCATACATATAATTGTTTATCTTCCGGGTGTCTCCTTTTACAAGGCTTACTATCCTCAACCTGGAATTGAACATCTGCCTGATCTCGTCTATCATGCTGATATGTGAAATGCATATCCGTGAGTTTTCTTTCATAAACATGAGCAAGGTGAATTTGCCTTTTAAACTATCGTCGGAAATTATTTTGCCTTCCTGGCTTTTAAGCGAAAACCGCGGGCATGGAGAACCATAAACTAGTTTTTGAAGCTTTGCGATATAGTTGCCGGCAATAATCCTATGCTCACCGAAACTGCTGTTGCGCCCTACTTGCCGAAGCAGCTTAATCACGTTGTTCCGGTTGAAGCCCCTTGTGTTATAAAATTTTGCCAAACCTATAATCCCAATAAGCTCCCTCAACCGATCGTCATTGGCAAGTTGGATGTTCCCTTGTGAAATTAATTGGTCGAATTGCTTATAGCCCGATGAATAGTTTACCGTTTCCACGAGTTTTGCATAGTCGATGCCGCTTTTGCCCGACAATAAGTAATTATTAAAGACTTCCTTGAATAAACTACTGTACTCTATATTGTCATATAATATTTTATTGTTCAGAAAGTATTCATTTATAAGCTTGATCTCGTTTTTTTTACGACTTGCCAGCTCAAGGGATGCTATTTTGTATCTTCTGTAATCCTTGAAAAATCCGTTGTCGAAATTGCCGAACATCGAATCCGTTTCATGCTTGAAGTCGATAATGAGCTTGTTGTTTCTCGACCTCGAAAGCTTTATGAAATTCCGCAAAAGAAAATTATTGTAAACAATATTGAAATTTTGGATATTGGTGTTTAAAGCATTGGGCGACAAGAATTCATATTGCAAAGGCTGTTGTTCGTAGATCGACTTGTTTTCTGAGGATGTGTCCTCCAAGAACTGTAATCGCACATTGTCGCCGGATTGCAAAAAAATCTCGGCTTTTTTCAAGTCCAGCGCAACTAAAGCCATACGAAGCCCTGCTATCTTGCTTTTTAAGTGGAATTCCCCGTTTTCGCCGGTTCGTGCGGTGGCGATAGTTTTTTCCAGGGAAGAAAACTGGTCTTCAAGAGAAATTAACCGCACCAATTGGTTTTTCGAGCCCAAAGCGTTGCCGGAAATTTCGATATCTTGGCTGAATACGTTTAGTATCAGTAAAAGGATTGGAAATAAAATAAGTTTTTTCAATTGATAAATTTTGTGTTATGCCATCAACGCTTACAATACTATAATGTTAGCTCAGAAGGAATTAATTTTGATACGTCGCCACCGTTTTTAAAAACATCGCGAACAATGGAAGAAGTTATGGGTGTGTATTTGGCCTCTGTTAAGAGGAATACGGTTTCGATATTGTCGCTCATCATGTGGTTGACCTGCCCTATTCCCCGCTCAAACTCAAAATCGGCGGCGGTGCGCAGGCCTCTTAAAATATAGTTTGCCCCCACTTTTCTGCAATAGTCAATGGTTAAGCCCTCATAGGTTTCAACTTCAACATTTTCAAGACCCTTAAATACCTCCATGATCCATTTTTTTCGTTTTTCCACTGAGAACATATAATTCTTTAAGGAGTTTATGCCTATTGAAACAATAATTTTGTCGAATAAAGGTGCTGCCCTCTTAACTATTGAAACATGTCCGAGCGTAATAGGGTCGAAGGAACCGGGAAAGATCGCAATTTTATCCATCATGAAAATCAGTTTTATTTAATATGTAAAAGTAATATTTGTTCATCAATAATTAAAATAGTTTTTAAAGCCCTCCCTCAGTGAGCGATATGATAATTTCAGAAGCTCTTCCGCTTCTTCCTGGTTTCGCCATTCGGCAGTTTCGATATCTTCTTTTTTTTGGGGAATTAGCTTCGAGTCGCTATCGGTCCTCATTTCAAACCAGAAGGTTTTCTTCAAGACCCACTTTTCATCCATTTTATAAACATGCCATGTTGATGGAAGCTGTTGTGTTGTTTCAAGCCCTTTTACGGATGTTTCTTCTTGCACTTCCCTTATTGCGGCCTCCTCCGGGCTTTCCCCCTTTTCCATTTTTCCTTTTGGGAAATCCCAAAGGCCGAAACGTTTTATGAACAGGACTTTTAAGTTTTTATTGAGCACTAACCCGCCGGCAGCGTCAATAAGCCTGAAGTAGGAAGAAAACGCATCGAAAAGCTCATCGGCATTCGATGCAACCAGAATCTTGTCGCTTGTTATATCCCCACTAAGCAATTGGCCGATAAAATCCTTCAAAATGTCAGGATTTCCTATCGTAATAACTTCGTTATCAGTAGTGTTATCAATGCCTTCCGATTTAAGGACAATTAATAAGTCGTTAATAAAAACTTTATACATTTGCACCCATGATTTATAATTCGGATTCAGCCGCTAAAGTTGCAGAATCGCTTCTGCAAATTAAAGCAATAAAACTTAATAATGCCGAGCCTTTCACATGGGCTTCAGGACTTAAGTCGCCAATTTACTGCGACAACAGGATTGCACTCTCATTTCCTAAGATACGTACCTATATCCGCCAACAGATTGTTGAAGCCATTGAAGACAAGTTTGGCGAAGTTGATGTTATTGCCGGGGTTGCAACAGCAGGGATTCCGCAAGCAGCATTGGTTGCGGCAGCAATGGGTCTGCCATTGGTTTATGTTAGGTCGTCGGAGAAAAAACACGGAATGACTAATAAAATAGAAGGCGTGATCAACCCGGGGCAATCGGTTGTTGTTATTGAGGACCTGGTCTCGACAGGAAAGAGCAGCCTTAAGGCCGTTGATGCCTTGCGCGGTGCGGGCGCAAGCGTAAAAGGCATGGTCGCCATTTTTACTTATGGTCTGCTGAAGGCTGCTGAGAATTTTGAAAAGGCTAACTGTCAATTGGTTACGCTTTCAGATTATGAGAATTTGGTTAAAATTGCTACTGAGGGCAATTATATTTCCAATAGCGATTTACTGCCCCTGATGGATTGGCGCAAAGATCCACAGGCATGGAGCGATGCAAGAAAATAGCCTCTTTCACTATTTTAATAAACAACTAAATAATATAATATTATGCACATCGAAGGCAAAAAAGTGAGTATTAACGCCAGTAAGAAAAAGGTATATGAATTCTTAAATGATTTTAACAATTATGAGAATCTCATGCCCGAGCAAATCGTGAATTGGAAGTCCGATACCGATGCTTGTTCGTTTACGATAAAAGGCATGGCCGACCTGAGCTTGAAATTTGAGGAAAGGACTCCTTTTTCAGCCTTGAGGATTATTCCTGAAGGAAAGGCCCCTTTCAAATTTAGTTTGAACGTTAAGCTTGTTGAAGATAGCTTGAACGAGCAAAAAACCATCGGTGGCGTTGATGTTGAGGCCGATCTTAACCCGATGCTTGCCATGATGGCCAAAAGGCCTTTGGAAAACCTTGTCAACGTAATGGCCGAAAACCTCAATAAGGCTTTTTAGGAATCCTGCTTGGAACCGCAGTGGCAAGAAATAAAAAAGTTGGGCCACCAAGCCGTGAAGGCTTTAAATTACAAACTCGATTTCTTTGAAGCCATAAAATTTTTCTTCACCATTTTGTTTAATGACAATCAACCTCCCATAATTGTCAATGCCCTTGATTCTGCCCTTGAATGCCCGCGCGTTTTCGGTAAACTCAGATAAATTATTAAACCTGAACATTTTATCGAGATAAGATTTTTCAAGCCATTTTGTTTTGGGAAACAGCATAAAACGATAATAGTTTTCCTCGAAGGATTCCAGGATTTTCTTTAAAACATCTTTTGGGTCAAATGTTTTGTTGGCTATTTGTACCATTGAAACAGGGTTGGGCGCACCGGAATAAAAACGTTCCTGGTTAAGGTTTAGGCCAATGCCAATTACGGAATGCGAAATAGTGGAGCCCTTAATGATGTTTTGAATTAGTATCCCGGCCAGTTTCCCATTGGAATAATAAATGTCGTTCGGCCACTTTATCTTTAGTTTATCCTCGTCCAGAAAACATGACAAGCTGTTTGTCAATGCCAGCGAGACTATTTGTGTGATGACAAATTGATTTTCGGCCATAATAAAGTCAGGTTTGACCAAGATACTGAAGGTAAGGTTCTTGCCTGCTTCGCTTTCCCATTTGTTGTTAGATGTTCCTTTGCCTTTTAACTGGTTTCGGGCAATAATTATTTTACCTTCTTTTACATCACCACCGGCAATAATGTCGAATAAATAATCGTTGGTGGAGCCTAAGCTTTCTATTTCTTCGATCTGGAAATCCATGCTTATAATCTGCGTTTTCTTACAAAAAACCTTAAATTTTCGACTAAAGTATAAAGTTTTAAGATTAAACAGGCAAATTCATTATTTTTGTTCTCTGAATTTAAAATGTTTATGGTAAAAAAGACAGTTGACAAAGAAACCAAGATCCTGCTGCAAACACTTATATCCGCAATGCAAGAAAAGAAAGCGAAAAACCTCATTAGTATCGATATCTCGGGAATTGAGAACTCGGTAACGAATTATTTTGTGATTTGTAGCGGAACTTCCACTACCCAGGTGGACAGTATTTACGATAATATTTTAAAATGCGTTTCAGAAGAACTTGAAGTAAAGCCTTTCCACAGGGAAGGGTACGAAAATTCGGAATGGATTTTGATAGACTACTTCGACATTGTTGTCCACATATTTTTAGAGGATATAAGAAACTTCTATAAACTTGAGGATCTGTGGGCTGACGGTGTAATTAAGATATATGAAGATGTGGCCTGAGCCGCATTTATTAAATATTTTGACATAATGGCAGAAGAAAAAAAAGACAATACTAAAAATACAAAAAACAGCAATAATAAGGGCAACGAAAACAAAAACCCTTTTGCGGGTTTTACCGGTGGCGGCGGAAAAAAACCAAAATTCAATTTTTATTGGATATATGGAATTTTAGCACTAATAATAATTGGGTTCCCCATGCTTAACCTTGACGAGGGAGCAAAAAAAACCGGCTGGGGCGAATTAAAGCAGATGCTTGAAAACCAGGATGTAGAAAAGATAATCCTGGTCAATAAGGAGACGGCCGAGATCTTTATAAAACCCGACTTGCTAAACACCGATAAATACAAGGATGTAAAGGGACAAACAACATTCGGGCAAAAAAGCCCGCAATATTATTATAATGTTACATCACCCGATAAATTCGTTGAACGTATAGAGGCTTCGCAAAAAAACACTACCGATCCCATTTATGTTGAGAATGAGGTTCGGCACAACTGGAGCGGGGAGATCATAGGATGGATATTCCCGATACTTTTAATTGTCGGGGTTTGGTTTTTCATCATGCGCTCCATGAGCCGCGGAGGAGGTGGCGCCGGAGGGCAAATATTCAATATAGGAAAATCGAAGGCGCAGATGTACGACAAGAAAACAAGCGTGAACATCTCGTTTAAGGATGTTGCCGGACTTGAAGAGGCCAAAGTGGAAATAACGGAGATAGTCGATTTCCTTAAAACACCTGATAAATATACAAGGCTTGGTGGCAAAATCCCCAAAGGGGTGCTGCTGGTGGGCCCTCCCGGCACCGGAAAGACCTTATTGGCAAAATCAGTTGCCGGCGAGGCCCATGTGCCTTTTTACTCCATTTCGGGCTCCGACTTTGTTGAGATGTTCGTTGGCGTTGGCGCGTCCAGGGTCAGGGATCTGTTCAAACAAGCCAAAGAGAAAGCACCCAGTATAATATTTATCGACGAAATTGATGCCATTGGCCGCGCCAGGGGGAAAAGCCCGATGACAGGCTCCAATGACGAAAGGGAAAATACACTTAACCAATTACTTACGGAGATGGATGGCTTTACGCCGAACTCAGGCGTGATAATTCTTGCAGCAACCAACAGGGCGGACATACTCGATAAGGCACTAATGCGCGCCGGACGCTTCGATCGCCAGATATTCGTTGAGCTCCCTGATCTGAAGGAAAGAAAAGAGATTTTTCAGGTTCACATGAAACCTCTTAAACTGGACGGCAGCGTAAACCTCGATTTCCTGGCAAGACAAACACCGGGTTTCTCAGGTGCCGATATAGCCAATGTGTGCAACGAGTCGGCCCTCATCGCCGCAAGGCAGAGCAACGAGAAAATAATGCCCGAGGATTTTATGAATGCCATCGACAGGATTATCGGGGGACTGGAAAAGAAAAATAAGATTATCACGCCAAACGAGAAAAAAGTTGTTGCCTATCATGAAGCAGGTCATGCATCAATAAGCTGGCTGCTCGAATATGCACATCCTTTGGTGAAGGTTACAATTGTGCCGCGGGGCAAATCGCTTGGTGCTGCCTGGTATCTGCCCGATGAGAGGCAGATCACGACCTATGAGCAGCTGCTGGACGAAATGACTGCCACGCTTGGCGGAAGGGCTGCCGAGGAGGTGGTGTTCGGGAAAATATCGACCGGGGCCCTAAACGACCTGGAAAAGGTTACCAAGCAAGCCTATGCCATGGTTGCATATTACGGGCTCAGCAAAAAGGTGGGCCACCTTAGTTTCTACGACTCATCAGGACAACAGGAGTATTCGTTCAACAAACCCTTCAGCGAGAAAACCAATGAGATTATCGATAGCGAAATTAGTGTTATGGTGCAGGAATCTTACGATCGTGCTATTAAGATATTGAAGGATAATAAAGAAGGCTTGGAAAAACTGGCTGAGAAATTACTTGAGAAGGAGGTTATTTTCAGCGACGACCTGGAGGAAGTCTTTGGTAAGCGCCCATGGGGCGAGAACATCCTTATCAGTAACAAACCCGGTGACGAGCCTTCTGTTAAACAGCTTACCGAAAAGAATATAGAAAATCAAAAACTTGCCAAAAAGACCTCTGCCAAGAAAAAAGAAACTGCTGAAAAATTAGCTGGGGAAACGAATGATGATGCCAATACAGGTGATGAGGAAAAGAAGGCCTGATAATTTGGATAATAGTGTTTTATTAGCGGATTAGGTTTGAGCTTATGGAAGAAAGTACGACCAAGGAGAAAATACTCAAGGAAATTAGAAACGCTCTTATAACTAAGGGTGAAAACCCGTTCCAGGATATTGATTTCAAATCGGATATATTGGTGGATATAGGCGATGAGCCCGAAATGACCTTTGTGAACAAGCTTCAAGAAAACGGCGGGAATTTCGTTTATTGCGAAAATGAAATGGATTTTGCATCGAAAATAAAACTCCTGATAGATGACAAGGGCTGGGAAAGCATATATTCGGTCGATGAGAAACTGATATCCCTTCTTGCTTCGGCAGGGGTGAATGTTGAGCATTCAGCAGATAAGTTCAACAGCCAGATAGGCGGAATAACACGATGCGATTATCTTGTTGCCAGGTTCGGTAGCGTTATGGTCTCTTCCGGCTTGTCTTCGGGAAGGAGGATGTTCGTCTTTCCTGAGGTGCATATTGTTTTTGCGTTTATGTCGCAGATTGTTAACGAGTTGCGCGACGCACTGTCAAATATGAAAAAGAAATACGAAAAACTACCCTCACAAATCACTTTAATTACCGGGCCGAGCCGTACTGCCGACATCGAAAAAACACTTGTTATGGGGGCCCATGGCCCGAAGGAACTTATTGTTTTTGCGGTTGATGATATGTGATGGGAATCTACTTCCTTGAACAAGTGAAACAAATTTGCACTTAATTGAAAACATCGTCAAGCGGGCTGAATTTTCCGTTTTACTTTATTTTGTACTTTTGCCTCCGTTAAAAAGGAAATTTTCGTTTGAAAGATATTCAAGTCAGAACAATAACAGGGATAATATTCCTCGTCACGGTAATAGGTTCGATACTGCTGCACCCCTTGGCATTTTTAATTTTATTTGCGTTTTTCACAATAGTTGGAATGCGGGAATTTTATTTGTTGCAAAAAATTGATTTAGGGCTGAGCGGAACAGTTTTGTACTATATATCGGGTTTGGCGATTTACTTTTTAATAGCGTTCATAGGCTTGGGATATGTAGATGTCAGGAATTTGGTTGTTGGGATACCAATAATTTTTCTTCAAATAGTTTTCGGGCTATATAATCAGCAAAAGCCCGACTGGAAGCGGATAGGCTCTGTGTTTTCAGCAATTATCTTTGTCGTCGTCCCATTCGGGCTGATGAATTCCTTGTTCTATAGCCATCAAATTGATGGTTTACAAAGTGGAATATTAATCGGGATGTTTGTGATTATCTGGACCAATGATGTGTTTGCTTATTTAACAGGCTCTAAATTCGGAAGGCACAAGCTGTTTGAGAAGCATTCGCCAAAAAAGTCTTGGGAGGGAAGTGTTGGCGGATTTGTTTTCGCCCAGGCATCGGCTTATATTATGTCGATATTCTATCCTCAGCTATCAATCATCGACTGGCTGGTACTGGCAGCGATAATCTCGGTAAGCGGGACTTATGGGGATTTAGCCGAATCTCTTTTGAAACGCAATGCCGGAGTTAAGGACTCAGGGAATATCTTCCCCGGTCACGGCGGAGTGCTCGACAGGTTCGACGCGGTATTGTTTGCCACTCCTTTTGTTTTTGTTTATTTAAACCTTATTTAGTAGATGAGATTCCATATAGAAGGCAGGAAAGTAATATTAGCATCCTTTGTGCTGATGGCGGTTTTATCTTTTGTTGTCTCGCGATTCATTAATGTCCAAGGTTTAAGATATTTTCTCTATATCGGTTTTTTTGTCGAATTTGTGTGGACAGTAAGTTTTTTCAGAATCCCGAACAGACAAGTTAACAGAGGTGGCAATAGCATTCTTTCTTCAGCCGATGGCGAGATAGTTGTTATTGAAGAGACTTTTGAAAAGGAGTTTTATAATGAAAAACGCATACAGGTGTCGGTTTTTATGTCGCCTTTCAACGTACATGTAAATTGGTATCCCTTTGATGGCGAGGTGGTTTATGCGAAATATCACCCGGGTAGATTCCTGTTCGCAAAAAACCCGAAATCATCCGAATTGAATGAGAGGAACTCCCTGGTCATAAAACATGGAAACGGCAAAAGCATATTAATAAGACAGATTGCGGGTGTAATGGCCAGAAGGATAGTGTCTTACGCCAATGTAGGCAATAAGGCCGTACAAGGTGATGAATTTGGTATAATAAGGTTCGGCTCCCGTGTGGATTTCTTCCTGCCAACAGATGCAAAAATCAAAGTGCACATAGGCGATAAGGTAAAAGCACAGCAGAGCATAATTGCCGAATTTTAAAATAGCCCTATTATTTTAAATAATAGTCCAAGGGGTATAGCACTTTGTCGAAAACATAAAACTGCATCAAAACAAAGTCCTCGTCATGGTTTATTAAACCGTAAAACCTGTCGTGGTCAACGGGCACTAGCTTTTCATATTGATTTGCTATGGCTTCGGGAAGCCTGTTCTTTTGGAAAGTCTTCACGAAAGTTGTATCATCATCGGTTCCGACCAAAGTAATCTCGAACAGGGTAGGGGAGTGGATAATGGAGTCCATGGTTTGTGGCAGCAATATGTTGTTCAGCCTCGATTCGTAACGCAAATCGGCAAATGACGTCAGCATGTTCAGCACCTTCAGGGTGTCGTACGATTTTACTTTGCTTCCGTCCAACAGACGTGTGATCTCATAATTGCCCATGGCATCCCTGACCTTTAATTCAAAGCCCAACGAATCCTTTCCGGTGAACGAAAGCCTCAAGCTTTTGATGTCGGCGAGTTTTTTGTTGAAGACAACATGGCTCAGCCAATCGTCGGAGATGGGGGAGAAGCGAGTGCTAATGAACCCCCTGAAGCCTGGAAGGTAAACTATAAATGGCCTCTCGGCGCCATCCATCAGCATATAGGTTCCTAGATTGTCCTGCGTAACATCGCCGACAAAAAACACTTTGGTTAGTTTCTCGTGTTTAAACAAGCGGATGCCAAATATATCTATTCGATAAACTTCCTGGTAGATTTCAACTTTTTTGCCTATCGACGACATGCGCCTGATGACGGAATTATGGCTTGCCAAAGAAACGGGGGACTTTACCTTTATTTTTTTAAGTGTCGAAAGCAAGGTGTTTACGATTTTTTGATTGGCAAGTTTCGTGTCGTTTATAAACCACTGATTGCCCCGCCTATTAAGGCTGACGGAGTTTACGCTTTTGTCGGCAATAAAAATTTTGCTGATCGTCGCCGTATCGGAAACGGAAAAATCGGTTTCGTATTTTTTTAAAGTACTATAATTATCCTGCATAAGCAGTGCGACAGCAGCAATAACAAGAACAATCGTGATAATTATGATGGAACGGTTTTTTTTCATTGAGAGGTTCTTTAACGTGAATATTTTCTTTTTCTGCTCCAGATCATCAAAGTGGCCAGTATGAATATAAGTAATAATGGAACGACGATATTTATTGTCTGCCATAAAAGCTTATTGTTGTTTATCTTTGTTTTGTCGAGCAAACGAAGTCGTGTCTCCTTTGCCCGTGATGCTATAAGTCCTTTTCCGTCAACCAGATAACTCATTGCATTAAGGATGAACTCCTTGTTGCCATAAGTTTGGCGGGTATATTGATCGTAACCAAGAGGTAGCGGATAGCCTTCGGGGATGTGGAATTGGTTCCTGATTATGTCGGCATCGGAAACAATTATCATTTCCGTTTCCTTACTTACTTCCTTAAAGCCTATTTCTTTATTGCCGGCTATCTCGGGAGGCATCCTGTTTCTGAAATCGGATAAGAAGTTGCCTTCCAGCAGGACGGCAATATTTTTTCTTGGCCCGGAATAAAGTCTTTCGTCGGGTTCCTGGCGCAGTATCCCCAGATTTATCACCGCAGGCGACTTCAGAGTTCTGGAATATGGGGAGGTTTGCAGCAAAACGGTTTTCTTTACGCCTCCAATAGTAGTGTCGATGCTGCTCACGAACTGGGTTTTGATAGCGTTCAGGTTTCTGACAATAGGGTGTGAGGAGGTGGGCGTTACCAGGGGGAAATAATACCACTGGAAGAAATCTATGCGCGGTTTGTTGCCCACCTGCCCTGTCCTGAGCGGAATCGAGGCTGAAACGATATCGGTAACCAAATCGTTATTAAGTTTTGCCCCGTATGTAAACAACTGGCTCTGTATATCTAGCGGCTTTTCTACAGCAACAGTCATCTCGCTGTTTTGTATGGAATCCATACTGGCGAACATGGGGTCGATAAGCCATAAGACCTTACCGCCGTACATAATATACTGATCGATGATAAACCTGTCCTTTGCGCTAAAAGCACTGTCGGGGCCTGCAATAATTATTGCGGCATATTTGGCTTCTATCCTGTAATCTTGTTTGGCCGTATCCACCAACCGCCTCTTCACTAGGGCGTTTATCTGCCCGTCGATCCTGAACCTGTCAACGGCAAAATCCTGCTTAAAAGCTTGTGTAACATCGTAAACGTCCTTTTCGTCGAATTCACCATGTCCCTCGATAAATGCAATAGTCGGCTTCTTTTTTCTGCTTAGTTTATGAATGGCGTTGGCAAACTTGAATTCCAGCGATTGGATGGAGTTGTTAAGAACCGCCTCGGGCGGGGTGTTTAATTGTGCGTCAAGTAATTCTACAGGCAATTCCTTGTCGCGGTAACTAATTATACAGCCCGGGAAAATAACTTGCTGATCCATGCCCGAATTTGTTTTAACCTGAAGATTGGTGGGGTTCAGCCCATGCTGAACAAGTAACCTATAAGTATTGTTCCTTTCCTGTAGGTCGGTTTCGGCCGAGGGGTTGATAAATTCGTATTGGATGTTTTTGTTATATGCCCTAAACTCATCCAGGATTTCCTTGGTCTCGCGCCTCAAGCGCTTGAAACCTGCCGGAAAATCTCCTTCAAGGTAAACCTTGAAATAAACTATATCGTCAAGGTTCTTTATTATATCAAGGGTCTCATCGCTCAAAGTATATCGCTTTTCGGATGTTAGATCGAAACGGGTAAAAATTATGCTGCTGATATACGATACCGACGAAATAATCAATATAAGCAGTATCAACTGAACTATCAACCGGGATTTTATATTTCTCTTTTTCTTCATAACAATAAAAATTTTACCATCTCATTCGCGAAAGAGAGAACTTGGTGAGAAACAAAAAGAGGGATATAGTGCTCAGGAAGTAAACTATATCCCTGGTGTCAATAACCCCGCGACTGATTGAACTATAGTGGTGGCTTATGCCCAACGATTTGATAAACAAGTCGATAGAACCAAATATTTCTAAAGAATAAATAAACTCGAAACCCATATAAACGAATGCGCTCAGTAAAACGGCAACAACAAAAGCCACTAATTGGTTACTAGAAAGAGAACTTGCAAATACGCCTATCGAGCTAAATGTCGCAGCCAGGAAAAGGAGGCCGATAAATGAGCCCCAAAAACTGCCGCTATCGACGTTGCCTACCGGAAACCCGAGATAGTAAACCGAAATGTAATACACTATTGTGGGGATGATTGCCAAAATTGCCAAACTTAAGGACGCAAGATATTTTGCCAGGATTATCTGGCTTATTGATAACGGACGGGTAAAAAGCAGCTCTTCGGTACCGCTCTTTTTTTCATCGGCAAAACTACGCATGGAAACCGCAGGTATCAAAAACAAAAATACAAATGGCGCAAGAATGAAAAGCCCGTCGAGACTGGCATATCCGTAATCGAGTATGTTGAAATCGTTGGGCAAGACCCATAAAAACAGGCCCGTTATCATGAGGAAAACACCCATGACGATGTAGCCTATCAGCGAGCTTAGGAAACTTCTTAATTCTTTAAAAAACAATGCCGCCATATTAATCAACTTTATTGAAATCCGTGCAAAAGTAGTGTTTTTTGAAAATTATGCCTCTTTAAAAACCTAGGACGAATTAAACAGGCAAAAGGTGTATGTGATTGATTGCGCAGATGTAAAAGACAGAATATCAGTCATCTGAAACTAAAAATATTTTCTGGGTCTATTTGCATGTCGATTATGCGCTTATTTATTTCATTAAAAAACGTTAATTTATCAAGCACTAACTATAAATTACTACTTTTGAGAGTGAGTTCATGGAGAACGCCTTGGCCTTGTTGCTGGATGCTTTTACCGAATTGGGCTATAAGCGCCCTGCCTTGGAGTCCCAGTTGATGATGATGATAATCAGTTCCTTATTTCTGGCTTTGGTTCACGACGACATTGATAACCATGATGAACTGATGGAGTTTTTAGTGAAGAAGTATAAACTTTAAAAGAATCAACGATGAAAAAACTAAAAGTTCTGATATTTGGTTCAAGCGGGATGGTAGGTAAGGGAGTATTGCTAGAATGCATCGATAGCGTAGATGTGGAGTCTGTTTTACTTGTTAACCGTTCCCCAATAGATATAAAGCACTCGAAGATAAAAGAAATAATTCATAAGGATTTCACCGATTTTTCGTCAATTGAAAATGAGTTTAGGGGATTGGATGCCTGTTATTTTACCGTAGGAGTCAGTTCGGCAGGTTTGAACGAAAAAAAATACAGTAGGATAACATACGATTTAACGATTGCAGCTGCTAAATCGCTTATAAATGGCAACAAAAACATGACTTTCATTTATGTTTCCGGAAGCGGGACCGACACATCGGAAAAGGGGCGGATAATGTGGGCAAGGGTCAAAGGCCGGACTGAGAATGCCATTTTGAATTTGGGCTTCAAATATACTTTTATGTACCGCCCGGGCTATATTCAACCGATGAGGGGGATCAAGTCGAAGACCGCCTTATATAATTCCTTGTATGTAGTTTTTGCCCCACTTTATCCCTTGCTCAATAAAATAATTCCCAAACATTTAACCACAACTGAAAAAATCGGCAAGTCGATGATAAATGTTTCGTTAAGGCCCTATCCCAAAAGACATCTTTCTAATAATGATATAAACATCACGGCGTCAATTAATTACTAAATGCATATAATTTCAAGAAGTATTATGATAACCATATCCGTAATTATGCTTTTAGCAGCATATTTTTTTATGAGGTTTTATCCCGCCTTTGGCGGAAAAGCCTCTTCCGGCAGCATTGATAGATTTATGAAATCGCCGAATTACAAAGAAGGGAAGTTTATGAATCTTGAAGATACTCCCGTTATGGCTGAAGATGCGTCCATTCTTAAGACTATCATCGAATTCATTAAAGGGCCTGAGAACGGCAAACCTGAGATTGTTGAAACAAAAGTTTTCGATAAGGATGAGTTCATGCAAGGAGAAGCAACTGAAACAAAATATACATGGTTCGGACATTCCACGGTTTTGATGAAAGTAGGGGGCAAGACAATAATTGCCGACCCTGTGTTCAGCGACCATGCATCGCCGTTTTCATTTACAAATAAAAGTTTTAAATACTCGAACAACTATACTGTTGACGACCTGCCCTATATTGATATTGTATTAATTTCCCACGATCATTACGATCATCTGGATATGAATACCGTAAAGCAGATGGACAAGAATGTCGGCAGGTATCTTGTCCCGCTTGGGGTTGAGTCGCACTTGACAAGATGGGGGATTGCCCCTGACAAAATCACCATAGCCGATTGGTGGGACGAATTTGAAATAGAGGGGATTAGCCTGGCCGCAACACCTGCTAGGCATTTTTCGGGCAGGGCTTTTAGCCGAAGTAAAACTTTATGGTGTTCCTGGGTTGTGAGAACCGAATCGGTGAGCTTGTATTTCGGCGCCGACTCGGGTTACGGGAAGCATTTTAAAATGATAGGCGAAAAATATGGCCCATTCGATTTTTGTATGATAGAATGTGGGCAATACAACAAAAACTGGCCGAATATACATGCTATGCCGGAGCAATCGGTACAAGCAAGCATCGACTTGAATGCCAGTCAGATGATGACAATTCACTGGGCCAAATTCCAATTGGCCCTGCATGCATGGGCCGAGCCCATCGAAAGGGCCAGGGCTGCTGCGTCGGCGAAAGGAGTGAGGCTGAGCGAGCCTCAAATAGGCGAAATAAGTACAATAACTGAAGTTTCGCATACCAACACTAGGTCTTAATATATTTATTATCTGATGGTTATACATTATATAAATTACTTAGGGTCTGCTGAAAAAGTCCGTAGTGCATCATATACGAAGCCGCAAGGTGAAGATGTATAATAATACTACTCGCCGAGGCAATGAAGTAGATGATGTACTACGGGCTAGCAAACAAGATTATTAGAAAAAATGCAGGCTTTTTTAATAAATCCTTGAAGAAAGTTCGCATCCCTAACTAACAAAAATCGTGTAACAACATATACCTCACGTTGTTAGGCGTTTTTCAGCAGACCCTACTTAGTGAAACTTAGTGCCTTAGTGCCTTAGTGCCTTCGTGGCAAGGTGTTGATAATTAGCCACTAAGACTCTTAGACACTCAGGAAACACAATTATGATATTACTTATTATGAAATTTATATACTATTGATATTCATCATGTTAACATATTTCAATATTTAATAAGTCGCAGGCTGTCAAAGTTTATTTATAAATGCGAAACTTGAGTAAAATAAAAAAGACGAAACAACGTTAAGAAGTAGTATTTAAAAAAGGATAGAAATGAGAAAAGTAATCTTAAGTATGGCAATAGCCACAATGTTTCTGACAGTTGGCTGTGCTCAAAACAGCAACAATAAGCAAAAAGAGAAGAAAGAGGTCAGTATGGATATGGATTCCCATGACCATGGAGACCATCACCACGCTAAGTCTTCCGAAGCCGAAGAAAGAAACATTGAAGCAAGCACTCAGAAAAATGAAGCTACATCAGGAATTATTGATTCATATCTGCAAATAAAGAATGCATTGGTAAAAGACAACAATGATGGGGCTGCAGCAGGAGGAAAAGCATTATTAACTGCATTTTCTAAATTTGATATGTCAGGATTGACAGAAGATCAGCATAAAGAATATATGGAAATTCTTGAAGATGCTAAAGAACAGGCTGAGCACATCATAAAAAGCCCTATTGATCACCAGAGAGAGCATTTCGAAGTCTTAAGCACGGATATTAATGATTTAATAGCATTAGTGGGAACGGACAAAACATTGTATCAAGATTTTTGTCCTATGGCAAATGACGGAAATGGGGCAATCTGGTTAAGTGAGGTCAAAGATATCAAGAACCCGTTCTTTGGAAGCAAAATGCTTAAATGCGGAAAAGTTCAGAAGCAAATTAACTAAATGAAGGTTTTTACAAGAATTGGCATTTTCTTATTAATAGTGTTTTTAGGGATCCAGTTTGTTCCTACAACGCGAAATGAGAGTGGTGAGGTTTTGGCAACAGACTTTGTTAGGGCTTTTGAGCCGCCTGAAAGCATTGGCAATATGCTAAAGGTTTCCTGTTATAATTGTCATAGCAACAACACGGCTTATCCCTGGTATAACGAAGTGCAACCTATTAGCTGGTTCTTGGAAGCTCACATAAAAGAGGCAAAGAAGGAGCTTAATTTCAGTGAATTCGGGAACTATTCAAATCGAAAGAAAAAGAGCAAGCTGAAATCCATTATCAGTCAGATCAAAGATGGCAAGATGCCGCTTTCGTCTTATACATTTATTCATAAGGATGCCAGGCTTTCGGATAGCGATAAATTGGAGCTCGAGAAATGGTTATCCGAGTTGAAAGCCGGTCTTTAAGAATAAACCGGGAGCTAACAACTCAATAAGATAATGACAGCATCCTGATTTGTTCAGGATCAAAGTTTGCTATGCGAGCCATCGCAATACGGTTTGCTCGCACTATGTTTGCATAGGCACATAGCTCTTTTTTTGCTTTCCTCAGCCTTAAAAACAACAGGGCTCATTCCGCTTCCTTTATGAGATCCGTCGCACCATGGCTGATTAGTTGATTTGCCGCATGAGCACCATGCGTAATTTTTGCCTTCCTCCAATCCTATAATTACCGGACTGGTTCCGGCCACATTTGGTTTTTCCATTTTTATATTAGTTTTCAAATTAGTATTTTCTCCTTTTACATTATATGATAACGCCCCCGACGGACAGGCATTGATTTGGTCGATAAGTTGCTGTTGTTCAGCATTATCTAAATTAATCCATGGCTTTTTGCCGGGTTGATAAACGTTGGGGAGCATTTTAACGCAAATTGCCGCATGTATGCAGGCGCCGGGTTCCCAAACTACTGTTAAATTGCCTTTTGTATATTCTTTCATTTAAACTTTTGTTGCTATCCTATTTTTAAATATTTGGTCAATTTACTATAAATTATCCTGAAAATCAGCAATTAAGATTTAATTAGCTCAATATTACAAACAATTTCCACATCCTCGCCTATCATCAGCCCGCCCGAGTCCATAACGCTATTGTATTTCAAGTTCCAGTCAACTCGATTTATTTCGGCTTTTACCTTAAACCCGGCCTTGGTATTTCCCCAAGGATCAATAATGGTTCCGCCATATTTGGCGTCGATGGTAATTTCTTTCGTTACACCGTGCATATTGAAATCGCCGGTAATCTTGTATTTGTTATCGGCAACTTTTTCAATCGACTTGCTTTTAAAAGTGATGTCCGGGTATTTTTCTGTATTAAAAAAATCCGCTGAGCGAAGATGTTCATCTCTCTTGGCGTCTTCTGTATTTATGCTGTTAACATCTATTTTGAAGAAAATTTCCGCATCCGAAAAATCCTCCTTTGTGGTTTTTACCGTTCCTTCAAATTTGCTGAAAGTACCTTCGACCTCGGAGATTACCATGTGGGCAACTGAAAACCTTACGCCAGTGTGGGCAAGGTCAAAGCCCCAATTCGATTGTGCGTTAATTCCAATACTTGCAAGAAGTATTATTGATAATAGTATTCCTGATTTTTTCATGTTTAATTATTTATTGTTAACTTTCTAAGTTTTATTAAAATTCTTCTATTAATACACCCATTTTGCCCATTTGATAATCCCTTATTGCTTCCATTATTTCTGTTTGCTTGTTCATAACGAAGGGGCCGTAAGAATTAATTTCCTCGTTAATGGGCTCGCCCGATAGTATTATCGCACGTGTGTTTTCAAGTCCTTCAATTTCAATTGACCTGCCATCGTTGTTAAACCAGGTGCAATCTTTTTCGGCTGTGGTTGATGTTGAGTTTATTTTCAGCTTGCCATCCAGCTGATAAAGGAGGGCGTTGAAATCCTCAGGTATCGGAATGCGCATTTTTCCACCTTTTTGAATGTCCAGCCTCAAGGCCAGTATTTTGGTGTTTGCATTAATTTTTCCTTTAGTGCCCATGAGATCCCCTGAAACAACAGCAAGCTCAATTTTGTTGTCCTCGCTTTTTATGGTCGGCGTATCTTCCTTTGTAAGAGGTTGATACGTTGGAATGTCCATTTTGTTTTTCGCCGGGGAGTTCACCCAGAACTGGATAATCTCAAAGTCGCCGCCCTTTTCCGCAATTTCTTTGCCGGGCCGCTCGCTATGAACTATCCCCATTCCGGAATTCATCCACTGCGTGCCGCCTGCCTCGATAAGGCTATTGTTGCCTCTGGAATCTTGGTGATGAACGGTTCCCTTAAATATAAAGGTTACCGGTGTAAATCCACGGTGGGGGTGAGGGCCAACGCCCAATTCATTTTGTTGCTGACCACCATAATGGGTGTTTTTCCAATGGTGGATCAATAGAAACGGGTCTATCATATCAACCTCTTTATATGGCAAGGCCTGATCTAGGATTATACCGCCCATGTTTACTTTTGACGCATGTATTATTTTTTTGATACTTCTCATCATAAAATGTTTATAACAATATATGTTTACAACATTAATTTATTTAAATTTTTTATTCCCTGAGCCTTCTTAAGATTTCCGAAGTCCTAAGTGCTTCTTCCTTAGTAACTATATCTTCAAAAAAGTTATCCATCGTATCATTGAACCGATCCATAATGCTGTCGATTAGCTTGGAGCCTTTATCGGTAATCTTGATGTCAACTTGCCTTCTGTTTACCGGGCAGGTATTTCTTTCTAGAAGTCCCTTGTTAACCAGTCGGTCAAGCAAACGGGTAACATCCGAGTTTTTGAACATTATCGTTTCTTTTATTTCCTTAACCGACATTGCCTCGGGATATGCGGCCTGAAGATTTTTAACAATATTGAATTGCGGATGTGTAATACCGAATGTCTTCAGCACTTTCGACATCTTGTCGTCCAAATAATTAGAGGTATGGAAAATGTCGATTACCATTCTCTGCTGTTTACTGATCCTCGGATCTTTTTTTATTTTTGACGACATAAAAAAATGTTTATAACAATAGATGTTTACAACAGCAAAAGTAGGTTATTTTTCTTCTTATAAAGAGGTTTGGGATAAAAAAAATGTTAAATGATTCTTAAATTTAAAATGGGCTTGCTGAAAAAGTTTGCGTTCGTAACTAACAAAAATCGTGTAACAATATATACCTCACGTTGTTAGGCGTTTTTCAGCAAGCCCTAAATATATGCATGCTAATGTTCGGATAATCAGGACGATAAATGAAACTTAAAGACCGAGGTATAGTGTTTCGTTTAATAAGCAGTCAGTCGCAAAAATTTAATTATCTGTTTTTCCTTGCTTCAGCAGAGTAATTCCCTTGGTATTCCCGATGAAGTTTTATCGCGTTATTTCTGTCGATGGCTTTGGCCCCGCCTATAAACGAGGCTTCGATGAAGGCTTTGGCTGCCTTTTCCAATACTTGCGAAACAACAAAAGCCTCTTCAATATCCCGCCCGATACATATCGCCCCATGATTTGCCATCATTGCAGCCATGCGGTTTTCAATTGCTCTTACAACATTTTCAACAAGTTTATCGGAAGAAGAGTCGGCATATTCGGCAACTCTTACATCTTCACCGATCAACTGAGCCTGATCGTCGAGTATTGAGGGCAAGGTTTTGCGGGCAACCGATATGGTTGACGCGTTCTGTTGATGAGTGTGGATAATAGCGTTGATTTCAGGTCGGTTCGTGTAAATGGCAGCGTGCAGCTTATATTCCGATGACGGGTGAATTTTACCGGTAAACCCGCCGCTATGTATGTTGACGGCAACTATATCAGAAAGCCGCAGGTCATCATATTTTCTGCCGCTTGGCGTGATCAGCATCTGTTCGTCGTTTAGCCTGATGCTTATATTGCCGAAAGTTCGGCTTACAAGTCCTTTCTCGAGCAATTGCATGCCGGCATCTATAATAAGTTGTTTTAAATAATTTATATGCTGATAATCAGTCATGATAATGTTTTATATTACAAAAATACGCAAATCGGGACTTGCTACGACTGGAATAGTTTGCTGTTTTTTACAAGAAACTAGGTAAGCAACGGATGCAATAAATCAACGCCATTTACATATTTTGAACTTTTTGTAAGCCTGAAAGGTAGTTTGTTTGAGATTGACGCCGCCTTTTTATCCTTGGCGAAATCATATTTCAGTTCAACAATAACATCCTCGCTTTCAAATGATTGCATAAAAGTATTATTGTTGCTCCCAATTAAATGATAAGAGAGATCGGTGTCGAGTGTAAGGCGGAAATCACCATCGAAATTAAGGGTGTATTTTCTTTTATATCTGTTTAGCAGCGATGGTTTAAGAAGCATCATTACTTCATAAGCCCATTGAGGAAGACCGGCAGTCCCGTAAGCTTTCTTAAGGGTTTCCAGGGTGAAATTATCATCGAGGACAAATGATGAAAGGGGAAAGGAGATTTTGTTCCCCAGAAAACCTTCCCGTATCTTGAACTCCAACACAGGCTTGGCAATATTCCCGAAGAGGTCGCCATACCAGCGGATACGGGCTTTTTTACGGCTTCCCTTTCCTGATACGTTGTCGAAGTAGAAATCAAGCTCGCTGCTGTCTAGATAAATATTGTTTACGTATCGCGGATGAAATATTTCCCTGAAAGCGGCAGGATGCAACATAATCTGTTGAAAAATGCTGTGATAATCCATATCGCCGACAACGAATTTTCTTTCGTAACGACTTTTTTCTATGTTGAATTCCGGAAACAATATATTTCGTGTTTAAAGTTTAATTTGGAGTGTGAAGTTTAGTGTTCTATTATAGTTTGAGATTTAATCTTTTAATAATATTATTTCTGTATACGGTTTTTTTAAAACGATTTGCTTTCCACGAAGGAAACATTAACATTGCTCCCAAGGCTTTCTGTTTTTTTCTTGAAATCGGCCAAAGCCTCTGTTTTAGGGCTATCGATCAAAAAAGAGGCTTCTATGGATTTATCGTTTTCGTCGTATCTCTTCAAATAAAACTTCCCAAAAGTAGAATTGATTATTCCTGTGATATCGTTCAGGTTTACTTTGCCCGATTCGGCATTTATGTTCAAATAAAGGTTTTGCGACTTGCTCCTGCCTTTTATGAGATATCTTCCCCAGAGGATGATCATTCCGACGCCAAAGGCTGCCATAACAATTATTGTTTGGTTGGCGCCCAGGCCAAGTCCCATGGCAATGGCGAAAAACAGATACCCAAGTTCTTCCGGCTCCTTAATGGCAGCCCTGAACCTTACGATCGACAAAGCACCTACCAAGCCCAGCGAAAGAGCCAATGATGATTTTACTATGGTGATTATCAGCATAGTAGTGAATGCTATCAGTAGGAAAACCCCTGCAAACTGCTTCCTGTTGGAGATGGTCCGGGCACATTTTATATAAGTGTATTCAAGAATGATAGCCAAAACGACTATTACCACTGCGTTGAGAAGGAAATCACTTATTGATATTTGTTGTTCCTGTGTTATTAAAAACTTTTGGAACAAATTCCATTTATCGTTCATGTTATAGAATTGAATAACGTTTTAAAAAAGCGCAAAATTAAGAAATTATTAAGAATGTTGGGCAGATGTCTTATTTTACCTTGGATTTAATCAACTTTTTATATAAAACATACTTCGCGTCAAGGATCAGCATCGAATCGAGGCTGATATTTCTTTTAATTGCCTTGTTTTTTATTTTTTCCAGCCAGGAATGATTTGATTTTATGGATTCGATAATCTCAAGTATCTGTTCTCTTTCCTTATACTCGTCGCTTGTGTTAAAAAAAGAATCGTAAACCTGATCGGCAAAGCCCCAATATTCCCGTTTTAATACAGGCTCGGTGGTAAACAGGATAATTATGTCGTTGTCCATGATTTCCTTTCTCAGGTTCAGGTCCTTGGTCCATGTATCCTGCTTGTTTCTTTTTGGGAAGACTTGCTTGTTATAAAACCAGAACTGACCGCCCCTGAATACTTTTTTTGAGAACCCCATATTATAGAACTGCCAATAATAACTATCTGCGACGACTATCGATTTTGCAGTGTTTTTTGCTTGCGGGCCCGGTTTTATCTTCAGATAGGGCATCGGGTGGTTGGATAAGGGGAAAATCAGGTTCATGCCTTTTTCTATGTCATTATCAGGGCCTTTGAGATCGGAGCTTAACTCGATCGGCGACCATTTTACTTCAGGAAGCTTTAAGCTCAGCTTGTTTCTGCAATACGACAATATAGTGTCGGCGGCCAGCTTTACCCCATAATAGCTCCAGTGGATGCCGGTTTTGGGATATAGGGGATATGAGGCAGTATCTTTCATCTTTATAAACCACGAACTCATATCTATATAATCAATTCCCAGTGAGTCGGCCATGCTGACACAATATTCCAGGTTTGTTTCTTTTTTCTGCTGTTTTAGCTTGTCAGGAATATATTCGGCAAAGAAACTTGCCTTGCCCGGGGCGAAGATTATCATTAAGCTTTTATCCAGTTTTTTTAGCGTATCATTTACTTTCGACAGCTTGGTATATAATTCCCTAATCCTTTGTTCACCGAGGAAATCTTCACCATAATAAGCATCTATATAGCTCTTCTCGTATAAATAGTCTTCTTTTCCGATGATAACCCCGTTTGCTTTGGCCTTATTGAACAAAGTAAATTGTATTTGGTTCTCTATTTTTATAAACCAATTGGCAAAGCCAAAGTGTTGGGAGATGTATTTCTCAGTTCCTTTTTGATATTTTTCGGAAAACCAGTTATCCAGGTTTAGTTCAGGTTGCTCAAGCTTTTTAATAGCCCCATGGAGCTTTTTGGTCTTTATAATTTTAAAATTCTGTTGAAGCATTGCGAAGACTAGCAAGGTCATCAATAAGGAAAACAATATTTTGGCAAGTTTGCTCATCAGAACCTAAAATAAATAAAGGGGTTAAAATCGGATGTGGCAATGGCCGACACACATAGGAAAACCAACAAAAGCGAGATGACAAACCCAGTTATCAAGCCTGCCCTGTTATAATCAGAGTAAAAAACTTTCTCTTGTATTTTCTTACCGTAAGGAAAAACTACCAGGAAGGAAAACAATATCGAAACGACCAGCCAAAAAGCAAATTCGGCCTCGTGATAAAAATCGTAGGCTTTGAAGTCAAAGGCGAACAGCCGTTTATAGAACATAAACGCATCCTGATAATTTTCTATCCTGAAAATCACCCAGCCCATTACTGTGATAAAGAAGGTGTAGGACAAACTTAAAAAACCTCCGGCTTTTTTTAGCAGCTTCGATAGGAACAATCGTTCCGCAACGAGGAAAAAGCCATGAAAGCCCCCCCAAATAATGAAGTTCCAGGCTGCTCCATGCCACAAACCCGACAAGAGGAACACAAACCAAAGGTTGAAATACAATCTTCTGTTTGTTTTTACCTTATTGCCGCCGAGGGGAATATATAAGTAGTTTTTCATCCATGCGCCGAGAGTCATGTGCCACCGCCGCCAGAATTCGGTTATGCTTCTTGACGTATATGGATTGTCAAAGTTCTCAGGGAATTTAAAGCCTATCATCCGGCCTATTCCTATTGCCATATCCGAATATCCCGAAAAGTCGAAATATATCTGGAAAGTGTATGCCAATATTCCAATCCATGCCGTTGTGGAGTCCAGGCTAGTGAAATCCATCGACAGTATTTCATCGGCTTTGGCACCCATGACGTTGGCAATCAATACTTTTTTTGCAAGCCCAATAGCAAAGCGATAAAAACCGAGCAGCCTGTCGTTGTATGTTTCGCGGCGGTCAACAATTTGGTCGGCAATCTCGTTATAACGCACAATGGGGCCGGCAATTAACTGAGGGAACATGATTATGTACAAAACATAATTGCTGAGTTTGTTAAGCGGCCTGTGAACACCTCTGTAAACGTCAACGGCATAAGTCAAAGTTTGAAACGTATAAAAACTAATCCCTATGGGCAATACTATTCTTGTCCATGCAACAGTATTGTAACCAAGAGATTGAAATACATCATTGAGGTTGTCAACGAAGAAGTTGGCATATTTGAAGAAAGCTAAAAAACCTATATTGATAAAAATCGACAAACCCAACAACCATCTCTTATGAAGTCGTTTTTTATTTGAATCCATCCATTTTACCAAATAAAAAGTTGCAACTGTGCTTCCAAGCAAGATGAAAATGAATTTCGGGGCTCCCCAGGCATAGAAGAAAACACTGAATATTAAAACGATGAAGTTTTTTAGCTTGCGTGGCGACAGATAATAAACCAACAGAAAGAGCGGGAGAAAATATAAAAGAAATGTTATGCTGCTAAAAACCATTATTTCGTTTTAAAAACGTCGGCAAATTTAGTATTTAGTAGTAAACTTTTGGTTGTCCTTCATAATTCTTTTGCCAAACAGCAGATTTTATTTTAGCAATTGTCGAATCTTTTATGATGTAATCTGGCAGTTTGTCGTTGTCGAATACGAATATTCCCATGTTTTGTTCTTTTAAGGATTTGATGTCTTGTTTGCTCGGGAAACCTGATCTTGCCATATAATCGGTATAAAACATGATCTTTAGCTTGTCAAAATTCCTCGCATTATATACCATTGTTTTTTTGTCCCCGATAATTAGGGGCAGATCCTTATAAACCTCAGTAAGGGTAACGGCTTTTTGCGAGGTTCTCCTATTCCAGTCGGAATTCTTCAGGCATAGGTAGTCGTGGTTGAGAAAGTGGAAGAAAATATACAAAGCAATTGCAGTACCGAGAAAAGGGCCCAAAATCTTGTTTTTTGATAAAATACGGTTTTTCGCCATAAGCCATTTTAGAATAGTCGTAACCGAGACGGCAACTACAATATAAACCAGCGGGGAGATAATTATCGGGAAGGCAGGCATCTTGGTAGCTGCCATCGAAAAGAAAAAATAAACTACTAATATAGGTGTCAGTATTCCCAGCTTGTGCCACGTTTTTGTTTTCGAGATTAGGAAGATTATTATTGATACAATAATTACGTATTGAAAATCAGTACCATATAAGGTTTCTATCTTGTTGAAATGGTATAGCATGTCCCCGCTATGGCCTTCCATCGATTGGAAGAAATGCAATGAATTATAATTGAACTCATATCGGCTCTCCACAGGGAAGTTTTTGAGTATATATATCTGCCAGGGCAGGAAAACCACAAGTGTTATAATAAATGACACAAGCATTTGGGCCCATGAAATCAAATCCCTCCTTTTTTTCCTGAAAATCAAAGTGTTAAGGCCCCAAACGGCATAAACCAACAAGCCAACCAGCCATTTATTTAATATTGCCGCACCTGAGAATATCCCGATAAGGACTATCCAGTATCGCTTCCCTGAATTTTCTTTTTCGAACCATGCCCAGATGCTTAATGTTACGTAGAACAAAAAAGAAACATCATTGTGATCGGTGTTCATCCTTCCGCCAACAAGCTGATAAATGAAGTTGGAGCCTATGAGGAATGCCGCGGCATAAATGCCGGTTTCCTTAGTCGAGATAATTCTGCCTATTCTGTAAACAGGGAATACCAAAAGCGAAAACATGAGCATGCTGGGAAAGCGCAGCGCAAACAAGTTAATACCGAATAATTTATACGAGAGTGCTATCTGCCACAAGAACAGGGGTTGCTTGTGGACCCAAATATGGTTGCCTGTCCAGTTCTTGAAATCGATTGGTAAGACAGGATCAGGTATTAGCATGGGCTTGAATGGGTTGTGGAGCATGTTTTTGGCAACCACCGCATGAACCTGCTCGTCCCACATGTGCAGGAAGGGGTTTCCTAAATTAACAAACTGACTTATTGCGAAACTTCCGAAGGCAAGCAATAAGAGGCTCGAAAAACTATTTTTGCCCACTTTGATATTTATGATGCCAAGTGCAACTAATATAATGCCCAGGTAAAGCAAATAAATGATCGATTGGATATGTTCTGTAATATTAAAGCCCATGATGTTGACGGCAAAATTAATCTTTAATTAAAACATGTTTTAGCAAAAACTTTTTTAGTTTTGGCAAAAGTAAAATTATATGTACAAAATCTTGCTTTATATATTAATTATTGCGGCAGGCACTGAATATGTTTTTACCGATACTTTTAAAATAATAGTAAAAGGAGGGCTGTTGGTTGCGGGCTAATCTCAATTATTTACCCTTTTGTAAAAAAACGTTCAAATGGTAATCTATCAAAGTTTATTAGCTTGAGAAGTTGTATTTAAAAATACTATATATCGCCCTCAAGCCGTCTTTCCACCCTATTTTTTTCCCGTCGTAATATGTTCTGCCGTAATAAGATATACCAACTTCATAAACCCTGATATTGGGGACTTTTGACATTTTAGCCGTTACCTCCGGTTCAAAGCCGAACCTTTGCTCCTTCAAGTCAAGGTTTTTAAGTATATCGGACCTGAAGAGCTTATAACATGTTTCCATGTCAGTAAGGTTTAAGTTGGTGAACATATTGGAAAGCGTAGTCAGGAACTTGTTGCCTAACGAGTGCCAGAAAAAAAGTATCCTGTGAGGATTGCCCCCCATGAACCTCGAACCATATACAACATCGGCAAAACCGTCAACAACAGGTTTCAACAATAAGTTGTATTCTTGCGGGTCGTATTCCAAATCAGCGTCTTGTATTATTATATAATCACCCTCCGCTTCTTTGATGCCCCTATGGAGCGCAGCACCTTTACCCATGTTCACGGGTTGTTCAAAAAGTTTAATGGCGATATCCCTATGTTCCGAAATGTATTTTTTAATCGACCTTACGGTGTCATCACTGGAGGAATCGTCTATTATTATTATTTCTTTTTTAAAATCACTAATCAATTCAACAGCAAGGATTTTATCTAGAATCAAATGGATGGTCTTCGACTCGTTAAAGACGGGTATAATTATCGATAATTTTTTGGACATGCGTAAACAATAATTTTTACAAACTTAATAATTTGTTATTTCTTTTTAATAAAAATGCAATAAAAAAGAACTTTATTTGATTAATCAAAGGTAATTACCTCCAGGTCATCAAAGTAGATTTCTTTTTTCCCTCTATTCCAAATATATACTTTTAATTCATCATTTGGCGACCGTACCTCCGGAGTTAGGTAATCAAGGGTTAACTTATTCCATTCGTGCAATGTTAAGTCAGCCATATTTAAATCAATAGTTCTGTACTTATATGCTTTGCCTCCGTGTGAAAAGGTTACTACAAATGAGCCCTTAACCCACTTGGTTTCATGTACCGGGTAAACCCAAATGCTTGCCCTGATCCATGCATAATCCTTATCGGTAATGTCTTTGTATTTTTCGGTGTATCCGGGTGAATACGAAATGCTGCTGTCCATCACTAATGAATAATTTCCGCTATGCTTATATCGATTTGATTGATGAGCATGATTTGTTTTTTCAAAGCTATTTGTATAAACAATCTTTTTAGTGAGTCCGTTCTCGTTTGTCATCGTTTCTTTTAAACCACCAAAAAACCTGTTAATTAAGAGTAACTTACGATCAGCCTTGTTTATTTTGGTCTTGCCGAAAGATTTTATGTAATATTCAAAAGTCATCCTGTCGCCACTCAATATGTTGTTTCTAAGTTGCCATGCTTGAAATAAGTTTAATATTATAAAAAACAACATTACAAGAGTTAAAGAAATCTTAAGCCATAATGCCCTATTTGCTATTGATGAAACAAAATAGCCTAAAGGTATTGCCATAACAGCGTATGATTGAACCAAAGCCCTTTGTCCCATGCTTTGGGCATACCACCAACATGACCAACTGGAGACTATCCATAAGTTGATGATAAAAAAGGAGAATAAGGTAAAGAATACTTTTTTGTTCTTTCTAAAAGTAGGGATAAATCCAACAACGGCAAAAATCATTATTGGGGTGTAAACAAACCATCCTTTTCTAAAACTGAAGAGTGTTTTTAAGGTATAGGGCCATAAAAATTCAAAGCCCTCACCCGGATTCTTATAACTATAATAAATAAACTTTCCGGAAAAAATTTTCCAGTAAATAATTTGAATCAGTCCGATAGAGAGCAGTATTGAAACGAAAACCAGTATCTGCTTTCTTTTGGAAATAAGTAGTTGAACCTTTCTTCCGCAACTCAATTTGTCATGGCATCCCCATAATAAAGGTATTAATATCGAAATTAGCTCGGTTGGCCGGGCAAGAGTTGCAATGCCCACACAAACAGCTAATAACGATAAATGTTTTATGCTAAAAGTTTTGTGCCATCTTATTGTAAGCCATATAATTAAAACGTAAAGTGTAAATAGATAGTTGTGGGGCATCTCTGCTGAAAAAGCGGTGTAAGAATAAAAATTAGTCCCAAAATAAATAATCAGCAAAACAATGGCTGCTATAATATCATCGAAGAAGT
>JAADIS010000017.1:0-577 GCA_013151215.1 Chlorobiota bacterium | reverse complement strand
TTTCCTGAAGAAAAATTGCCCTATTATAAAAAACATAGAACTGTTGATGATTAGGGAAACCCTGTAAGGCAAGGAGAAGCCGTCAACGGCATAATTGGAAAGTAATGCCCAAATATGCCCCATAAAAAAACCGGGTGAATATAATATCGCCATACCTGAGCTATATTTCATAATCCAGTTTCCGCTTTCTGATAAGGTAGCTTGGTAAAATGGGCTTGTTGAGTTGTATGTCTCTATCAAAAAATCGAGAACTTCTTTATTGTGCAGCCCCAGGTCATTGTAAATAAATGTAAAGGGCAAATAAAGATAATAGCCTAAAACGTCCCAACTTATCGGGTTTGTGGGAGGAGTTACTAACCTGACATAAATGTTCGCGAAATAAATCAATGCCAACACTATTAACGATAGGCTTTCATTTTTTTGTAATTTCATATCGGATTACATAAAAGTTGACAACAATTCAATAAAGATTTTTTATAATATTATTAAGTCCTTGAATATTAATATGCCTAAGATTATATCCAAACTAGTTGAATTACAAATATTAAATTCAGGTCAAAAACTATTTGTTTAATAG
>JAADIS010000036.1 GCA_013151215.1 Chlorobiota bacterium | reverse complement strand
AGTTTCGCATACCAACACTAGGCCTTAATATATTTGTTATCAGATGGTTATACATTATATAAATTGCTTGGTGAAACTTCGTGCCTTAGTGCCTTCGTGGCAAGGTATTGATAATTAGCCACTAAGACTCTAAGACACTAAGGAAACACAATTATGATATTGCTTATTATGGAATTTATATACTATTGATATTCACTATGTTAACACATTTCAATATTTAATAAGTCGCAGGTTGTCAAAGTTTATTTTTAAACGCGAAACTTCAGGTATTATTGTTTTTAGCCCTTCAATAGTTCGTTGAGCTTTCATAACATACAGAGTATAACGAACAAAGAAGGTTTAGTCAAAGGAATGATTCAGGCTTTTGCAATTTGTTCGCATTTTACCTGACAATAAACTTCCTATTAGTCTTCACTCCCCCCATTTCGAGCCTCAAGCTATAAACCCCGGCCGCGATGCCTTCCAGGCTGACGGGAACGCGCCCCGTCTTATCAAGCTTATAATCATTGCGGAAAACCTGTTTGCCTTCTGAACTGTAAATGATCAAGTTGATATTTGACGGCCTATCAAAGGCATAGGATATAACGAAATTACCGTTATTCGGGTTAGGCATAATAGTATAACTGAGGTCATTATTATCTATCTCGCTGTTGCCCAGATACATATCAGCATAAAAGCAATCGTAGATCCTGTCGCCGAAATCACCGTTGAACTGTTTTATCTTATTGCCCGCGAGGTCGTAGAATTTCAAGGTCCCATTGCCCTGGCCGGATTCATTCCAGAAGGAGATTCCGTTGTCGCCGCTGTCGTATAGATAGAAATCGTAGATGCCGTTCACCAAAGTAACAGTATCGAGATAAGTTGTTTCGCTGTCAAAGTTCTTCCTCTCAAAGATCTTTAATCCATCGGAATTCAATATTTCATATCTGTTTTGGTAGGCAGCCTTATTGGTCTTGAACTCAATGACGATCGTTCCCGGATAGATGTCGATGTCGTTATATGTAGAATTATAGGTATCGTTAATAGTATTTTCGTCCAGGCTGCCGTTGGGATTTGAAACGGTGGCTGAAAAATTGCCGTTGCCGGCCTGCCATTCTTCATAGTCGAATGCATCCAGGCTTAGCTGAGTGCTTGACATAGGTTCTAAATCGCCGGTCCAATAATAAGTTTTTGTTGTGCCCGCAGGCCCGTAAACTATGTCGGCTGAACTCAGCTTGCTACTGCCTAAATTCCTGAGCTCTATTATGGGAGCCGTCATTGAGGGGTTGTACCTGGAATATCTTTTTAAACTATTGGGAGCAATAATCCCAACTATGGAAGCATCATTCGCAAAGTTAAAAGCAGCATACGAAAACAAATGGGTCTCAAGTGAATAAGTACCATATTCATCATACTCGGCATTATAATCCAGCGTTGTCGAATCGCCTGATATATAATCGCTTAACTCTATGTCCTGTTCGGTAACCTGCATCCCGGGGCACCATCCGGCACGATCGTATATCCATGTTCCTCCTTGGGGATACAAAGGGTTTTCGGCGCATTCCTGCAAGATCTCCCAACTTGAAACAACTTGGCCATCTACTGAAAACGTATGTGTCTTAGCACAGAATTCCGCACAGTTGGTAGGATTGTCGAATTTATGCCCTGTTGTCCGAGTCCTTACTTTCCACTGCTCGGCAAGGGGATCGATGGCAATCTTTTTAGGCGGGACTTTATCTTCCAGATCCTTTAAGTTCCAGTAGCCGGAATAAATTTTTTCTATGCTTAACACGTCTCTTGGAGGTTTACCTTCAATCATATAAAATTTCAAATCGAGCAATTCCTGAAAGTTGCCGGCTGTAATATGCACTGAGTCATGGAGGAGCGGTTCGTAATCAGTTACGTCATAAACCCAGGTAAAACCATTGCCCAGGCTTAGATTATTCCCGTAAGGTGTTATAAACCTTGCGATTTCCCACGGGTTTAAGATCTCGTAGGGCTCGCCGTAATAAATATATTCCATATTATAAAGTATGGTGTCGGCAGCCACTAAAGTGGAATCAATGGCAGTTCCCGAGGCATCATAAACATAATCGGCATAATAGGATGGCCATTTTAATATCGTATCTATAGCTTGTGTAGGATTTAATGAGTCGTAGAAAATAATGTTTTCGGCAGCCATTTGAAAAGTGTCGATCTTAACCACCGAATCCAGGAGCGCCATATCGTAAACACCTTGTTGGATTTTTATAAATGGTTTATTAGCAAGCCTTTGCCCGAATTTAAACCTATTTTGCCCTTTATAAGAAGACCATTCCGCCTGACCGAAAAAGTCGATTGCATCGAAACCGTTAGGGCTGCTGTCGTGAATAAGCGTTCCGTTTCCCTCGTCAAACTTATAATATGCCCTCAGGTTCGCCCAATACGGATGAGTGGAATCTATCTTCATGCCAACTGTGGTCATTATAGTTTGAAAATCTATCTCTTGATCCCAAACACAGAAATCATCTATATAACCTTCGTAAAAGTTATTTGATGCGGCGCCTCCGATAAAGAAATCGACTATGCCGTCCATCAGCCTCTTTTTTCCCGAACCCGGATAAAAAAGCTGGCCGTTCAGGAACATGCGCATAGTCCCGTTGGAAACATTTTTAGTAAAAGTCCAGTAATTCCATCGGCCCTCATAATTCGATACTTTAGGTGCTGTACGGTTGATACGGTCGTAGCCTCCGTCCTGCCCGGCATCCCAATATATTTGACCGTTGCTCCAAGGCAAGTGTGAGTTCAGAACTTTTCTGTTCAGGCTATCCCTGCCAAAGAAAACAGAATTGTTCATGGGCTGTTTTATAGGGTCGCCATATTGCCAAAGGCTGATGGTTATAGTGGAATCGATGCCATCAAAGACCTCCGAGGGTATTTTAATCTCGTCCCAACCGCTGAAACGAAGGTAATTATCTGTATCAGAGGAGTTTAATGTCTCGCCGGCATTTGCCTGAAAAGCCATCATCTGGGAGGATCCCGCAGCATTGTCATAACTTATGTCGAGCAACAAGTCCTCGTTAGTGGCCCAATAATACGGAAATGCGAAGTCAATTTGATTCTCGCCCTCGACAAGGGCGATATTTTTCTCGAACACTGTGGTAAACCCGTAGTTGATTAGGGTATCGGCTTCAAGGGTATCGTTCCACGACCTGAGCTTGATCGAGAAATGCTTAAAGCTTATGCCGGAGCTCAGGGTAAAGACCAAAGCAGTCAGATCCCCGCTTGTTAGGCCTGCCGACTGCAATTCCTCTTTTGTATAGATGAATTGTGCCCGCCCGTCGTCTGCTGTTCCGAAGGGGAGGCTAATCATCTGGTCTGAATCGCCGACATCAACTTCGTCGGTTGCTTCTGTCTGGTTCGAATATTCAAGCCATGGCAGATAATAATACGACGGCGAGTTCATGGAGTATAAAGTATCGGGTGCGCTGTTGTTCACCTTGAAGCGCGGATGCGAATATTCGGTGGAATCCATTATTCCCGTATGCTCCCATATTTTTGTATGGGTTGTATAATCCCATTCGCCACAGGCAGGGCTTTGATCCGGGTCGCATTTTAGCGTATAATACATCAATATTTTCGAAAAACTGATCGTATCGCTTGGAAACAGGTATTTGCCCTCGCGGGCTGCGTTCCACCCGGGATTGACAGGTGTCTGAAAATCAATCGTTTGGATTACAATGGTATCGCCATTATCGGCAAAAATCAAACTGCTTATAAATACAGTTAATAAAAGTGGTAGAAATCTCTTCATTGTTAGCGGTTTATTGTTTTTTTCCTGAAATCCCATATAACAGAATCCTTGTTACTGACAACCTTAATTCAGATTATGTATGCTAAGCGGAATTAAAGAATATAGTATTTTAGCCGGGTAAAAATATCATTTTATATGAATTATTCGAAATTAACTTTGCTATTAGTTGTTGGCTTAATTATAAATAGTTGCAGTATATTGAACCAAGCCGGTGAGTATGATAGGTTTGTAAATAGCGTTTTTACTCTCAAAAGTGTGAAGGCCCTCGAGCTGGGAGGAGTGGGTCTGAGTGGGATCAATGATAAATCATCGTTCAACGCCGGGGATATCATGACCCTTACGGGCAGGTTGTTCAGTGGGAGCATGCCTGCCAAGCTGATGGCCGAAATTGAGGTCAGGAACAATACTGATAAAATAGCGGCAATTTCGGGCATGGAATGGAAACTGCTCCTAAAAGACCAAATTTATGCCACAGGTCAGGTTGACGACAGGGTGGAGGTGAAGCCGAACTCGTCCAAAACTTTTAAACTAAGGGCAGATGTGGATCTGCTGAAAGTGCTTAGCTCAGAGTCGCTCCCTCAAATAATTAAAGTTGTTACCAACATCAACGATGCCAGAGAGCTTAAAAAACTTGGTGTGGAGCTTAGAATAAAACCCTATTATAAAAGTGGCGCCAACATAAAAAAATATCCCGGCTATATTAGCTTGAAACCATAAATCAAGCCGCTCTGCTATTAACAATATTATGTTGAATTCCTGTTAAGCAATAACTGTTTCCAGCGGTATAATTTAAGTATTTTTGAAGAAAATAGATGTCGCTATGCTGAAGAAAAATACAAGTTCCATTATATTTCTCATAGTCGTTGTTTTGGCTGTTTCGGCATATTTCGTTTATCCTAGGCTAGCCAAGACAGATGCCGACCCATGGGCGATGATACCGGAGAACTCGACATTTATACTGCAGATCGACAATCCAAGCAAGTTTGTGAGTAAGCTTAAATCGGAAGAGGAGCTTTGGCAAACATTGATGAACTCAGCAGTCTTCAAAAAAATGGATTTGGAGCTTGCAGGCCTCGACAGCCTACTAAAAAACAACAATACCTATTATAAGCTTCTGAACAGCAGTCCACTGACTATCTGTTTTAAAGTTGACGAAGCCAACAAATCCGTAAGCGCATTATTTCTTTCCAAAATAAATTACAATCCCGGCTTGGGCGATGTTAAATCATATCTAACCAGAAAATTAGGTGCTAAATATGCCGTCGTGGATTTAAACGAGCGTGATTTCGGTGGCATTAAGATCGTTGATGCTGAAAGGAACAAAACATATTACCTGAGTTTTCTGGACGGGCTCATGCTCGTTTCTCACAATATAGATATGCTCACCGAGGCAGTCAACAACTATAGGTCGGCAATTGCTTATCTGGATAACGATAAGTCGTTTATGGCAGTAAGAAAAACTGCCGGTAAAAAAGTCGATGCGAAACTTTTTATCAACTACCAACAGATAGGGGTCTTTTTAGGCCTTTATGCCAATTCGGAAAACTCGATGGCAGTTTCCAAACTTTCAGGTTTCGCCGCCTGGACGGAGCTCGACCTAATAGCGAAACACGACGAACTGCTTTTTTCCGGTTTTACATCTTATAGCGATAGTGCTCAGTTCCTGGGCAGCATTAAAGGCCAAGCCGCCTCCGAAAACAAACTCTATAATATTTCGCCATTCAACACTAATATCATGCTCTCATATAAGTTTGATTCTGAGATGGTTAACGCTAATTCAATTGAGGGCTTGAATTATGACCCCGCACATTTGTTGAAGTTTATCGGCAATAGCGTAGCATTCGGATGCACGGCCACTCAAATGTCGGCCTTCGGGAAGCAATCCTTTGCCGTAGTTGACTTTAAGGACAGAGAAAGAGGGGAGGACGAGCTTCGGAAAATATGCAGGATTGCAGGATCAAATCATAGCATCCGATATAACGGCTATGTTATCAGGCAGATAAGTAACGAAAACCTGTTGTCTTCCTTATTCGGCGATGCCTTTAAGCCCATAAAGAACAACTATTATTTTTTCCTTGGCAATTATGCTGTTTTCGCCAATAGCAAAGAAATGCTCGTGAATATTATTCAGATGTACGATACAGGCAAAACACTCGATTTAAATGATAACTTCAAGAAGTTCTCTGATAATATGTCGTCAAAGGAGAATGTTTCGCTCTATATCAAGCCCGATGAGGTCTTGAACATGGCCTCATCATTTGTAAACAAGGAAACGGCCCTGGCACTGCTAAATGAAAGCAGGCTCATATCTGCTATCCATGGTGCGTCGTTCCAGTTTAGCAACGACGGCCCCCTAAGTTTTACTAATTTTTATTTTAAATTGGGCGCACGTGTCAGCGAGGAAAACCTGGCCCTATGGAAAATCAGGCTTGATGACGATATAGTTGGAAAGCCTGCCTTGGTTAAAGACCATATTACCAACAGGTTTATGGTTCTATGCTACGATAAGCGCTCCAATCTTTATTTGATAAACAATGATGGGCAACTGCTTTGGAAGAAAAAAATCAAAGGATTGCCACAGGGCGACATTATGCAGGTTGACTATTATAAAAACGGAAAGATCCAGTATTTGTTTAATACCCGCAACTATGTTTATTTAATAGATAAAAACGGAAATTTCGTAAAAAACTATCCGCACAAATTAAACCCCGCAGCAACCAACTCGCTGAACCTTTTCGATTATAACCGGAAAAAGGATTATAGGCTTATGATTTCGCAGGCCGATAAAAAAACTTATAACTATTACATAAATGGGGATAAAGTCGGGGGCTGGGGAGAGCCACACTCACAAAATATTGTTAATGAAACTGTTAAAAGAGTTGTTGCTAACAATAAGGATTATTTTCTGATTACCGATATCGACAATAATACCCTAATAGTGAATAGGAAGGGAAACGAAAGGATAAAGATCAGGGGCGAGTTAAAAAAGGCTAGAAACTCAGGTTTTTTTGTCAACCGTACTAATAGCAAAGGTATTATATTAACTACTAACGAGCAGGGAAAACTTACTTATATCAAAGCAAACGGCAGGCTGGCGCAAACGGATTTCGGTTCTTTCTCGAAAGATCATTTTTTCCTTTACGAAGATTTTAACGGGGATCGCTCGGTTGACTTTATATTCGTTGACGGGCGTAAGTTAAAGGTTTTCGACCGGTTCAAGAAACTTTTGTTCTCATACGATTTTGATCATGAGATAAATATAAAACCTATATTTTTTAATATCAACCGCCGTCAATCGGTATTAGGAATTGTCTCGGATCAGGAAAAGACTATTTATCTTTTTGATAATAAGGGTAACATAATTATTAGCCGAGGCCTTGTCAGCGAAACGCCCTTTGCGGTCGGCAGCTTGAATAATAACAAGGAGCTGAACTTGATCACAGCCTCCGGAAACACCTTATATAATTATAGGCTGAAATAAATTTATATGTCATAAATCGCATTTGCCCCCTCCCGGAATGGGGGTGTCGTTTGACACTATTTACAGAGTTTTTCCTTCATATTTCAATTTCCACCTTTTATGCGACCATAGCCAGTCCTCAGGTTTCTTGCGTATTACTTCCTCCAGTTTGCTTGCCAGCCTTCGGGTAAGCTCACCATCTTTTAGCTCTCCGTGGTTTTCAGAAAGAATACTTAAGCTTAATTCATAATATCCCCTCTTAACTCTTTGGATATCAACAAATACTACTGGATAATTATATTTTCTGGCGTATAATTCAGGCCCGTGCAAAAAAGCCGTCTTCCTTCCTAAAAAATCCACCCAATGTGCTTTCTTCGGGTTGGAAGGGCTTTGGTCGGCAGCCATTACAAAATTGAATTTCTTGTCTTTGGTCTCAACAAACACCCTTGCTGTTTGGTAAATAGATTTCAGCAAAGTACCCAATCGGGACCGGTTTTTTCTGATATACGAGTCGAGCTGCTTGTTTGATAGCGGTTTATAAAGAGCCACTCCCGGCCAGGGAAGCTGCATGCACGACATTGCGCCCCATTCCCAATTGCCATAATGGTTCGGTAGTGCAATTATCCCACCGCATTTGTCGTAAAGATGCGATAAAATTTCCTCATTTATTACTTTGTGGCGGGAAAAAATCTGCTCCTTGGTCATGGTAAACGCCTTCAGGCTCTCAACGGTTATGTCAGCAAGATTTCTGTACGACAGACGTTCAAGGCGCCCTAGCTCCACGGCTGATTTTTCGGGAAAAGATTGGCTGAGATTGCTGCGTACCACCGACAGCCTGTATTTCAACAGTTTATATAAGATTAGATATAATAAGTCGCTAAAAAAATAAAGTAGCCGAAATGGTACGATAGCAAAAAGCTTTATGAAAAACCTGACGATATAAGATATTACTAAATTCATGAGGCAAAGTTAAAATGTTTTTAATCGTAATTTTTATAAAAAGGCAAAATCCATAATTATCATGCTACATTTTTTACTTTTGCCACAGTTAAAAAATACAAGGCTGTGTTGAGCTTCCAACTAAAACTAAATTCCGACGAGCGCAGTACTTTCAGGCTGCATCTGGCATATATGCTCATAGAAGGCTTTGTGCTGGGAGTGCTGGCTCTTAATGAGTTTGTGTTTTTAAAAAGCATTAAGGGCTCTAATTATCAGTTGGGGCTGCTGTTCCAGTTCTCGATGATAGTTTTTTTGTTCTTAATCCTCATAAACGAGTTCCTGAAGAGGATAAAAAACAGGAGGAAGCTTTTGCGTATTGCCGGCATCTTGAGCCGCCTGCCCCTCCTGGTGATATTTTTCTTCCCAAATAACGAACAAGCATATCAGAACTCGACTTTTCATATTGTCTTCCTGGGCCTGTTCTTGATTTATTTTGCCGGGAATATATTTATCAATCCAAATATAAACTATTTGCTGAAAAGCAATTATACCCACTCAAACTTCGGGAAACTATATAGTTACGCAACATCATCGAACAAAATCGTAATGCTTGTTGTTACATTTATATATGGTTTTGTTCTCGACATCGATAATTACATATTTACCTTCATAATTCCTATAATGGGCATTATGGCAATAGTTTCGGTATTTGTGCTTTCCTTGATTCCGCAGCCTGAGGAGGGGCGGCTAGCAAATTCAGCAGGTATTTTTTCCTCCGTTTCTTCCTCGATAAAGGAGATGAGGGACATACTCGTCAGCAATGTCCCCTATCGTCATTTTGAAATAGGCTTCCTGATGTACGGCTTTTCGTTTATGATTTCCGTTACCGTGATAACAATTTATTTCTACGACGGTTTGAACCTGAATTATAGTTCCGTGGCTTTTTATCGGAACGCCTATAACATATTGGCAATTGTGCTATTGCCTTATTTCGGCAGATTGCTTGGCAATATCGACCCTCGCAGGTTTGCTGCATTAACATTCTCGACTATTGCACTTTATATATTTTTCGTGATGATAACTGATTATCTCCCGTATCACTTTGAATTATATGGTGTAACTATTTATTATACACTTATTTTATATGTTGTTTTTCATGGGCTTTTTGCTTCAACCATGGTGTTGTTGTGGAATATAGGCTCGGCTTATTTCTGTAGGCCTGAGCAAGCCGGGACATATCAGTCGCTGCATTTGTCGCTAACAGGGTTTCGGGCGATATTCTCGCCATTGCTGGGCGTTCTGTTTTACGAACTGTTTGGGTTTACAGTTACTTTTGCCATCGCCATCTTTTGTTTGCTTTCGGCTATGTTGCTAATGAGGTGGTCGTATAAACGGGAAAATAAACAGGAATGCCTTCAATAGGCATTCCTGTTTATAGTTTAATATTTATTCTCTTGGAGAAATGAACTATTCTATGATATCGATACTTCTTTTAACGAAATCAGTAAGTTCTTTTCCTTTAAGAAGATTTTTCGACAGACGGGCCAAGTCGTAAACTTGTTTGACAAGCTTATCCTGTGCCTCTTCGTTTTTATCGTTCAATATTTTGGATATCAGTGGATTATTGGCATTAACGACCATTTCATAGGTTTCGGGAAGGCCACCTAAGCCCATCATTCCACCGCCACCGCCTATGGCTTCCATATCTTTCATCCGGCGCATGAACTCATTTTGCATAATGATCACGGGCATGTCCGTCTCGCTCAGGTTCTCGAACACAATGTTGAATTTCTGCGAATCGATGTTTCTCTCGATTACGGCCTTAACAGTTTCTTTTTGCTTGTCGTCAAGTTTCGAGGGGGCTTCGTCATCCTTGTTTATCAATTTGTCGATGGTGTTTGAATCGACGCGGGCAAAACCTGAGCTCTCGAATTTTTGCTCCAGGTTGTTGATAAAGTGGCTGTCGAGGGCGCCGTCCATAACAAGCACGTCATACCCCTTGTCCCTTGCGGTTTCTATATACGAATATTGCTCGTCAACATTGGTGGCATATAGATAAATCAATTTTTTGTCCTTGTCCTTTTGTGTTGGCTCTATATGTTTTTTATACTCCTCAAAAGTAAAGTATTTGCCCTCGGTATTTTTCAGAAGGGCAAATTTTTCCGCTTTCTCGTAGAATTTTGGTTCCGAGATCATTCCGTATTCAATGAAGATCTTGATGTCGTCCCATTTCTTCTCGAAGCCTTCCCTGTCGTTCTTGAAAATTTCGGCAAGTTTATCGGCTACTTTTTTATTGATATAATTTGATATTTTTTTAACGTTGTTGTCGCTTTGCAAATACGAGCGACTAACGTTTAGCGGAATATCGGGAGAATCGATAACGCCATGAAGAAGAGTCAGGAAGTCGGGGACGATACCTTCTACCGAATCAGTTACAAATACCTGGTTGCTATAAAGCTGTATTTTATTTCTTTGCAGCTCGTAGTCTTTTTTCACCTTGGGGAAGTAGAGAATCCCCGTCAGGTTGAAAGGATAATCAACATTTAAATGGATCTGGAACAATGGTTCGTCGAAATTCATTGGATAAAGCTCGCGATAGAAGCTCTTATAATCTTCTTCTTTTACCTCGCTCGGCTTAGTTTTCCAAAGAGGGTTGGGGTTGTTGATTATTTTAGGGCGCTCAACTTCCTTGGTTTTTTGGTTTCCGTCTTTATCTTTCTCGCCTTCGATAGGCTCCTGGATCTTCTCGGTCCCGAACTGAATAGGGACAGGAAGGAATTTGCAATATTTTGAAAGCAGTTCGTTAATTTTATAATCTTCAAGAAAATCCTTGTTCTCCTCGTCGATATGAAGAATTATCTCGGTGCCACGGTCTTCCTTGTCCAGTTCCTGGATAGTATATTCGGGGCTGCCGTCGCACTCCCAATGAACTGCTTTTGTCGATCCGCCCTTCTTGTATGTTTTTGTTTTTATCTCCACATTTTCGGCAACCATGAATGAAGAATAGAAACCTAAGCCGAAATGGCCGATAATGGCATTGCTTTCGGCTTCCGATTTGTTCTTGAACTTCTTCACAAACTCCTCGGCGCTCGAAAAGGCTATCTGGTTTATATATTTCTCGACCTCATCCCTCGTCATGCCGATTCCTCTATCGCGGACAGTAATGGTTTTTTTCTTTTTATCCACCTCGACATGGATCGTAAGGTCCCCCAGGTCATCTTTCACCTTACCCATTGACGCAATGGTTTTTAGTTTTTGTGTGGCATCAACTGCGTTTGAGATAATCTCTCTCAAGAATATCTCATGATCTGAATAAAGAAACTTTTTTATGATCGGAAAAATATTTTCCGTTTTAATGTCGATATTTCCTTTTTGCTTAGTCATTATTAAAAATTTTTAATGTTTTAGCACGAGGCAATCAAAGCACATGCCATTGGAAAGGAGGTGACAAAATGTCTTTTTGATATGTTGCCGGTTTAAGCTTTCATTTATTTGATGTTCCTGGGATGAAAGTTTAATATAGTTTTCCTAAGGTCATCCGTATTTAGATGAGTGTATATCTCTGTGGTGGTTATGGAGGAATGACCGAGCAATTGCTGAACCACCCTCAGGTCGGCGCCGTTTTGAACCAAATGCGTGGCAAAGGAGTGCCTAAAGGTATGCGGGCTTATAATCTTTTGGATGCCAAGCAGCTCCGTTTGTTTTTTAATTATTAGAAAAACCATCTGCCTGCTTAGTTTGCTACCCCTTCTATTTATAAACAAAAAGTCTTCGTCAGTCTTTTTTATGTTCTTATGAATTCGGTGAAAATCAAGATAAAGCATGATCTGCTTTTTCGATATTTCGCCTAGCGGAACCAGTCGCTGCTTATTGCCCTTGCCCGTAACAAGGATAATATTGTTCCTGAAGTCTATTTCAGAGATTTTTATGTTTATCAGCTCGCTAACCCTTAGTCCGCTACCGTAAAGCAGTTCGAGCATTGCCCGGTTTCTCTGTCCTTCGGGTTTCGATAAGTCGATGGACTCGATGATATTAGTGATTTCGGCAATGCTCAATATATCGGGCAGTTTACGTCCCAAGCTCGGCGATTCAAGGAATCGTGTCGGGTTAACTGAAATTTCCCTCTCCAGCTCGAGGTATTTATAAAATGCCTTTATACCCGAGATTACCCTTGCCTGTGAATAGGCGCCCAACTGCGCTTCGTTAATGTAAGAAACAAAATTCCCCAGGTCGTGCTGATTTATGCTTTTAAGCGATTTACCGATCTCATTTTGATCGATGAAATCTTGTAAAAGGCTCAGGTCGTGCAAATATGCTTCAATGGTATTGGCAGATAAGTTCCTCTCCAGCTGGAGGTATGTTTTAAAGCCTTTTCTATAAGTTTTATATAACAAATTTCAATTTTTTCCAATAATTACAAATATATATCATTTTGGTTTTCGTAATTCAATATTAAAACGTATTTTTGTTTCCTTCCAAAAAAGAAATAAATCAAATTGATATTCATAAATTTTAAAAAATGGTAGATTTCACATTAGAGCCCCGTCAGATAGAGATTAGGGAGAAAGTAAGAGACTTTGCGAACAGGTATATGAAGCCTAATGCGCGCAAGTATGATGGATTAGCAGAATTTCCGTGGGATGTTGTTAAGGCAGCCTATAAAGAAGGTATGATGAACGGGCCAATGTCAACAGAATTCGGTGGTCATGGTCACAGTATATTGGAAAGTGCTATTGCCTCCGAGGAGTTGGGAGCCGGATGTGTGGGGATCGGAATTTGTTTGGATGCAAACACCCTTGCGCTAACACCTCTATATTTGGGTGCTAGCGAGGAACAAAAGAAACGTTTTTTCGGCCAGATAGTTGAAGAACAGAGTGTTGCTGCTTACGCCCTTACAGAGCCCAATGCAGGCTCTGATGTTGCGGGCATTAAGACCCAGGCGATGCTACATGGCGATAAATATATTATGAACGGCCACAAAAGGTTTATTACGAACGGTGCCGTTTCGAGCTTTATCACGGTTTTCGCATTGACTAACCCTGAAAAAGGAGCAAGGAGCCTGACGGCTTTTGTGGTCCCGACAAACGCCCCGGGAGTGGAAATAGTTTCAAACCTGAATAAAATGGGGCAAAAAGCATCTGTACAAACAGAGTTTAAATTCCATGACGTAGAGGTCCCGGTTGAGAACCGCATCGGTTCGGAAGGCCAGGGTTTCTTGTTGGCTATGAAGACGTTCGAGCGTACGCGCACAGGCGTGGCTGCCCTGAGCCTGGGAAATGCCCGCGAAGCCTACGAAACGGCAAAAGTCTGGGCCAAAAACCGTATTCAGTTCGGAAAACCTGTTACCGTAAACCAGGGCGTTAGCTTTATGCTGGCCGATATGGCCGTTGAAATCGAAGCAGCCAGATTGTTGACATGGAACGCAGCCTGGGCTTATGATAACAAACAAAGAACCGCAAACTTATTGTCGGCCATGGCCAAGTTATATGCCTCTGATATAGGCATGAAAGTTACTACCGATGCTGTACAGGTTATGGCAGGGGATGGGTATTCCGAGGACTACCTTGTCGAAAAAATGATGCGCGACGCAAAACTTTGCCAGATTTATGAAGGAACCAATCAGGTACAAAGGGTTGTTATCGGAAAAGGAATATTGAAATAGGAACAAAGTACCGAATTAGCTTATAATTGCAAAAAAGCCGTTCTTCCAAAGGTGGAACGGCTTTTTTGTGAATATAAACAAACCTCCAACTATTTGTTTCATTTTGTTGTCCTTAATTTAAGGTATTATTAATCTTATAGATTTGATACATCGAAACTTATAAGAATAAATCCGTGATAATTCCAAACTTGCCGGATTTTAAGCTTATTTTTAGTTATTTTTGTTGATATTGAAAATTGTTATAAAATGAAAACTTTTTATTTCCTTATTGTCCTTACGCTTGCCTCATTGACTATTGATGCACAGCAACAGGCTAATTATTGGTATTTTGGTGAAAATGCAGGCTTGAACTTTGGCTCAGGAACACCAGTTGCACAGACAAACGGGGCATTGAGCACCATGGAGGGCTGCTCTTCGATATCAACGTCTAATGGTACCTTAAGGTTTTATACCGATGGCATTAAGGTGTGGAACAAGGATCACCTCCAGATGCCTCATGGTAATGGTTTGCTCGGAAACCCTTCGAGCTCACAATCCGGGATTATAGTCCCGCGTCCGGCAAGTGATAATCTTTATTATATATTCACTATCGACGATGTGGCCCATGGAAATGGCGGCTCCTACGGAATCAATTATAGCCTTGTGGATATGAAGCTGATGAGCTGGAAAGGCGATGTTGTGGATACAGTAAAGAATGTTAACCTTACGACACCAATGTGCGAAAAGGTTACTGCTGTTGGCCATGCGAACGGTTTCGACACCTGGGTAATAACTCAAAAATGGGGCACCAACCATATTTATTCATATCTTATTACCAATGAGGGAATTAACGAAACACCAATTATTAGCGAACTTGGCTTGGTAATAAGCGGTGACATTGATAATGCAAAGGGCTATATGAAAGTATCGCCCAATGGAGAGGTTTTGGCAAAAGCCAATGCGGGGATGAAGAACGTTGAGATATTCGATTTCAACAATGCAACGGGGCGTGCCTCGAACGCAAGGATAATCACAGGTATTCTTGGCGAGCCCTATGGAATTGAGTTCTCTCCCGACAATAAGCTGCTGTACGTGAACTCATGGAAAGACCATGGAGGCAAGTACCTTCTGCAATATGACCTGGAAGCAGGTAGCATAGGCGATATAATCGCATCGCAATACATTGTTGCCACAGGAACGGAAGGCGCCTTGCAGATAGCTCCTGACAACAGGATATATGTGGCCATGGCCAGTATGGGTTCGTTATCAAGGATAAACCAACCGAACAAGATAGGGGCTGATTGTAATTTTGAATATGCAACAGTTAGTCTGGCCGGAAGGACGTGCCGTTGGGGATTACCGCCGTTCATACAGTCGTTTTTTAGTTTTAACGCCGGGTTTTATAATGATAAACCATGCCTTGGGGTTCCAACACAGTTTTATGAGAATTCATCGCAGGAACCGGATTCCGTTTTATGGAATTTCGGGGATTCAGGCTCAGGGGATGACAATACATCCACCTTGAATGACCCCTTGCACCTTTTCTCGAAAGCTGCCTTGTTCAACGTGCAGTTGACGGTTTGGATAGAAGGTATTAAAATAAGCGTCAACCATCTGGTGGTAGTTGCCGAGAAACCTCCTGTGGATTTGGGCAACGACACAACTTTTTGCGATGGCGAGTTTTGGCAACTTGATGCTGGTGAGGGCTTTGATGAATATTATTGGGTAACCGGCGATACTACAAGATGGATAAATGTCGATACTTCAGGCACTTACTGGGTTCAGGTTACATTGGACGAGAACTGTACCAATGCCGATACCGTAAATATTGCTTTTACACCAAACCCGACAGCCTATGCCGGCGATAACCAGCTGATCGAGGCGGGAACAACGACAAAGCTGGAAGGAGTGGCAGGTAGCGGCACGCCTCCCTACGATTATTTTTGGATTCCGGCCTCTGAACTAGTTCAAAATGATATACCCGATCCCGAGACTGTACCATTGTTTGCTCCTCAAAACTATAGCTTGTTCGTTAATGATGCCAATGGGTGTCTTGCACTACCTTCAGACGTGCTTGTAAATGTTTACGAGCCTGGCGATGCCCTGGCCGCATATCCCTTTGCCAACCCCGATACAATATGCAAGGGCGAACAAATAAACGTTAGTGCAAACGCCACCGGAGGCAGTGGTATTTACGAATACTCCTGGACTTCAGAACCACCAGGCTTTACTTCCTCAGATGCCGAGTTTAATGACACACCTCAACAAACAACAATTTATAAACTTGTTCTTAGCGATTCTGAAACAACTTTCGTCAATGAGGAAGTTACGGTCGTCGTCAATCAGTTGCCGGTAATTGACCTTATACCGGAAGGGGCTAAAGTTTATGCGCCCGATACCATAGTCGTTTGTGTCAGGGATTCAGTGCTCTTAGATGCCGGTTTTGACACCGACCCAATGGAAACAGTATATAAATGGAGCCCGGGAAATATTTATTCAAGGTTTAATACCATACAAACGAACGGTAGCTGGATTGACTTTCAAACATATACGGCCGAAGTAACCAATGGTGGGAATGGCTGTTATAATTCAGGAAACATAACAACAATCTTTGATTTCAATGAATGTGCAATCGGGGTGGAAGAAAAGCCGGACGAACAAGCTGTAATTTCTATTCGGCCAAACCCTAATTCAGGGAATTTCAGCCTTGAGCTGAGCGAAAATATGGATAATGCCGAATTATCGGTTCGC
>JAADIS010000009.1 GCA_013151215.1 Chlorobiota bacterium | reverse complement strand
GTGCGGAAGAGGGTATTGAAAACACATTGTCCTCAATTGCAAATTGCTTGCAGTTGTCGAGATATATGCCGTTGCCGGCATCGTAATTGCAGTCGTCGTAAACACCAAGGCTAAAGGTGTTGCCAACAACAACGGCATTGTTAACGGCGCTAAAATAAATGCCGTAGCCGTTGTTCTCGAAATCGGTGTTCCTTATATATATCCCATTAAGCGTATTGCTGCTGTTAGCAGATTCAACAGCACGATAAAAGCCTGCAAATTTGGTATTATTATACGTTTGACAAGGTTGTTCATCACCAGGGTTGTCGCAGGCGCCGCTTATAATATAGCCTGAATTCAAGGCAAATATCCCATTACCGGAATACGGCTCGTCAGTAATTTTATTATTGAAATCGCAACCGTAAAACTTCACGCCCCTTACATTCAACAGTGTAACATGATCTCTTCTTCCTGTGGGGATGAAGTAATCATCGTTATAAGTGAAGCTGCAGTTGGTGAAACTTGATAAATTATCGGTTGTTTCGCCTGTAACAGGGTGAAAGTTTCTGTATGAAATAAATTCGGCCGTACGACGGTTGTTAATAAAATTGGCATGCTCGGCTATTACAATTCCCCCGGTTTTATTCCAGTCATTGGGTTTCCAGAGCGTAATTGCATTTACTGCATTTTCCAAAGTGGATTGTTTTATAATAAGTTTGCCTTGCGCACAAATTCCGTTTATTGTATATTGATATTCATTTTTATCACCCCAAACTTCTATGCCTTCCCAAGACTCACCACAGCCATTGGTGAGATAAGCATTGTCAAGTATTAATGTTGCGCCGGGTTCAATCATAATTTTTTTTCCTTTGCTAATATACATATTATTTGAAATTGTAAGTTCTGTTCCTGATTTTATTAATACATCGCTAACAATTTCTTTAGGCTTATCCCATAAAACCGTTGGTTGATCAACAATTAATTGAAGATTATCGTCAAAGGGGACGTAAGTTTTATACATTGAGCGCCCGTAAGTAGATGCATAAAGATAACTATTACACGGGTTATAATCCAGATCGGTAATAATGGAGGTAGGGAGATTATTAGAAAAGCATTGCCATTGGTTCATACCGGGTTCCCGATAAAAGACCCCTGCATCGGTTCCGGCAAAAATTCTGTTATTGGAACCTGCTTGATATTCAAGCGCCATAACAGGGAAAGCCGATAGCCCTGCTGAATAATCATTCCAGCTTGTCCCTCCGTTAACAGAATGTAGCACTCTCAATGTTTCCGCTTGAGGTGAGCCATTGGCTGTTTTAACACCACCGACAGAAATCCATAATTCGTTTGGATCATCAGGATTAAAGATGATATCCTCTATCGTTTTCCACACAATCACTGTTGCAAGGCTTGTGCTGCCCTGGCTAAAGTAAACTGTGCTGTTCGATAGATCTGTCCAAGTATTTCCTCCATCTGTGGATTTTACAAACCTGTTAGGCTCGAGTTCATTAGTGGCTCTAAAATCAGCAACAAAGTATTCATTGTTTGTATTTATTCCAAAAGCACCAACCTTATCAATTTCGTTGGGTACATATATTTTTGTTTTAATATCAGTAGTTTGATCATATTTACCGAAAAACGCATTCGATGTGCTACTTGTTTTGCCCCATGCATAGTAAATTATATTGGGGTCAGATGGGTCTTGCTCATATTCCATGCCAATGAAACCACCTGTTTGATTTGAGAAGGAGAATGTGCTATTACTGTGATATGAACTTTGTGTTGAATAATAATATTTGTTATCGTTCCAATTGACTTCGCAATCTCCCCCATCACCGCTTGAGAAATTGCTCCAACTATTATTTTCATATTTGAACGAATGATTGTGGGTTGCCCCGGCAACGACAATTTCATCAGATGAGTGTGAAATGCCACAACCTATAAATTCACTGATCGGCAGAAAGATTGTACCATTTGAATTTATTTCTATATCCAAGAAGATGTCGTAAATTGTGATTGCAGGTCCGGGAACAATGTTCCAGTTTTGTCCCATATCAGTAGATTTGTATATTGTATTGTAAGTTATGGCATAAAGTGTATTGTCGTCAGGATCGGATGGGTCAAATAAAATTTTCACAATACCTTTTGCATCTGGGGCAGAGAAGCCCCACATAAAATACCAAGAGTTTCCATTGTCGAACGATTCAATAATTCCCAGACCATAACCTGCTTTAGCTCCGGCAGTATGCAATCCGCTGGAAGTAGAGGCTATAAGATGATTATTGTCCTTCGGATCTCTTACTATTTCTGAAATAGCAAGCCCGGGGGAATGAAAATTGTCTGTTACGTTAACCCATGAATTCGAGTTTTGTTGTTTTTTCCATAAACCACCATAATCCGATGCCAACAAATAACTATCAGCAACACTTGGGTCGTGGATTACTCTTCTAACAAGACCCAGCAAGTGTTTTGAATTTGCAACCGGGCCAACCAACTCCCAGTTTGCCGGATCACCTGAATAACAATATGGAGCGCTTATTTGATTTGTTATCTCATCTTGATATGGTTGATAACTAATTGTGTTGCTGTACAAGCCAAGTCTGCTATTCCAAAAATTAAAAAATCTTTCGTATTCATTAATGTTCGACATTTTACTTTTCGGAATGGAATCAGGATATTCGTTAATTAATTGTACTTCAAACAAATCAACTATTTGATAAAAGTTCCCTTCATCAACTATTAATCTTTTCCAATAATCATCATCGGTATTTGTTTTAAGCAATATGTACTAATGAATGAAGAAACAAAAACGCAGTTTAATAATCTGTTATAACGGGAGGGGGTACTTGTTTGATTTACAGTATAATACACCCTTTTAAGTAAGTTGTTTAGGGTGTAATTCGAATGCTTCATTTTAATGTATTGTAATTGGAGGAAACAAGTATATTAATTTTTTACTAGCAAAGGTTTATAAATTATTAACAAATTTTAAACAAACATGGTTTTTATGTTGTTAAATCTATTGTCAAGCAGAATTGATAATTTATATTTTAGCCACAAACCCACCCGAAAAATATCTTCGGTTATTTCATTGTCAGTTCAAAAAAAATATCTACTTTTGCACTCCGTTTTTTACGGATAAAATTTTAAATATTAACAAATTATAAATTATTATGAACCAGTACGAAACCGTTTTCATTTTAACTCCCGTTTTGTCTGAGGAACAGACAAAGGAAGCGGTAAAAAAGTATGAGGGCATCATCACCAAGAATGGTGGCGAGTTTGTTCTCAAGGAAAATTGGGGAATGCGCAAATTTGCCTACCCGATCCAGAAGAAATCATCAGGATTCTATCATTTGTTTGAATACAAATGCGACGGCAGCTTAATTGCCGACTTAGAGGTTCAGCTGAAGCGCGACGAGCGCATCATGCGTTTCCTTACCGTTAAGCTCGACAAACATGCAATAAAGTATAACGAGAAAAAACGCGCCAAGAAAAAAGAGGCCGCAAAGGAAGAGCAAACTAGTAATAAAGAAAAAAATTAACATCATGGCACAAGGAAACTCGGATATAAGATATTTAACACCTATAACGGTTGACACGAAAAAGAAAAAATATTGCCGTTTCAAGAAATTACGCATCAAATACATCGACTATAAGGATGCTAACTTCCTATTGAAATTTGTAAACGAGCAAGGTAAATTATTGCCTCGCCGTATTACAGGCACCTCAACAAAATACCAGAAAAAAGTGGCGCAAGCGGTAAAAAGGGCGCGTCATCTTGCTCTGATGCCTTATGTTGCTGATTTATTAAAATAAATAGGAGGTTGTAGAAATGGAAATTATATTAAAGAAAGATGTAGCCGGCGTTGGTTATAAAAACGACTTGCTAACAGTAAAAGACGGGTTTGGAAGAAATTACCTCATCCCGCAAAGACTTGCTATCGTAGCAACCGAATCGGAGAAAAAACAACTTGCCGAACTTAAAAAGCAACAGGCTTTTAAAGAAGCAAAAGTTAAGAACGAAGCCCTTGATATAGCAAAAGCCGTTGAAGGAGTGGAACTTAGGATAGCCGTTAAAGCCGGCACCTCAGGAAAAGTCTTTGGCTCGGTCAACAATGTAATGGTTGCCAACGCCATTATGGAACAAAAAAACCTGGAAATAGATCGTAAGAAAATCATTCTCGACGAAAGCCATATCAAAGAAGTTGGAAAATATAAAGCAGTTATTAAGCTACACAAAGATGTCAACATAGAAATTGACCTTGACGTAGTTGCTGAATAATACTAAGAATTACTTATATTTGAAACCCTGTTTTGCAAAACAAAACAGGGTTTTTTAATTCCTGGTTTTTTAAATCCGTTTGTTTCAATGCTTAGTAAATCAAAAATAAAATATCTCAACTCACTGAAAATGGGCAAGTACAGGACATTGCACAAAAGGTTCTTTGCCGAAGGCAATATCAATGTCCGTGATTTCATCCGAAACGGGCTGAAACCAGTCGAGCTATTTGCCACACAAAGGTGGATAGAAAGGAATAAGCAGGAACAATCCGTAATTAAGGTCGAGGAAGTCAGCCTCGATGACCTAAAAAAGATTACTGCACTTAAAAACCCCTCGGAAGTGTATGCCTTGTTCGACATGCCCCAATTGCCAGGGCTAGAAATGAAAGATGACGATTTAATATTGGTGCTCGACAACATCAAAGACCCCGGAAACCTGGGAACTATCATAAGGTCGGCTGATTGGTTCGGCCTTAAAAACATTGTGTGCTCATTGCGAACCGTTGAGGTTTATAACCCTAAGGTGGTACAAGCCAGCATGGGCTCGCTGGCCAGGGTAAATGTTTATTATCTTGATCTGGCCAGTTGGTTTAGCAAGCTAAACCCCAGCACCAATATTTACGGCGCAGTCCTGGACGGAGAAAACCCCGACGGCCTACGGGGTGAAAAAAACGGCGTTTTAATCATCGGGAGCGAAGCCAAGGGAATATCCCGGGAAATAATGGAATATGTAAAAAAGCCCATAAGCATCAGGAAATCACCTGCCAGCGGAGCAGAAAGCCTAAATGCCTCAATTGCGACGGCAATACTGCTTTATGCCTTCAGTACTTGAGCCCGCAACTCTTATATTTTCTGTTAAATTTTATCACTTCGCTTAAATTTTTGTAATTTCGCAGAATAAAAATTAGCAAAAATGTATTTGAAACTTTTATTACTGACCATAGGATTGTTAGCCTTTGCTTTTGCAGGTTTTGCCATAAAAATGTTCTTCAAGAAAAATGGCGAGTTCAAGAAACAATGTTCCTCGGTCGATCCGCATACAGGTAAAAAATTAGGCTGCTCCTGTGAGGGCCAGCCCGGCGACGGAAGTTGCCGAAAAGACAAAAAACAAGAAAGCGTTCACCCGGGCAAGCTAGTTGATGTTGCTATAATGAATGTTGATTGATTTTTTTCCCGGAAACAAAAAGAATTATAGATCAATAAAAAAAGCGGGCTGTTGAACAGCCCGCTTTTTTACTAATAATTATGCTCTTTCAACTCGAAGTAAGATTGTGGGTGCAAGCATGCCGGACAAGACTTTGGGGCTTTTTTGCCTTCATGAATATATCCGCAATTCCTGCATTTCCATACAAATACGCCATCACGCTCGAAAACTTCGCCATTTTCAATGTTATCATAGAGTTTGGTATATCTCTCCTCATGGGCCTTTTCTACTTTTGCTATCATCTTGAAGGCAATAGCAACATCCTTAAAGCCTTCCTCTTCGGCAACATTTGCGAACTCAGGATACAATTCCGTCCATTCCTCGTTTTCCCCCTCGGCCGAGGCTTTCAGGTTCTCGAGTGTCGTCCCAATTTTACCGGCAGGATAGGAAGCGGTGATTTCCACCATTCCGCCCTCAAGGAACTTGAAGAACCTTTTGGCATGTTCTTTTTCGTTTAACGCTGTTTCGGCAAATATTGCAGAAATTTGTTCGAGTCCTTCTTTTTTTGCCTGTTTGGCGAAATAATCATAGCGCATTCTTGCCTGCGACTCACCGGCAAAGGCTTTTAGTAAATTCTGTTCTGTTTTTGATCCTTTAATACTTTTCATGGTGATTTATTTTTAGTTTATGTTATTGAAATTCTTAACTCATAGCCTCGAAGTCCGCTTTTTCGGCTCCGCAATCGGGGCATACCCAATCATCTGGCAAATCCTCGAATGCCGTACCGGGGCTAATCCCGCTTTCAGGGTCGCCCAAGGCCGGGTCATAAATATGCCCGCAAACCAGACATTCCCACTTGGTGTATTTGTCAGGGCCGCCATCCTCTACTTTTGCTTTCTTTTCAGCCTCTACATAAGTAGGTGCGTTTTTAGGCGCTTTTCCGTTGCGGAGATTTCTATAATCAGTATATGTCAACGGATCCTTATTGATGTTTATCTCTCCGCCACCTTTCAGAATACCAATAAATAGAATATGGCTTCCCACATCAATACTTTGCTCCAGTTCGCATTCAAAATAGGATATCGAGCTAGTACGCAGGATTGGATTACCATACTCGCCAATAAAAAAATCAGTACCGGCAAATTTGTCGGTTTCCTTGCCCGAGCTATATCCGAACTTGCTAATTACCGACTGTTCGACATCTTTATCAAGAATACTGAAAGCAAACCTCTTAGAGGCTTTGATCAGCTCGGAGCTCAGATTGTCCTTGTGGCAGCTTATAGCAAATCGTGCCGGCTGGGAAGTTATCTGAAAAACCGTATTGGCAATATAGCCGTTCTTTTTGCCCTTATGCTCGGTGCTTACCAAATAAAGGCCGTAACTTATTTTAAATAGTGATTCAGTAGTAACCATTCTTATCGTTTTAATTATTGAACTTTCCTATTAATTGGATCCTAAACTCCTCGGTATCGAAACCTTCGATTTTCTTTCCTTTAAAATATTCATTTAACATTGCATCAAGGTCCTCGTCATAAAAGTCCTCAATCCTGTCGGTTTCGGAACAATACAAGTGATGGTGCGCTTTGGTTATGGCATCATACCTCATAACACCCATATCCGTAGGGACCTTCTTTGCCAAAGCATTTTCAACAAATGTTTCCAGCACATGGTAAATTGTGCCTATTGCTATATTCGGGTGACGAGCGCGAATAAGCTCACTTAGTTTTTCAACCGTGGGGTGATTACTATTAAAAAGCGCCTCCAGCACGATTATGCGCTGCGGCGTAACGCGCAGCCCCTTGCCCTTGATCAGCATACTTATATTCACCTCTTCCAAAACTTAATAATTAGTTTATAAGATAATTTCTTATCTAAGAAAGGCTACAAAAGTACATAATTTTTACGAATTAGGGCTTGAATTAATAATAAAAATTGCTAAAAAGCGAAATGGTATTTCTCAAAAGGTTTCCAGCCGAGGGTGTCGCCATAATTGGTCTTGATAAGATGCCGTTTAGGCGGTTCGTCGGCAGTTCCCCAAAAATACTTTTTAATTTCCTGATTATCAACAAACAATGTGGGCGGAAAAATATAGGAAGTGTTAATGATTTTGTTGTTGTCCAGAATTTCCCAATTTCCGTCGGGCTTGCCTTTCATCGACCAGTTATTGAAGTTGAACAGCGTATCGCAGGTTTGGGCAAAGGATGTTATTCCAAAAAGAAACAAATAAGCAACGACAGCAAACTGAGCATTTTTAAAAGATAAGAGATTTGGTTATAAGACGATTTTTAGGGCTGAAGGTTGTCCTTCAGTCAAATTCCTGACTTATTTTTGATTTGAAACCCTGTGTCGCATAAGTGGCATATTCCCCACCCGGCGTCGAATAAATAAAAAAGGCTTCCAGATCGGGTTCTTTTTCAACAAACTGTTTTGATCTCTCGTAGCCCATTACCATAAACGATGTCGCAAAGGCATCGGCATAAGCCGTGGATTTATGCAATACGGAAACGCTGAGAAGCCTGTTTCGCGCAGGGTAGCCAGTATGCGGGTTTATGGTGTGGGAATACCTTATTCCATTTTCCACATAGAACTTGCGATAGTTCCCGGAAGTAGCTATCGAAATGTCCTCAAGCTCGACAACGGCTTTCAAATCCCGTTCGTCATCCTTGTGCTTGGCAGGTTTTTCAACCCCTATCCTCCATTTCGAGCCATCGGCCTTGATGCCGTGCGCCTTAACCTCCCCTCCAATATCGATAAGATAGTTCGTGATGCCCTTGCTCTCAAGATAATCGGCAACAACATCGACTGAATAACCTTGGGCCACGGCATTAAAGTCGAAGGTGATAAGAGGGTTTTCCTTTACAACGCGGTTATTTACTATTTTAACTTTCCGATATCCGGATATCTGCAATAAGCTATCGACCAGCAGGCTGTCGATATTCCTTGTGTGATCGTAACCGAACCCCCAGGCTTTTACAAGTTTCCCGATGGTAAAATCGAAGGCTCCTGCTGTTTTGCCAGCAACATCTTCGGAAATATCGAAGTTCCCGATAAAATTCTTGTCTAAAGATACAGTACTGTCGTTCCTGTTTACCCTGGAAAGCACCGACTCCGGAACCCAAAGCGAAACCGACATGTCGAAATCGTCGAGTATGGAATCTATTTCTAATTGCAGATCACGTTCTTGCTGGTCGAAATAGGTAATTGAATAATAAGTCCCCTGGGCCTCACCCATCAGCTGTATCTTTTTTTCGCTTTTGGGCAAAAGCGAACATCCCATTAAAATGATGGGCAAAACAAAAAATAATTTGTTCATTTGGCAGAATATTAAAACCTAAAGCCCAAATTTATGGCAAAATCCGCTGTTGTGCCGAATTTATATTCGCCCGGAGGGCTGTTTCTGTGCATAATGCCCAACGAGAAAATAAACGACATCGTGAAATGATCAGTGGGGTTTAGGACTAATCCGTTGTTTATCAACAGTTTGGAATAATATTCCTGTCTATATGAATCATGGTAATATTCGTCGTAATAATAATTATTACTGCTTCCTATCCCTATCCTAAACGAAGGCCCCAAGACATAAGATACTTTTCTTTGTCCGAGCGGATACCAATTCAGTCCGAAACCGGTGTAAAACATGCTATAAAGCTCGATATCGAATATCTCAGGAAGAGGGTCGGTATAAGAATCGTTGAACAGGCCGACCGAGACAGGTATCTCAAAGCCCAATATGCCGCTTTTGTTCATGAACTGATAAATCATAGTAAGTCGTCCCTGGGGGATGTGTATGGTGTTGACGGAGACTACGCTTGATGCGTAATCCATATCGGTATAATTGGTTTTTTTGCCTGGGAACTCTATCAGCACACCTTCTTTAGTAAGCATTTTACTCAGCTCATTTTTGTTCACTGAATAAAGCTCAGGGTTGGCAGCATCATAAATTGTAAATGAAATTGAATCGGGACTTTGTCTTATAAGTTTGATTTTCAGTATATTACCATTAGCAAAATATAGCAAATCCTGAGAGTTGCCAAAGGCAGAAAGGAAGAGGAAACAAAAAAGGAAGTATATTTTTTTCATGATCAGAACCTGTAAATCATATTAAAGGAAGCAGCTCCGGTAGTCCTGACCTTGTAGTCATAGATATTCTCATCAACATATCGTATTCCAAGCGACAGTGATGCCACGAGGCTCAGCTCAGGTATAGGTGAGAACATGATACCGTTATTGATATGGAATTTGAAATAGAACACATCCTTATTATAATAATAATTGTTCCCGTTACCGTAATCATAATAATAATCCTCTATATGGCCGCTGCCAACCCTTAGCCCGGGCCCCAGGAAGAAGCGCCACATCCCTTGACCCGTCGGGTAAAAGTTCAGGTTGATCCCTGTATAAAATTTATTCTGGAAATCCCCGAGCTCCTGATAATTACCCCTATAACCAATTGATATCGGGATTTGAACACCTATTTTGCCGTTGTCGAGTATTCTTTCGTACGAGATCGTCAAATTATTTATCAGCAAGTCGGCAAGGTGATAGGCAAATAAATTTTTATTGAAATCCCCCTTTTGTCCCGCTTTATTATCGAAGCCATATTCATCAATCTCGCCATTTGAGTAGGCGATCATCTTAATGTCGTTTTTGTCAACTATTTTAACGTCGTTGGTGCTGCTGCCATAATCCACATAAATTATGGATGTTTTTGTGGTTTCGGTAATTACGGCTTCTAGGCGGTCGCCGTTTTTCAAATAAATAAAATCCTGGGCACAGGCAGAAGCCGCGAGCAGGAATATCGCCAACAAAGTAAACATAGGTGTTTTCATGAAAGTGGTTTTTATTAATAACGTCCCTTATATAACAAGAGACATAAACATTTATTATTAGTTGCAAAAAATAAAATAAAAAAGGCGACATAAAAGTCGCCTTTTTATATTATCAGCTTCCGAAATCATCAAAAGCGATCATTTCTTGCGGGACACCGAGATCGTCCAGCATTTTCAAGATTGCCGCGTTCATCATCGGGGGGCCACAAAGGTAGTACTCAATTTCTTCAGGCTCAGGGTGGTCCTTCAGGTAATTATCGTAGATCACCTGATGGATAAACCCCTTATATCCTTTCCAGTTATCCGATTCAAGAGGTTCCGAAAGTGCTATCTCATATTTAAAGTTCGGGTTCTCGGCTTGAATTTTATCAAAATGATCCTGATAAAAGAGCTCGCGCTTTGAGCGGCCGCCATACCAGAAAGTAGCCTTGCGCTTGGTTTTCTTGGTCTCGAAAAGATCGAAGATGTGCGAGCGCATGGGGGCCATGCCTGCGCCACCCCCTATAAACATCATTTCGTTTTGGGTGTCTTTTATAAAAAACTCACCGTAAGGGCCTGATATTGTTACTTTATCGCCCGGTTTGCGCGAGAAGATATAAGATGAGCAAATTCCCGGGTTTACATTCATGAACCCGCCTTTTTTCCTGTCCCAGGGAGGAGTGGCTATCCTGATATTCAGCATAACGATATTTCCTTCGGCAGGGTGGTTGGCCATAGAATAAGCACGATAGATAGGTTCGGGGTTCTTCATCTTGAGATCCCACATATTGAACTTATCCCAGTCTTCGTGATATTCTTCTTCAATATCCATCGTTTTAAAGTCAACCTCTACCTTGGGGACATCAATTTGGATATATCCACCGGAGCGGAAGTCGAGGGTTTCACCCTCAGGCAGCTTAACAACGAATTCTTTAATGAAAGTGGCAACGTTCCTGTTCGAGACAACCTCGCATTCCCATTTCTTGATCCCGAAAATTTCAGCAGGGACTTTCACTTCCATGTCTTCCCTGACCTTTACCTGACAGCCCAGGCGCCAGTTGTTGGCCTGTTCCTTACGGGTAAAAAAGCCTTTCTCGGTAGGCAAGATGGAACCTGCCCCCGATTCAACCTGCAAACGGCACATCCCACATGTCCCACCTCCGCCGCATGCCGACGGGATGAAGATCTTTTGCTCCGACATTGTCGATAACAACGAACTGCCCGGATCAACTTCCACTTCTTTTTCACCGTTGATGGTGATCTTTACTTTGCCCTGGGGCATGAGTTTTTTTCTGGCAAATAATAATATTCCAACCAAAGAAAGCGTAACCACCAGAAAAACAGCGATGCTCACGCCAACAACAGTACCAATTCCAACAAGTAATAAATTCATTTTATATTGGTTTTATATATTAAAGTTTAATTCCTAGAAAGCTCATAAAGGCAATGCCCATCAAGCCTGTAATAATAAATGTTATTCCTAAGCCGCGCAATGCCGGCGGAACATTCGAGTACCTGATTTTTTCCCGGATAGCGGCAATGCCAACAATTGCCAAAAACCAACCAACACCTGAACCTAGCCCAAAGGAAGTAGCTTCCGCAAGACTTTGATATTCCCTTTCCTGCATAAACAATGAACCACCGAGGATGGCACAGTTAACAGCAATGAGCGGAAGAAAAATCCCAAGCGAGGAATATAAAGCAGGAGAAAACTTCTCGACTATCATTTCCACCAGCTGCACCATTGATGCAATAATGGCTATGAAAAGGATAAAGCTCAAGAAACTTAGGTCAGCATCGGCGAAAGATGGGTCCAGCCATACCAAAGCACCTTCTTTAAGAATGTATTCGTTTAACAAATAGTCAACCGGAACGGTAATGCCCAGAACGAAAACCACGGCTGCTCCCAATCCTACTGATGTATTTACAGTTTTTGATACTGCCAGATAGGAACACATTCCCAAAAAATAGGCAAATACCATATTGTCGATAAAAATCGACTTTATAAATATGTTAAAAACTTCTTGCATAATTATTATTTTTAAGAATCAGAAACTATTTATCTTCAATCAGTTCGCGAGTATAATATCTCTGTATCCAGATTATGACACCAACGGTGATCAGTGCCATCGGGGGCAGTATCATCAATCCGTTGTTCACATAACCGAAATCGTAAAGCCCTTGAGGTATGACCGGGAAGCCGAAGAGGGATCCCGAACCGAAAAGCTCGCGCACAAAAGCGATTACAACAAGTATGAGGCCGTAGCCCAACGAGTTGCCAATACCGTCGAGGAAAGCAGGCCATGGCTTGTTGCTCATGGCAAAGGCTTCCAGCCGGCCCATGATAATACAGTTGGTGATGATAAGCCCTACAAAAACTGAAAGCTGCTTGCTTACGTCGTAAACAAATGCCTTAAGCACCTGGTCAACAAGGATTACCATGGTGGCTATAACCACCAGTTGAACGATTATCCTGATACGCGGCGGTATTCCGTTCCGCAAAAATGAGATTAGCACGTTAGAGGCGGCAACGACTACCATTACCGATATGGCCATTACTATTGCCGGCATAAGCTTTGCCGTAACGGCAAGAGCCGAACAGATGCCCAGCACCTGAACTGTGATAGGGTTGCTTAAGTTTATGGGGCCGGTTATAAGCTTTATGTTTTTTGGTGAGAACAAAGGCTCACGTTCCTTGGTTTCTTTACTCATATCTTATTTCTCCTTTTTAATATATGGTAAATAACTTTCTAATACGTTTTTAAGCATGTCGTCAACGCCGTGGCTGGTAATGGTACCTCCCGAGATCGCATCAACACCATGAATCTGTTGGTCGGCTGCAAGGGTCCTCACGCCACCTTTGACAACTTTAATAGAGGTGAACTTCCCCTTGTCGTCGAAAATAGTTTTGCCCTCGAACTGGGCCTTGAAGGCCTCGGTGGTGATTTCGGCGCCTAAACCGGGCGTTTCACCCTTATGGTCGAAGGTAACACCCCTGACAGTTTTAAAGTCGTCGGCCAAGGCCATATTGCCCCAAATAGGCCCCCAGAGGCCGGTTCCCCTAAGCGGGAAGACATAAGTTTTTACACCGTCTTTTTCAATTATATAAATTGGGAGCTCATAATTTTCACCTTTACTTCTCTTGTAAAGCTCCGTCTTCATATTTAAGTTAAAGGCTTTTGCGGTTTCTTTCGCACCATCCTTAAACGACTCCACAACATTACCATCCTGATCCACGACCATCTCTTCAACAACATATTTGTTGAACATCTCAATAGTGTTTTCCGTTTCTATCCCGTCAATTTTAGCAGAAGCAAGTATGCCCCCCATTTTCTCGATGGCCACATTTTTTTCCTGATAAGGTTTTAAAAGCATGGCTGCCGTTGACAGTACCGCAGCTGCAATAATTACCATTATGGCAGCGTATCTGAAAATATATCCGTTAGTGTACATATTGGTATATTTTAAATTTTAATTACTTACTGCTTTCAAGCGTTTAAGTCTCTTTTTGATATTCGATTCAACGACATAGTGGTCGATGAGAGGGGCGAAAACGTTCATGAGCAATATTGCCAGCATCATTCCTTCCGGATATGCAGGGTTGAACACCCTTATCAAAACGGCTATCATCCCGACAAGGAAGCCATAATAATACATCCCCTTGCTGGTTTGTGCCGCCGTTACCGGGTCGGTTGCCATAAATACGGCGCCAAATGCGAAGCCGCCCATTATAAGATGATAGTAAAACGGGAGGTTCATATAATCGTTTGCTCCCCAAAGGTTGAAAAGCAATCCCATTACGCTGCCGCCCACGAATACCGAAACCATAACCCTCCAGTTGGCAATACCTGTTATAAGGAGTATCATGGCGCCTATCAATATCATCAAAGTTGATGTCTCACCTACCGAGCCGGGGATAAATCCCATGAACATATCATAAACAGATGGCATATTGTCGAAATTGCCCACCAATGCATTTCCCAAAGGTGTTGCGCCGGAGAAAGCATCTGCCTTGTCGGATATCCAAACCTTGTCGCCCGATATGTTTCCCGGATATGCAAAGAACAAAAATGCCCTTGCCACCAAAGCCGGGTTGACAATGTTCATGCCCGTGCCTCCGAAGACTTCCTTGCCGAAAACAACAGCAAAGGCCACTGCAATAGCAACTTGCCACAAAGGTATGTCGGCCGGTACTATCATCGGGATTAAAAGGCCGGAAACAAAGAAGCCTTCATTAACTTCATGGTTTCTGATCTGTGCAAAAACTATTTCAAGGCCAAGGCCAACGCCATAGGTAACTATTATTATGGGAAGCAGTTTGAAGAACCCATAAAAGAACATAGTCCAAAAATCGGGGCTTTGCCCAAGGGAAAGGAAATGCTGGTATCCCACATTCCACATACCGAACAAAAGGGCGGGAATAAGCGAGACAAAAACCGTGATCATTGTTCTCTTCATGTCTATGGCATCTCTTATATGGGATCCTGCAAATGTTACTTTGTCAGGAACAAACAAAAGAGTCTCAAAAGAATCGAACATCGAATGCAGTTTTTCCAGTTTGCCGCCTTTTTCAAATTGCGGCTTTTGTTTATCTAGAAAATTTCTTAAAGCTTTCACTCTTATTTAATTTTTCGTTTTTACTAACTCATTTCTTTACGCATCAAATCAAGGCCTTCGCTGAGGATTTTCTGCATTTCGGTTTTCGATGTGTCGATAACTTCGCAAAGGGCAAAATCCTCGGCATCTATTTCATAGATACCTAAATTCTCCATCAGCTCGATATCTTCGACCATGATCGCTTTTAGCAATTGCATGGGATAAATATCGAAAGGAAAGACCTTTTCGTATTTGCCTGTCATCACAAGAGCGCGGTGGCCACCGTGAAGATTGGTGTCGAGCCTGTATTTCTTGTTCTTGAAGAGTTTCGACAAGAAAGTACCTGAGGCACTGAATTTGTTTAAACCAGGCAAAATCCAACCGAAGAACTCGTGATAATTCCCTTCGGGAATAACAGTCGCCTGATAATCGTAATATCCCAGAAAACCGTCCTTGTAAATTTTTTCTCCCGTCAGGACGTTTCCGCTGATAAAGCGGTTGTTGTCGCCTTTGATGTTACCGCTCGTCATGTTCGTGATGCAAGCGCCAAGATATGAACGGTAATATTTCGGGTTGGTAACCTCGGAACCCGCAAAGGCAAATATCCTTTTAAAGTCGGCTTTGCCGTTGAGGAACAACTTTCCGATTGCAACAACCTCCTGGACATGAGTGTACCAAATAGTTTCACCTTTGTTGATCGGGTCTAGCCTGCTAATATGCACGCTGGTGTTGCCGGCAGGGTGAGGCCCGGAGAAACTGTTGATTTGTACATTTCCCGCATTAAGGAAAACCTTGGACGAGGTTTTCTTTCCAGATATGTTCAGGTGGACCTTGCCGGTGGTAAGCTTGGCCAAGATATCGATCCCGGCCTGGAAAGCCTCCCCCTGTCCTTCAACCAGCAGATCGTAGTCGGGGGCAAGAGGCACGGAACTAAATGCGTTGACAAAAATCGATTTCGGCTTTGCCTTAGGATCGGCTATAACCGAAAATGGCCTTTGTTTTACCATAGGCCATACCCCGCTCTCAAGCATTTTTCCGATAATCTCTTCCCTGCTTAAGCTATCAATACTCTTTTTACCAAAATCTACTGACTCACCTTTACCATCGCTCTCGATAATAATTTCGAGCAACTTGCGCTTAGCACCTCTTACCAACGAAGTAACTCTACCGCTAACAGGGGCAGTAAATTTTACTTCCTCACGATATTTGTCGTAAAACAGAGGACTTCCAACCTTTACCTCGTCGCCTTCTTTGACGAGCATTTTCGGGAAGCAACCCACAAAATCAGTGGGCTTGATAGCAAAACGTTTAGCGTTTAAGTCAACGACGGTCTTATCGGCATCACCTAACAACCTGATATCGATGCCTTTACTAATTATGTAATCTGTTGACATATATAAATTTATTCATATTTAATTCGATTGCGAATTTAAATAAATAAATGTTAATTATTTAAAATAGATTATTTTTCACAATATTTGTAAAAGTTCTAAATAAGTGCCTAATTGTTAAACAATTAACAAATAAAGATTGTTTAATGTTTTACGATCAAATGGTTGTTGCGGAAAATAATATTTGAGAATTTAGCTCCATCAGGGCAAAAACCCCAAATTATCTTATTGAACGGAAATTAAGCAGTTTTATGCGGTTTCGGCAGCGGATTTTATTTGTTGGTTTTTCGAGGCGGCGGGCTGATTATTTAAAAGCTCCTATGATCACCATTCGTTGATCGGTGTTCGATATTCGATTTTTTTTTTGAACTCCGAACACCGATTTACTTCCCGCTTCCCGAGGCCTTAACGTATTGAAACCCCTTAATCGTATCCCTTATAAAACCCCAAAAGGCCCTTTACCAGTCCGGCATCCTGTTTTATTTCCCCGTTTTTCGAGGCGGCAAGCTTGTCGAGCTCCCTGGCGGCATGGTCGCTTAATGTGCCGTCCCATATTATCAAAAGGGCACATAGTCTCAGGTAATCAATTTGGTCTTGGGCTGAGAGCTGCCCGGCAGGCTCGGTGTTAACGTAATCCCTTATGGCCTTTTGGCTCCCGGCCATATATTCCCCGTTAAAGTTGCCGGC
>JAADIS010000116.1 GCA_013151215.1 Chlorobiota bacterium | reverse complement strand
GGGGGCCAGAACCAATCTGACCCCCCGTGTCTTAACCAAATTTCCTACCTTTAGTTAATTTTGAATATTTAACTTTTGCTCAATTTTAGCAAGTCTTAATTTTAATTCTTCGTTTTCCTTTTGCAATAAATCATTCTTGTTGTTTAGTTCCTGTACGGCTTTAACCAATGGCACAACAAACTCAGAATATCTTAAACCATAATGGTCGTTGCTGTTTTTAGGCTTGTCGATACCGCTGAAATCATAAGCTATTTCGTTAGCGGCTTGTTCCACTTCCTGTGCTATAAAACCTGATTGGAGGTGTTGGGCTTTTGCTCTGGCAGCCTCGTTATCTGCTACTTCGATACCTAAAAACTGATTTATTTTTTCGATATCCAAATTATAATTCACTGGCCTGAGCCTCATAATAAAATTCAAGCCCGGCACATCATCGCTGATATTGGATTTAAACCGTCTGTCGGAAACATTTGTCCATGCAACATAACCCCCAATCGAGCTAACGCTGGAATTACCAATCCTTACCTGGTTATCAGCACTAATTATAGCCTGGTTTCCCAGTGCCGTACTATTTGTATAATCAGTAGTGCTTGTATTCCTGGTCTGATATCCAATATATGTGCAATTACTGTTAGCAGTTCCATAATTACCTGCTTCATAACCAATTGCTACATTGTTCGACCCTGTAGTATTATTATATAGTGCACTTTTGCCAAAAGCAACACTATAATCGCCCGTGGTATTGGAATATAAAGACTGGTAGCCCACTGAAGCAAGATAATCGCCTGTTGTATTTTTTTTAAGTGCTTGCAATCCAAAAGCCGAATTGCCAAGTCCGGAAGAATTTGCAAAAAGAGTTTGAAAGCCGAACGCTGAATTATAATTAGCAGTATTTGTAAACAGAGCATTAGCACCAACAGCAGTATTATCAATTCCGGCGGTATTATTATAAAGTACCTGATAACCAAATCCGGAATTATAGGCGCCGCCCGCATTTTTGAATAATGCCTGTGATCCTAATGCTGCATTATAAAAACCCGAGGTATTGGACGACATTGCGTTGATACCGACAGCAACATTATTATTTGCGCCATCGTCGGTATTACCTGCCATATTCCCAACAAACAAACTGGAGCCATCGGAAACAGCATCAGAGAGCTCGTTAAGTTCCGTAGCAGCTGCATTGGCCTGCCAGCTTGCAGTCCCATTAGCATCCGAGGTAAGTATCTTACCGCTACCCGGACTTCCTCCTGTAATCTTTATAGTTCCGTTTATATAAACTTCATCAGCTGCAAAATCGCCACCTATAAGAGGTGTGCTGGAGTTGGAGTTTTCTATATATAGTTTATTAGAAGCCGTTTCGTCGTATCCGGCCATATAGCCCAAGAAGACATTACCCGACTTTGAGTGCAAAGAGGATCCTTTACCTGCCAAACAACCGACTATAGTATTTTGACTTCCGGTCTGATTTAGGGAGTTTGCAGAATGACCAATTGCAACATTATCAGCACCAATAGTATTTGTATTTAATGCCAATACACCCACTGCTGTATTACGGTTAGCAGTACTACTATTCTCCAAAGCTTTTCTACCTATACCTACATTATAGTTTCCTCCATCATCGGCGTTACCAGCCAAATAACCGATAAAAACACTTGTGTCATCAGTTATTACATCGTTGATTGTGTTTAAGCCGATGCTTGACCAGGATGCATTTCCGCTTGCATCTGATATTAAATATTTATTTGCGCCAGGGCTCCCACCCGTAATTTTCAGTGTTCCGTTTATGTCAACTCTGTCAGTAGAGAAATCGCCACCGATAAGCGGTGTAGTGGAATTGGAGTTTTCGATATACAGCTTGTTCGAGCCTGTTTCGTAATATCCGGCCTTATAACCCAGAAATACATTACCGCTCTTGGAATGCGGCGAAGATCCGTATCCGGCCTCGAAACCGATTAAAGTATTGGAGCTGCCACCTGTTATATTAAAACCCGCCATATATCCAAATGCTGAATTATAATACCCGTTCACTAAATTTTGTAAGGCATTATTTCCAACAACATTGTTCTCTATTCCAACTGTTAACGAATATAATGAATAGTAACCAATAGCCATATTGCCACTTGCGGTTTGATTATTATAAAGTGAATTATGTCCAATACCTATATTAAAAAACCCACTGGTATTCTTATATAGTGAAGAATAACCTAATGCGATATTATTGTATCCGGTTGAATTGTTTGACAGTCCCAAAGCACCAACCGCAACGTTCTGACTTCCTGAAGAACTACTCCAGCCGGCGCTATAACCAATAAAAACATTATTATTATCACTATGATCATCACTTGCTCCTGCAATTTCCCCGATAAAAACCGATTGTCCGTTGTTCAACATCTCTAATCCGCCTTGCTGAAACCTAAAATAATTAGTGTCTTGCAATTGGACCTCCACTACGTCGGATCCTACTGATGTAGTCAACCGGATTTCCGAATCGCCATTGGTGTCCACCAACTTATCCAATACGCCCGATTTAATGTCCGTAAAAGAAGAGCCGTCCCAGAAATAATATTTGCCCATATCCGTATCATAGACCATCATTCCCTTCTCGGTAGTCCCCAAACCAGAAGCAAAAGTTGTTTTCTGTGCAGTGGTCATGCGAGGTACAAGCAATCCTTTGGTAGAAGAACTTATATCGAGCATCGACTTGGAATTTGCTGCGGCCCCTGATTCATTAATGGAAACCTGGGCAGCCAGGCTAGGGCTGAATCCAACCAGCCACAATACTAATAAAAAGACAAATGGTGAATTAAGATTATTCATTTCATTAATTTTTTAAATTCATGGACAAAACTATATTAGTACATATCAATACACTAATTATCCATGTCTATTTCAGGTGGACTTTTTAGTTGAAAATAATTATTATAGGTAGATTTAAAGTAGTATGAAAAATTTTATCTCATTGATTTCCAATATTATATATACTATATAAGAGTAAGCGATTTTTTGAGAATATTATATATAGGTAAACTGAGTATATTTGTCCATATATTCTAAATATACTTATGAAGCTACTTAAATACAAAAGCGGGGCAATCGTATTTGCCGTGATGATCATTTTTCTATCCCAATCCTTTAAAGCTTATCCGCAAAACAAGGCTGAGGCAGAAAAACTAAAAAAAGAGGCAAGGGAAGTGAGCATCGACTCATATAACTCAACTTTGAAAATATGCAAATATTATTGGGATTACTCTTTTGACAGTTCGATAATGTATGCCAAAAGGGCTATAGAACTGTCCAGGAAACTTAACAACGACAGTCTGGAATCTTTGGCTAATATTTATATGGCATTGTCGTATAATTATATCGACCAATTGGATTCAACATTGTATTATTGCGGGAAATCAATAAACATCTCACGCAAATATCCACGTTTAACAGCCAAGGCAAATAGCTTATTAGGGATTACCTATCGCAAATTGGGCAATTTTAAAATGGGCATGAAGTATGGTGAACTGAGCGTTGAAATGTTTGAGGAGGCACATGACTCCTTAAATTATGCCACCTCCATGGGCAATGTTTCAACAACGCTCCAGGAAATGGGAAACCCAACCAAGGCCATCAATTATTCGCTAAAAGCCGCCAAGATATTTAAATCGCTAAAAGACAGCTTCGACCTTGCCAAGAGATACGGTACTATTGCCAACATATATCTCGACATGGCCAATTTAAAAAAAGGGATAGAGTATTATAACCTGGGCATTTCGCTGGTTGACAGCACAAAACACAAAGGCTTGTATGTAACCTTCGTGTTCAATATGGCCACTGTTTACCATCAATTGGAGAAATACGACTCGGCCATATACTTCTACAACATATCATTGAATCATTATCGGCAAACAAACGACAGGGAGGGCGTCGCGTTTGCCAATCAAAACATAGGGCTTTCGCTCATCGGGAAATCTGAGTACAGGAAAGCGATAAATTATTTGCAGGATGCATTTTTGTTGTTCTCGAATTTATATACGATACGGAATGTCTCGGATGTGTTGTCCGACCTGGGCTTGGCCTACTCAAGCGCCGGCATAAGCGATTCGGCAGTGATTTATATACAGATGTCCGTTGACACTTGCATTAAATATAATTTGCTGAGAGAAGAGCTTAAGGCGCGGAAATTATTATATGAAGTTTATAAAACAAGGGGGGAGCTGTCCAATGCATTGTTGAATTTCGAAAAGTACAAAACCTTAGAGGACAGTATATTTAGCGAGACCACCAAGGAGAAAATGGCTGAGCTCAGCATGGAATATGAAACCGGCCTGAAAGATGAAAAGATAAAGCAATTGGAACTGAACGAACGGATAAGCCAGGCCAAGACCCGTACATATATCACTATGTTAGTCTCCCTGACCGTTCTTTTCGTATTGATTGCGGGCATATTATATTATCGTAAGCGTACGCAAAACAAGATATTGTCGATTAAGTCAAGATTATGGGAGAAGGAAAAAGCCGAGCTCGACAGGGAACTGACTTATAAAAAGAAGCAGCTTAGCTCACACGCCCTGCACATGACCCAAAAAAACAAGATACTTCAGAACATCCGCAAAGCGGTCAACGAAGTAACGCCATACGTGCCTGAATCAGCCAAATTCAAGATAAAAGAGCTGCAGGCGGAACTTAACAAAAGCCTCCGCTACGATAAGGACTGGGAAGTCTTCAGCATATATTTCAACGAGCTCAACAAAGATTTTTTTGAAAAGCTCACGGATATAAACCCTAATTTAAGCCAGTACGATCTGCGGCTTGCCGCTTTGTTGAGGATGAACATGAACATCAAAGAAGCCGCCGCGGTATTGAATATCGAACCCGACAGCGTAAAGACCGCACGCTATAAGCTACGCAAGAAACTTGCTTTAAGGGCCGAGGACGATTTAATGAAATTTATTAAGGATATCCAATAAGTCAGCTTGCATGAGGAAGAGAAGGCCCGCCACCGGTTTGCGTTTTGCAAAACAAGGTTTAAAACAAGACCAACCTAGGGCTATCACAAGGCAGTTCCCTGCTGGCGTGGCCTAATACCATGTAATCAATAATATATATACCTGTAATTTAATGGAAGTGATCTGTTAGTTTAGTATTTATCAGGATCAGGGGATAACAAGCCCTGGCGCCATCAAAACAAAACCCGGAGTTACACATTCAGGGGCACGTCCTTGTTTAACACTATCCAAGCTTTCTCGGCTGCTAGTTTTTCGGCTCCCCTAATGGAATAATCCTTGGCCCTCGACACCTCTTCGCCATCGACAACCACTGCGACCTCATATTGTTTTTGATATTTCTGACCAATTTGGTTAATAACATCCAAGCTTAATTCGATTTTATTTTTTTGAGACCACTCAACGAGCTTACTCTTATAATTCACCTCGCTCAGCTCAAGCATCTCTAAGTCGAAATGTAATTTAATAATCCTGTTAACCAGTATTTTACGGGTAAATTTATATCCTTTGTCGAGGTATAGGGCGCCAATAAAGGCTTCAAAGGCATCGCCGCCGGCAGAGCGCGAGTTTTTACCTTGCTTGTTGCCGGCAACAATATGGGTGTTGAGCCCTAATTTTAGCGATAATTTATTAAGTGCGGCACGGCTTACGATCTTAGATCGCATATCGGTCAAGAAGCCTTCGGATTCGTAAGGGTATTTTTTAAACAAAAAGTCGGCCACTATTGCGCTTATTACGGCATCGCCCAGATATTCAAGACGTTCGTTGTTGATTTTAAGGCCTTTTAATTTCGTTCTGGTTGCCGATTTATGGCGCAAGGCCAGCTTATACAAAAAAACATTTCCGGGATAAAACCCGAAAATGTTTTTTATTGATTTATAAATGTCCTTATTCTCCGAAAAGAGAACCCGATAAGTGTTTTTTAAAAACAAATTGATTTTATTTATTTGGCAAACTTCTTAAATATCAGGGAAGCATTATGGCCTCCAAAACCAAAAGTATTGCTCAAAGCGATGTTAACCGTTCTTTTCTGAGCTTTGCCAAAAGTAAAGTTCAGTCTGCTATCAATATTCGGGTCATCAGTAAAATGGTTAATCGTAGGGGGCACTATATCATTTTTAACAGCAAGCAAAGTGGCGATGGCCTCAATGGCACCGGCTCCACCCAAAAGGTGTCCCGTCATCGACTTAGTAGAGTTAATATTGATTTTATAAGCATGTTCCCCGAATAAGTTCACAATAGCCTTTGGTTCAACAATATCCCCCACCGGGGTTGAGGTGCCGTGAGTATTTATGTGATCTATGTCCTCAATCGTTATCCCTGCATCCTCGATAGCAGCCTGCATACATCTCCTGGCTCCATCGCCTTCCGGATGCGGGGCCGTCATGTGGTAGCCGTCGCCCGAGAGGCCGGCACCGGCAACTTCGGCATATATTTTTGCTCCCCTGGCCAGCGCATGCTCCAATTCCTCGAAGATCATGCCCCCGCCACCTTCGCCAATGACAAAACCATCGCGGTCCTTGTCAAATGGGCGCGATGCCGTCAAGGGATCATCATTGCGTGTTGAGATAGCGTGCATAGCATTAAAACCACCAACGCCTGTAGTATTTACGGCAGCCTCGGAGCCACCTGCAACAAATGCGACCGCTTTACCCAGCCTGATGTAGTTGAAGGCATCGGAGAGTGCGTTAGCCGATGAGGCACATGCGGAGACTGTCGCGAAATTAGGCCCCCTAAAACCATATTTGATTGATATGTGCCCTGCACAAATATCAGCAATCATTTTAGGAATGAAAAAAGGGTTGAAACGCGGCGTCCCATCCCCTTTTACATAATTTCCTACTTCTTGCATAAAAGTATTTAACCCTCCAATACCGGAGCCCCAAATAACGCCAACCTTGTTTTTATCTACATCTTTGGCATTTATTCCTGAATCCTCGATAGCCTGGCCTGCAGCAACCATTCCAAGTTGTGAATACCTGTCGTGTTTACGAGCCTCTTTCCTGTCGAAAAAATCCAAGGGATTGAAGTTCTTCACTTCACAAGCAAACTTGGTTTTGTATTTCTCAATATCAAAACTGCTTATCTCAGCCGCTCCGCTAACTCCGTTCAATAAAGCATCCCAATAATCGGTTACGTTATTGCCTATTGGAGTAATAGCACCAAGGCCGGTAACAACTACCCGCTTTAGTTCCATATTACTTTTCTGGTTTTCTTACTGGTTATTCTCAATATAAGTAACTGCGTCACCAACCGTTTCTATCTTTTCTGCTTCTTCATCAGGGATGGAAAGGTTAAATTCTTTTTCAAATTCCATGATTAGTTCAACAGTATCAAGTGAATCTGCACCTAAATCGTTGGTGAAACTTGCTTCGTTGGTTACTTCACTTTCCTCAACACCTAATTTATCAACAATGATGCTTATTACTTTTGCACTTACTTCTGACATAATTAAAAAATTTTTAATGTTTAAACTGCTGCAAAGAAACAGATTAATGCAATAAAAAACAATAAAAATTTAAAAATTTTATCATTCGCTATTTTCAGCCAACAGGCCGAAATATTTCTTTTTTAAAAATTAAATGCATGCATGACAGTTTATTATATTTAATTGACTTATTTTTATGGCCATAAAAAATAAATAATACATTTGAAACGGATAGCTATATTTGCCTCGGGCAACGGAACTAATGCTCAAAGAATTGCGGAATATTTTGCTGAAAACGACCATGTGGAAATCAGTTTGATACTTGCTAACAAATCTTCGGCAATAGTGTTAAAACGTGCCGAAAAACTGAAAATACCGTCAATGGTATTTTCCAAAACCGACTTTGTTCAAGGCGGAAAAGTGGACTTAAAGCTTAACGAATATAAAATTGATTTTATAGTTTTGGCAGGATTTTTATGGTTGGTACCCGATTTCTTGATACGAAAGTACCGGAATAGAATTATCAACATACATCCTGCGTTACTTCCCAATTATGGCGGCAAGGGAATGTATGGCAACAAAGTACACGAGGCCGTTATTGAAGCTGGCGAAAAACAATCGGGAATTACTATTCATTTTGTAAACAATAATTACGATGAAGGTATAATTGTTTTTCAGGCCAAATGCGATATCGTCAAAGGCGAAACTACCGATACACTTGCGGATAAAATCCATTCACTTGAACACAAGTATTTTCCGCCGATTATTGAAAAAATACTTTACGAGCATAAATATTAATTTTATAATATGGAAATAATAGATCATTTTAAACGAAACAAAAAACAACTGGCAGTTCTGATCGACCCCGACAAGCAGGGAACGGAAGAGTTAATCAAAACAGCCGAAATATCAAAGGAAAGCTCGATAGACTACCTTTTTGTTGGGGGCAGCCTGCTCACCAACGACGAGCTTTTCAGGACTGTTAGAACCCTGAAGGAAAACTGCGACATACCCGTGGTTTTGTTCCCGGGAAATACATACCAGGTAAGCCGAAATGCAGACGCCTTATTGCTTTTGTCCTTGATCTCGGGAAGAAACCCCGATATGCTTATCGGCATGCATGTTCTTGCCGCCCCGTATATTAAACTTGCCGGGCTGAAGACCATTGCGACAGGTTATATGCTTATCGATAGCGGCAAACCAACCTCGGTAACCTATATGAGCAACTCAATGCCAATACCTTACGACAAGAACGATATAGCCGCATGTACGGCCATGGCAGGCGAGATGCTGGGGCTCCAGCTCATATTTATGGATGCCGGCAGCGGCGCCGACAAAACCGTCTCTGAAGAAATGATCTCTTTTGTCAAACAATCCATCGATGTACCACTTATAATTGGCGGCGGCATTAAAACCCCCGAAAAACTCAAAAGCGTTCTTGATGCCGGCGCCGATATAGCCGTGGTAGGAAACTCATTTGAGAAAAACCCCGAAAGAATTTATAGTTTTGCCGAAATTGTTAGGAATTACTGATTTATTTCATTAATTTGCAACCTTAACCTATATGAGTTTATAGGTCGAAACAATTATTATAATAAACCGTTGTAATATGAGGCCTGTTTTTGATATTAAGCTTATACTTGCCGTCCTGTTTCTTTTTGCAGCACCGGCAGGGGGCGGGAGCATGACAGGAGACAGCCTCCGGGCTTATGTGGGAAACAAGGAAATCCATGATACCACTAAAATCAACAGATTTATTGAGATAGCCGAGAAACTCAGCATGGAATTCGACAGCAACGCCATCAAGTTTTATGCCTTAGCAGATTCGTTCACCAAGATAGCGAAGCTGGATTATTTCTCCTTCAACACCAACAACCTTATGGGTATCTGGTATTACAATAGCGGTAAAAACGAAGAAGCCCTTGTGCGCTTTCTGGAAGCCGAGCGCATAGCCCGGAAAATACACGACAGCATCAAACTAAACAAATCGTATAATAACCTTGCCATTGTTTATGACGAATTGGCTGCATACAACATATCGTTGAAATACTATCTAAAAACCATTGAAATAGACAAAGCCCTGAACGATAGTGCCGGACTATCAATCGACTACAGCAACTTAGGGGCCTTATACGCAACCCTCGGGAATAATGAAAAAGCCCGCGACTTTCTAAAAAGGGCAAAACAACTGGCCATCAAATATAACAATTATGAAATTCAGTATAATTGTGAGCTAACCTTAGCCGCAATATACATCAACGAGGGGAAAAACGACAAGGCCTTGGAATGCCTGAAAACCGCTATCGATATAACCAAAAAAAGAAAAGACTTCAGCGAAAGTGCTGTTTTGCTCACTAACTTTGGATATTATTATCAAAACAAAAAAGATTATGTTGAAGCGGAAAAATACTTTAAACATGCCATAAGCTTAAGCAAAAAACAAAATAAAACCAGTTTGTGGAATTCAGCATCTCTCGACCTTGCCTATCTTTATATGGAATTGGGCGACTCCCTCACGGGTATGGAAAAAAGAAAGCATCTGAAAAAAGCCGTTGCCGGCAGCCTGCCAACAATCGGCTCCGCTAAAAAGAACAGTGACGTTATGTCGGAATTAGCCGCCTACGACATTCTGCGGAAAGCCTATAAGGGCTTGGACGATTACAAAAACGCTTTTAAATACAACGACTTATACATAAACCTCTCGGATACTATTCATAAAAAACAACTGAAGAACGAACTGGAAAACATAGCCGCCAGAATGGATGCCGAGAAAAAAATAGTTGTTTTAAAAAATATGGAAAGCGAATTAAAACTACAGAGGATAAAAACTAAGAACCGAAGCTTAATAACATCCATAATAGGGACTTTGCTTGGCTTTAGTTTTCTGTTCTTATTCATAATCTTTAGGATGTTCCTAATTAAGAAGAAAAGCAATGAGGACATAAGCAAGAAAATGAAAGAGATTGAAGTTATTGCCAAGGAACTGAAATCGTCGAACGAGATAAAAGACACGTTCTTCAAGCTTATAGCACATGATTTAAGGAGCCCTTTTAATACCCTGTTGGGGTTCAGCAAGATTTTGGAGGACAAGGCCGGCGACTACAACATTGATGAAGTTAAGCGTTTTGCCTCAATAATAAACAACCTCTCGAGGGACACCTACGACCTGCTTAACAACCTTCTCCAATGGGCAGGCTTGCAAACCGACACCCTGGAATTCAATCCGCAATTAATTAATGTAAATAGCATTCTTGAACAAACACTGCAAATATTAAGCTACAAGGCATCAGCAAAAAACATAAAGATAATCAACAATCTAAACGACGACATACAAGCCTATACGGAAACAAACATATTGGACACGGTTTTCAGGAACCTCATCTCTAATTCTATAAAGTTCACACAGTCCGGCTTCGTTGAAATCTCTTCTTTTTCAAAAGATTCCATGGTTTATATTTCAATTAAGGACAGCGGTTCGGGAATATTGCCTGAGAATATCCGGAAGATGCTCAATGCCAATATCATCTATTCAACTCCCGGCACCAATAATGAAAAAGGGACAGGCTTTGGCTTTAATCTATGCAAACAATTAATAGAACTGGGTGGCGGAACAATAAGCATCGATAGCAGGCCGGGCAAGGGAACAAAAATTATCTTTAGCCTGAGGGCATCCGAATAGCAGGACAAACCCAAGCTTCCCTCCTGCTAATTTTTACTATTCAGTAATTAGGGCAATGCAGCGCTATCAATCATATATAGAAAAAAGACATTCATGGCACATCCGGAGCTTTGAGGGAAAAGTGTAAGTTTGCCCTTTTCAAAAAATATTTTTAGTCATGAAGCACCGCAGTATTGTTTTATTAGCCTTTTTCGTTGGCTTCCAGTTATTTGCGCAAAAAACCGAACTCACCCTCGAAGATGCGAACTATATGAACCGCGAACTTTATCCAGTAAGGATATCCAATTTAAACTGGATGGATAAAGGCAATTATTATACTTATGAAAAAGATAATTCAATTTATATTGTCTCGGCGAAGCGAAAAACCGAAAATCTAATTCTGGATATGGATGTGTTAAATGGTGATTTACATCGAAATAATATCGATTCGGTAAAGAAGCTTCCGGGAATAAAGTTTTATGACAAGGACAACTGCAGATTCCGAATAAATCATGATTATTATTCTTATAGCTTGTCAACCAACAAAATCGAATTATCGAACTCCATAGAAAAAGAGGCTGCCAATGTTACGCCTAACAAGCATAACAACAATATTGCCTACACCATCAAAAACAACCTTTTTGTTGCCGTAAACGGCGAAAAAATACAAATCACCTCCGACGAAAATCCGGGTATCGTCAACGGGCAAAGCGTTCACCGAAACGAATTCGGTATTAACGGAGGTATCTTCTGGTCGCCTGATGGCAATAGAATTGCCTTTTACCGTATGGACGAAACTATGGTGGAGGATTATCCCATAGTAAACATAAACACAGATATTGCCACTGTTGAAAATATAAAATACCCCATGACGGGACGTACAAGCCACGAGGTAACTTTGGGCATTTACGATATCGTTTCGGGAACGACTGTTTTCATGAAAACCGGCAAGCCTGTCGATCAGTATCTTACAACAATTACCTGGGGCCCGGATGGCAAGTTTATGTATATCAGTTTGTTGAACCGAGATCAAAATCATCTGAGATTGAACAAATATGATGCTGTTACAGGCGATTTGGTAAAAACACTTTTTGAAGAAAAAGATGATAAATATGTTGAACCGGAAACTCCCTTGTATTTCAACCCGCTAAATCATTCGCAGTTTATCTGGCTCAGCGAAAGATCAGGTTTTACACATATGTATTTATATGATACAGAAGGAAACCTCCTCAATCAATTGAGCAATGGAAATTGGTTGGTAAGCGAATTCAAAGGTTTTTACGGCAATAAAAACCAAAAGGCTTACTTCATGGCAACAAAAGATGGTTTCCTTCAAAACAATCTTTATTCGATAGATTTAAACAGTTTGGAAATTACAAGAATTACTCCTGAACATGGAACCCATGGCGTGAAAATAAGTACCGACGGGAAATATGTAATTGATGCTTACAGCAATACGGAAAGCAGCAGGAAATATGTTTTGCTCGATGCCAAGGGAAAAACTTTAAGAACCTTAAAAGAACCAAACACGTCTTTGGACGATTATAATTTGGGTGAGACCAAACTGCTTATGCTTAATTCGGATGATGGGACTCCTTTGCAGGCGCGTATCATTTTACCACCAAATTTTGACGAAACTAAAAAATACCCTGTTTTCCTTTATGTTTATGGAGGGCCTCATGCACAACTCATTACCGATTCGTGGTTAAGCGGTGCAGGATTATGGCTAAACTATATGGCCGCTAAAGGATATATAGTTTTTACTCTCGACAACAGAGGTTCGGCAAAACGCGGCAGGGATTTCGAACAGGCCATTTTCCGTAACTGTGGTAGTGTGGAAGTTGACGATCAGATGGTTGGTGTTGACTATTTAAAAAGCCTCCCTTATGTTGATGCCGACAGAATAGGTGTTGACGGATGGAGCTATGGCGGTTTCATGACCATTTCGCTGATGCTTAAAAAACCCGGGGTGTTTAAAGTAGCTTGCGCCGGAGGACCTGTTATCGACTGGAAATATTATGAAGTGATGTATGGCGAACGTTATATGGATACCCCCCAGACAAATCCTGAAGGCTTTAAAAATTCCAGTTTGTTGAATTATGTTGACAAATTGGATGGCAGATTACTTATAATACACGGCACTTCCGACCCGACTGTAGTGTGGCAAAACAGCCTTCAGTTCATAAAAAAATGCGTTGACAAAGGTAAAATGGTAGATTATTTTGTTTATCCTGGCCACAAACATAATGTAAGGGGGAAGGACAGGGTTCATTTATATAGAAAAATTGAACAGTATTTTAGGGATTATTTATAGATTGATACAGCAAGTCAGCTTTCTTTGCTCACACTGACAAAGACGGTGCTTATAGCCCCAAGTATCATAAATGCCCCTGCCATCATAATGGAATAGAGAGGATCCATATTAAAGAAATATTTTAGTATCAAACCTCCAAAAATACCATTTACTATTTGCGGAATTGTTATCGACATATTGAAAAGCCCCATGAACATGCCCATTTGTTTTGCAGGGATTGAATTGGCGAGCATTGCATATGGCATGGCTAAAATACTTCCCCATGCTATACCTACCCCAACCATCGGTATTATAAGCATTGACGGATCGGAGAATATGTAAAATGACAATAGGCTTAATCCTCCTAGAACAAGTGCAACCGAGTGAGTAAATCTTCTCCCGATCCTATTTGCCAAAACGGGTAACCCGAGAGCTATTATAGCTGAAACTCCATTATAAATCCCGAACAATATCCCTACCCAATCGCCGGCTTCCTGATAAGCCGTGCTGTTAGGGTCGGTAGTTCCATAAAAATGCTGAGCCACTGCCGGTGTAGTATAAACCCACATCGAAAATAGGGCAAACCACGAAAAGAACTGAACAACAAGTAGTTGTATCATTACTTTAGGGATTTTGAAGCCTTTGGGCTTTTCTTCGGCTTCATCCTTTTCAAGATCCTCATAAAATTCCGGAGGATATTCCTCAGTGGTAAAAATTGTCCATAGAATTGAGGCAATCAAAACAATAGCCCCTATATAAAAAGAATAAATAACATAATCCGGAACCATTCCTTCTGCTTCAGTTCCATGGCCAAGCCCGAACCAATGGTTTAACATATACGGGAGCCATGAACCAACAACGGCTCCTATACCTATCAAAACCGTTTGTGTCGAAAAACCAAGAGTATGTTGTTCATCAGGAAGTTTATCGGCTACCAAAGCCCTGAACGGCTCCATGGATATATTTATTGAAGCATCCATGATCATAAGCAGTCCGCCGCCAATAAACATAGGGGCTATATAAGTTGCAAAATGTGGAGCGTTGGGCATTAAAATAAGGGCTATACTTGTCAGTACAGCACCAACAAGAAAATAAGGACGCCTACGTCCCAAACGGTTCCATGTCTTGTCGCTCGAAAACCCAATTATCGGCTGAACTATCATTCCGGTAATCGGGGCAACAAGCCAAAACCAGCTCAAATGGTCAATGTCGGCGCCAAAGGTTAACAATATCCTCGAGGCATTGGCATTTTGCAAGGCAAAACCAAACTGGATACCCAGAAAACCCACACTCATATTCCAAATCTGCCAAAAGCTTAATCGTGGTTTTTTTCTCATTATAATGAAATTTGTGCCGAAAGTAAATTAAAAAACCCAAACCGGACAGATGATATCTACTAAACTGTTTTGCAATTATTATCAAGGCCGTATTTTTGATATAATCATCAAATCACCCAGGTTTCAATCGTTTGCATAAAAACGGCTGATTCACTTTCGGCTTCAAAAACGGAAAATCGTCATCTCAACAAAAGAATAATTGAAAAAACCATCCGACTAATATCAATTTTAATATTTTTGCAAAACTGTTAAAAACTTAACATTACACATAGGATATGAAGTATAATATGGTTGACCTTGTTGGTCAGTATAAAAAGATAAAGCCCGAAGTTGACAAGGCTATATTAAAAATTATGGAAGAGGCTTCATTTATCGGTGGTCCTGCCGTTAAATCGTTTCAGAAGAACCTTGAGAAATACCTTGGGGTAAAACATGTTATCCCCTGTGCCAACGGCACCGATGCTTTGCAAGTGGCCCTCATGGCCCTTGGCCTTAAACCCGGCGACGAGGTAATCACCACTTCTTTTACCTTTATCGCCACTGCCGAGGTAATAGCATTATTGCAGTTGACACCGGTTTTGGTTGATGTTGAACCCGATACTTATAATATCGACCCCAAAGCGATTAAAAAAGCCGTTACCTCTAAAACAAAGGCAATTATTCCTGTGCATCTGTTCGGGCAATGTGCCGATATGAACTCAATAAAAAAAATTGCAAACGAGCATGACTTATTTATCGTTGAGGATACAGCGCAGGCAATTAGTGCAAATTATACCGATCCCGAAACAGGGATTACCCAAAAAGCAGGTACCCTTGGCGATATTGGGTGCACATCGTTTTTTCCATCTAAAAATCTTGGAGCCTTTGGCGATGGCGGGGCTATTTTCACTAACAATGACGATCTCGCCGCGAAAATGCGGATAGTGGTTAATCACGGTATGGCCGTTAGATATTATCATGATTATGTGGGTGTTAACTCCCGTCTCGACAGCATACAAGCAGCCATCCTTGACATAAAACTACGTCATCTTGACGAATATTCGGCGGCAAGATTGAAAGCAGCACAATATTATAACGCTGCATTTGCCGACAACCCAAAAATCACTACTCCTATAACTGCCGAATACACCAGCCATGTTTTCCATCAATATACTATGGTTTTAAATGGTGTTGACCGCGAAGGCTTGATGAAACACCTAGCCGACAAAGAGATTGCTTCGGCAGTTTATTATCCGGTACCTTTGCATATGCAAAAAGCATATCTCGACCCTCGTTATAAGGAAGGCGACTTCCCTATTACGGAAAAACTATCAAAATCGGTAATGTCCTTACCCATACATACAGAATTGACTGAAGAAATACAAAAGGAAATTACCGATGCCGTTTTGGAGTTTGTAAACAAGGCATAGATTTAAAACTTTTTATATGAAAAGCAAAATCAGGGCTTTAATTATTCCCGGATTTTGCTTTTCTTTGTTTAACGATAAATTAAACAGATTAAAAAAATGGAAAAGGAATATTTTGCTCACGAAACAGCCGTTATCGACGAAAATTGCAAAATTGCGGGCGGTGTGAAAATATGGCACTTTTCGCATATTATGAGCAACTGCAAGATAGGCGAAAACTGTAATATCGGCCAAAACGTAGTTATCTCGCCTGAAGTTGTGCTGGGACGTAATGTTAAAATTCAAAATAATGTTTCCGTTTATACAGGAGTTATCTGCGAAGATGATGTTTTCTTGGGACCGTCGATGGTTTTTACCAATGTGAACAATCCGCGCAGTGCTGTAAAGAGGCGTGGCAGTTATACAAAAACAATAGTGAGGAGAGGTGCAAGCATTGGAGCCAACGCCACTATAGTTTGCGGCCATAATATTGGTGAATTTGCTTTTATCGGAGCCGGTGCGGTAATTACAAAAGAGGTAAAGCCCTATGCACTGGTTGTTGGAAATCCTGCCAAACAAATAGGATGGATGAGCGAATATGGTCAACGTCTCGAATTCGACGAAAACAATATAGCATTGTGTACTGAAAGCGAGGAAAAGTATCTTTTGAAAGATGGTAAGGTGAGAAAGCTCTCATAGTTTTTTTCTTTCAATCCCATAAATAAAATAATCTTTTAAAATATAGGAATTTCTTCTTAACTTTGTGAAGGCAAAAAGCCTCAATCATCTAATAACAAAAACATGAAAATACTGGTAACAGGGGGAACAGGGTATATAGGTTCGCATACCGTAGTGGAACTTCAAAACAAAGGCCATGAAGTAATCATAGTGGACAACCTCTCAAACTCAAGCGCCGAAATTGTTGATAATATCCAAAAGATTTCAGGTGTCAGGCCTCTTTTCGAGGAATTCAACCTTATTGACAGGGAGAAAACAGCTGACTTTTTCAAACGTCATAACGACATAATGGGTATTATCCATTTTGCTGCATTCAAGGCAGTGGGCGAATCCGTCCAACACCCCTTGATGTATTATCGAAATAATCTCGATTCG
>JAADIS010000075.1:17389-20952 GCA_013151215.1 Chlorobiota bacterium | reverse complement strand
GGGAGTTTATTGGATGGGATGATGCAATAGTTGGAGGTATAGGTTTTGCTTTTGGTTATGTATCATATGGTATAAAGGATGGCGACTGGGGAGGAAAAGCATTGGCAAATGGCGGCATAAATGCTGCATTGTTTGAATTTGGATATTTAACTATGGGTACAGGATTAGCCGCAGGAGGTTCAATGAGTGCAGCTAGTAGTTATTTGGGCAGTACCGCAATTAATATTGCAGCATCTTCTGTAATGCCTTCTTTCCAAGTATATCAAGATGATAATTGGTCAATAGCTGTTAATCCGTCAATTTCATTAAATGGCTTAGGCATTAGTTTAAATGCAAGTTATTCAAATGGTGACTGGACAATTAGTGGTGGCGCAAGCATTGCTGGACATAATGGGGGCTTTAAGAGCAGAGTTGGTGGTGGAGCTTCTTATTTTGATAAGCAAAATAATTTAGGTTTTTCCCTTGGGGTAACTAAATACGGGCTTAATGATCCACAATCCAATTGGTTTGCGGGTATAAGGATTGGCAGGGATTTTTCTTTTTCTATGACAAATGATGCTTGGGTATCTTCTGGTGACAAATATCGAACTGCTGCTGCCGAAATTGGTATCGCTGACTTCACTTTTGGCTTTAATGTTTATACAACCGTGCATTCAAGTGATATGCATAAGAAATTTAAATCAAAAATTTGGGGGAAGCATAAATATGGTCTTGGGGCCTATGTTGAAGGAAGTAGGATAGCAAGCCCAACCTATGTAGGGTATAGAAAAAATGGGTTGGAGTATAGATTTGGCGTTGATAGTCCGTGGATTCAAGATGCAACTCAAAACTGGAAACACCATAGCATGAAAAAAACACCTTATTTTGCAACAGATTATGAAACACATGCAAAACCATATATGTTCCTTAGTTCATTTAATCCTTTCAGCCTATATTAAAATATTAGCCATGAAAAAGTACTTTCCCCTATTTGGATTGCTTTTGTTATTAAGCACATCTTGTTTTACGAGCAGAAAAAACTTTACGCTATATACGAAAAGTGAAGTTCATAATATGGCTCTACCCATAAAAACAAATGGGATATATTATATTAATGATGGTAATAAGCATTATAACGTAAGTTTCTACGCAAATGGTTTGTGTAATTATTATGAATTGTATTGGGGTTTATTTTTTATAAAAAACGATAGCCTGATGATTCAATATTTTTATGTCGATCAAGAAAGTTTTTATAAAAGAATCGTAATTGAATTATTTGGAACCATTATTAATGATACATCTATTTCGATATACAAAGAAAAATGCAGTCGGTGTAAAAACGTATATTTTGGCTATGAAAACAAAACCGCAATTGTTTATGATGAGCCAAGAGTATATACATTCCAGGAGCAAATTAAACTAGATTCGGCTAATGCTTGGTTCCTAAATAAAAAGTGGTATAAAAAAAACTTAAGAAGGAGTGCAACAAATTGTACTGAAGGCGATAAGAGGTTTTAGCCAAAGTCGTTGAAAATACTCCTTGGGACACTATTCGCAAAAATTAGCTTATTTTGTAAAGATATGAGTTAACCTTGATGAACTAATAACAATAGCTGTACAATAACATATCCGTAAAAAACAAATATTTAGCCTCTTACCCTCGGAATCCCCCTAGTCCCCTCCAACATATCATCGCTCAAAGCATTATAATCGAAGAAGTCGATGCCTTTAAATGCAACCTTCTTTGCCTTGGTAATCCCACGGCCTTGAGGCTGATAATAAATAAACAAACCCATGCATTTTAACACAGCACAAACTAAATTAATTATTAGTTTTGTCTTGTGATGCCATTACAATCCATATTTATCTACGAACAGCACTGGGATACGGGTTTTGTTTTTGCTGAAGGCAACTTTATCGGGATTGAGCAACTCACTAAAATCGGCCTTTTAAACATGCCCGCCCGCCGGAGCAACAGCGCAGGCAGCAACGGCCGCACCTGCGGCCCGTGCCTGCCTGCCGTGGCTTTTGTGGAGGCCGGGCCTGGCCGCATATTGCAGCCCGACAACTATGTGCAGTCCGCAGGATATCCGCAAAATTATAATAGGTATTCTTATGTGCTTAACAATCCGTTGGTTTATGCTGACCCAACCGGTGAGTTCTTTATATTAGATTCATATTTATCTGGATATATTATTGGTTTTTTTAGTGAGGGCGGATCATTATGGGAAAGAGGCATTAATGGGTCTTTAGAAGGAAAACGGAGCCTTGAAAATGATGCTAAAATTACTAATGGCCTGCTTTTCACAGACCCAAATAAATCTCCTGCGAATCAGATATGGGAAATTATTTCAAGGGTTACATGGCAGGCGCCACAAACCTTAGGTGGATGGCTTACAGCACAGTGGATTAATATTTCTGGTAAAGTAAATTGGGTAGATTACAAATATGGGGCGACTGTTGTTCAAACCCGTGCAAATCTCACAGGAGTTACCCAAGGACCTTATATTGTTGGTAATGAAACACTTGAGGCTGACGCAAACAATCCACTTTTTCAACATGAATACGGTCATTATATTCAAAGCCAAAGCATGGGATGGGCATACTATCCTAGGGTTGGTATCCCAAGTGCCAACTCTGATGGAAACCATGATTTTCACCCTGTTGAACAAGATGCAAACAGAAGAGCATTGCTATACTTTAATGAACATATTGACGAATTTTATGATGTAAATATGTTTGATAATAAAGGTTGGGATTTCTGGAGGAACCCACTAAATATAAATGGCTCGTATACAAGAGGTCAAATTGTTGACTTTAAAAATCCTAACCATTTCACTTCATTGGATAAAATTATAGTTCGAGCAAAATGGTACGATCATGCCAGTTGGCTGTTTTTACCAATTGGAGGCCCAGTTTGGGTAGGTTTAATTAATGCCGGAACTTATAACCGATAAATTTATAACTATGAAAACAATGTTTATATCATTTTTATTCTTAACACTTTTTTCAGCATCTACTTGCAGGAAAGAGGGAAATGATTGTCATCGTGATCTAATCGTTTTAAACAACTCTAACGATACAATAATATGTGCTATAAAAACCTATTATGATAATTTATGCAAATTAGACGGAACTGAACTTATTCCTAATGAAAGTTATACTTTTAATCTTTTGAGAGTCTGTTGGGAAGAAGAACTTTCTAATGGTAAAAAGCAACAAATTTATATCGTAGATGCTGTTCAATACAATGATCCTGACACATATTTTGATTGTGACTCAATAGATATTAAAAATACGGTTTTAAAGTATTACGAACTTACCTTGGATGAATTAAAACAGGGTGATTTTACGATAACGTATCCATAAAAAACAAAATTACTCAGAGGAATCCAGGTCATTTTTGTTCAATAATTTTCAAGAATTCCTGAAGTTCTTTGTCAGAAGATCATCCTTTTCGGACTTGTTAAAAACAGTAAATAAATCACACATCTCGGCTACAGCCCATCAACCTAGGGCAACAAAATTAAAACTCGTAAAAAGAAGTTCACATAACAATCACATCAACAATACCCCATCACTCC
>JAADIS010000075.1:0-17349 GCA_013151215.1 Chlorobiota bacterium | reverse complement strand
CAATATTAAAAAGTACAGCATCTAAATAATTCCTATCCTTTTTATAACTTTGCAAAAATCGCTATAACAAATAAAAAACTATAAGTGAAGGAACTAATCAACAGGGAAGTGTCGTGGCTGCATTTCAACGAAAGGGTATTACAGGAGGCCATGGACGAGAAAAACCCAATTATCGAGAGGCTGAGGTTTTTAGGTATATTTTCAAATAACCGCGATGAATTTTTCAGGGTAAGGGTTGCCACCATCAAAAGGTTGATCCAGTTTGAAAACGAAGAGAAACACAAGCGCAAAGAAAAGCCATCGAAGGTTTTAAACGAAATATTGAGCATAGTTGAAGATCAGGAAGTAAAATTTACCGCAACATTCGGCAATATTATCAACGACTTAAAAAAGCATGATATATATTTATTGAATGAACATCAGCTGGATGAGGAACAAGGTGATTTCGTCCAGAAATATTTTTATAACGAAGTAAGGCCTCTGCTATTCCCCATCATGCTAAAAAACCTTGCCCAGCCTGATAGCTTGCGCGATAATTCTATATATCTGGCGGCAGTCCTCAGCAGCTCCAAAGGTGAGAAAGACGAGGATTATGCGCTGATAATGGTTCCCGACACAATTTCAAGGTTCGTACGGCTTCCATCGAAAAACGGGAGAAAGTACCTTATGTTTCTTGACGATGTCTTGAGGTTTTGCATGTTCGAGCTTTTCGGCTGGATGGGCTACGATAGTTTTAAGGCTTATACTATAAAGTTCACTCGCGATGCCGAGCTCGACATTGATCACGATGTGTCGAAAAGTTTTATGGAACTCATGAGCGAGAGCATCAAAAGACGAAAACAAGGGTCGCCTGTGCGTTTCGTTTACGACAAGAAAATGCCTGAGATACTGCATAGAAGGCTATTGAAAAAACTAAAAATAACAAAAACAGACAATATCAGGGGCGGTGGCAGGTATCACAACTTCAAGGATTTTATGTCGTTCCCGAACGTAGGGGAGAAAAACCTTGTTTATCAAAAGTCGGTTCCGCTAAAACACAGGGATATCAGCCAAAACACCAGCATTATTGAAACCGTTAAGAAAAAGGACATTCTGTTGCACTATCCCTATCAATCGTTCCAATATATAGTCGACCTTTTGAGGGAGGCCTCCCTCGACCCGAAGGTCAGGGCCATAAAAATGACGTTTTATCGCGCGGCGCGGAATTCCAATGTCATAAACGCCTTGATAAACGCGGCCAGAAATGGCAAGAACGTTACAGTTTTCCTTGAAATACAAGCACGTTTCGACGAAAAAGCAAATATCTACTGGTCGAGGAAACTTAAAGAAGAAGGCGTTAAAATCATCAAAACCCTGCCCGGTTTTAAAGTTCACAGCAAACTGTTGTTAATCAGAAGGAAAGAAAGCGGAAAGAATTCTTATTATGCCAACATAAGCACCGGGAATTTTAACGAGAGCACCGCCAAAGTTTATGCCGACGACAGCCTCTTAACTGCTCATCAAGGTATTGCAAACGAGGTCAACATGCTGTTCCACCTTTTTGAATCGCCCTATAACCCCCCCAAGTTCAAGCACTTGATGGTGGCGCCATATTATATGCGCAACAGTTTCAACAAATTATTGAATACCGAGATTAGAAATGCCAGGGCAGGCAAAGAAGCCTGGGCGATATTGAAACTGAACAACCTCGTAGATGTTAAAATAACCAACAAGATATCAGCCGCTGCAAAAGCCGGTGTTAAAATAGATATTATTTGTCGCGGGATATGCGTCCTCAAGCCCGAGCCTGATGGCGGCGAACAAAATATCAGGATTATAAGCATAGTTGATAAATTCTTGGAGCACAGCCGTATATTTGTTTTTGCCAACGAAGGCAAACCAAAATATTACCTCTCATCGGCTGATTGGATGGTTCGGAATTTTGACCACAGATTCGAATGTGCCGCCCCGGTTTATGATGCCGGTCTTCAATCGGAGATAATGGAAATGCTTATTATTCAAATAAACGACAATCAGAAAGCCAGGTTATTGAATTCGGACAACAACAATGAATATGTCACAAAAGGCTCATCGGAGGCTGTTCGTTCCCAAACCGAGATCTATAAGCTTTTTAGTCGAGGATGATATCTTTCATTGATCGTTTCGGCACATAATGAACCTTGTCCTCGTCTTCGAAATACTCAATACTCCCGTTTTCTTCAACATCAACTATCTTCACGTCCTGCATCGGCTCCCCTATGGCAATGACCTGGACAAGTTCAAGATTATCAGGGTAATTGAAGCGTTTCCTCATATTATAACGGTTAACTGTTCTAATAATACAACCTCCAAGACCTTTTTCAACCGAGCCCAAGAGAATTGTTTGGGAGGCAATTCCAATATCTATCAGCGCATTGTCGTTTATCTGCTCGTCGAGAAAAACCACTATAAAAGCAGTAGGCCTTTCATCCTGGGCCGGGCCTTTCCAGTCTTTTAAATACCATGCCCATTTTAGTTGGTTAAATACGTACTCAACGTCATCATCGTCAGTAACAAGTTTATATTTAAGCGGTTGCTTATTTTTCGACGAGGCCGAAACCCTGGCCAAATCGACCAAATATCTTAGTTCCTCATCACTTACTTTTCTACTGGAGTTAAATTTCCTATAGCTTCTGTTCTTATAAACCAGTTCTTTCAGCATCATTTTCCTTTCATTATTTTTTCGAGTTTGGCAGTCGATTCCTCCCAGCTATATTCACTATTCACAAATTTATATCCGTTTTCAGCTATACTTTCATAAAGAACGGGATCTTCAAGCAAGTTCAGTATATTATCAGCCAGTTCGTTAGCATTATCCCCGATCAGTGCCTGCTCCCCGTTTTTTGCATTAAGGGCATCGTTGGCAAGCTTTGTCGTAATAGATGGGATTTTCATCGACATGGCTTCAAGCAATTTGTTCTGCAATCCGGTACCAATACGCATTGGGGCGATAAACAGCCTGGCCGAGGCATAGGCTTCCCGTATATCGTCGAGCCAACCGCTTACTTCCACCAAATTGCTTTTTAACGCCAGGACTTTCCTGTCGGGGCTTGCACCGGCAAGCAAAACTTTGGCATCCGGAAGTTTTTCCCATACCAGGGGCATAATTTCCTTGATCAAGAAATTGGCCGCGTCAACATTTGGGGGATAAGCCATATTGCCGGCAAACACTAGCTCATACTTCTTTTCCCTTTCCATCGGGGAAAAAAACGCATGATCCACCCCGTTCGGGATGATATGTATTTTCCCCTTTTGGGGATGTTCGATAAGTCTCCTGTCAGGAAGCGAGATAATCGTTTTGTTATCAAAAGAATCAAAGACCTTATTCTCGTATTTTAGGAGGCGTTTGTATTCCATACGGAAGAAAGGTTTGAGGAAAAGACTTGCTTTTTCGCATCTCCTTTTTAAACCATAGGAGAAAACATCCTGATAATCGATTGTTTTGGGCAAATCCGATTTTATGAAATATTCGGCCGTCCTAACTAGCTGGCAATAAACATGCTCGGGTTTATACTCATTAAGCAGTTTTTTTATTTTTCGTTTTGCCCTCCTACTGTAAAAATATCCGCTCTGTATCGGCATCCCTTTCAAGAAGGCAATTTTCATATTCCAAATAATTCCATACCAGGGGAGATCGATAAAATTTATCGATTGGCAATAGGGCTGCAGTTCCCGAAAAGCCCTTCGCTTGTCAAGTTTTGCCATAGGGTTTAAGGCACACAGTATTATCTCGTTGTTTCCCGACAGCTCCTTTATCTGGTGAAATGCCCTAAGCTTATCGCCTTTTTCCAGCGGGTAAGGCACCCTCGACAATAATACAAATATCCTCATGCAATAAATTATTGGACAAAAATCATAAAATTTGCCGATAAAACGCCTCTAATTTGCTTATTAATTTTCCGGTATCGTGTTCTTTCTCTATCAAGGTCCTGGCATTTGAACCAATTTCGGCAATTTTTTCCTTGTGCGAAACCAAGAAATCAATAGCGCCATAAAACTCTTCTGCCGTATCGGCGATAAGAATATCTTTTTTATCGCTTATGTTAATTCCCTCAGCACCAATGCTTGTGGAAACAACTGCCCTTCCTAATGCCATGCTTTCGATAATTTTAATTCTAATCCCGCTGCCCGAGAACAATGGAGCGATCGATATTGCTTTGGATAAAATAAAATCGTGTGCATCATCAACTTCCCCAACAACAATAATATTTTTCCTTTCGAGCTTTCTCAACCATTCGGGCATTTCCCTGCCTGCCAGATATAGTTTTAAATCAGGCATGTTGTCCTCGATTATAGGCCACACATTATCGATAAACCATTTTATGCCCTCCTCGTTGGGCATCCAGTTCATCGATCCTATATGGAACAATGCCATTTCCCCGCCAGCCCCCGATGGTTTTATCTTATTTGTATCAACACCAAATGGCAATGGCAAAACAGCTTTGTTGCTGAATTCCTGAAAAAACCCTGCATCTTTGGATGTAATGGGGACCAATGCGTCATAGGTTCTAACTATCTGTTTCTCATAAGTTTCCAGAGTTTTCGCTAGATGTCCGATATAAAATTTCCTAAAAGGGTTTTTTTGGTTTTTCGCCACGCGCTTCCATATAAGGTGTTCGATGTTATGAGCCCTTAAAATAATTTTTGCATCCGAGAATTTACGGATAGTTTCAATATAAGGCGACTGGAATAGGGTCTCTATCTGAACAATGTCGAAAGTGTTTTCCTGAAGTATTTCCCTTAGCTTACTTTCGAAAGCCTTGGTGATAAACCGTTCAACATGATAGGATTTCCTTGAGAAAAGGTTGATAAACGCGGGAATTGGCTTAAAAGCAAGATTAACATAAACCAGTTCTATATCTGTTTTTCGCTTATAAGCGGATGGGATTTTTTCCGGTTCGACCGAATATTTATTGGTATTTATAGCAAGCACCTTAACCCTATGCCCCGCATCAGCCAGTCCTTCAATAAGTTGGTTCATGGCTATCGGGCCACCCTCGCAAGCCGGCCATGGCGATTTATTACAGATGAAAAGAATATTTAACACTCTGGAATCAATTTATATTCAATCTTGCATAATGCAAGACAAAAATACGAATATCAATCGGATATTTACTTCAACAAGTTCTCGATATCAGTTTTAACTGCTTCGTTGCTCGGACGCCCCGCATTGTCATTAACTACTTTACCGTTTTTATCAATGAGGATATAACGAGGAATATAGGCCACGTCAAACATATTATTGGCCTCCTTTCGAAGGGTTTTGCTAAGCCGATAATGATTTCCCGTTATGCTAAGGATTTTAATTGCTCTTATCCAATTCGAGCTCTTGGCATCTGTGGAAAAATACAGGAAACTAACATCTTTCCCTTTGAAATATTCCTGCATCTTCAACGAAAACGGCATCTCAGCCTTGCATGGCCCGCACCAACTGGCCCAAAAATCCAGATAAACAACCTTGCCTTTATATCTTGAAATTATATCATCAAATCCTATATCTTTAAACTTAGCATCATCCATGTCGTAAAGAATTGAACCCACAGGTAAAGATGAACGCAAAATCCTAAGCATCTCCGAGTAAACATCATCAACGCTATGCTTTAACTCACTGGTTACAATATAGTTATAATATTTTGCGTTTTTAATATAATAGGCTGTATCCCCATCATCAATGGCATCGATAAAATTTTGGGTTATCAGGAATTCCCTTGCAAAGCCTTTGGTGTTTTGTTCGATAATCGGTAGCATGGGCGAATAAAAATCTCCCTTGTGTTTTTTTAGTTCCCTAAGATTTTCATGCCTTAAGACCATAGTGTAATAATGAAGAAATTCGCGATAATATACCGATTTTATATCCAGCGGTCTCTTTCCCAGATACTCTTTTTCTGTCTCCCAAACCATTTCTTGGGTAGTATCGGAACTGGGTTTATTGAAAGTCAGCTCAATTAAAGCCGAAGGCAACTCATACATAATATTCGTTTTCTCCAAGCTTACAAATCCTTTGTCGAAGTCAGGATATTTGTTGATGTATTTATCCAACAATGCAAAGCGGAGTTTTTGGAGGCTATCGAGATATCTTATTCCTTTTTCGGGTGTTAAGGTATCTTTGAAATTATATATGAAAAACAATCCCTTATCATAAAACTTTAAATACCTTTCTTTTAAATAATTGTTTATATCACTCCCAACCCCTTGATAAACAATGCTTTCATCAAACATATCCGTATCAAGGCCCATCTCGACATTATCGCCAGGCGACAAATATATCTCCGTTGACTCATTTCCATCAAGGAAATTGAAAATTCCGGCATCTTGGAGGTCAAGCTCAAACTTAAAGCCACCCAAGCTATCCAAAGGAGCGGCTATGTTCAACTTCCTATGAAACAAAATATTATCGGCCCGAAGCCATACGGAATCCGAATAGGGGTTAATAATCTTACCGCTTAAAACAGTTTTTGTTTTTACTGTGTCCTTTAAGTCTTGCTCACAGGAACAAACTAGCAGTGATGCGACTAATACCAATGATAAATAAAAATAGGTCTTCATAAATCTTGTTTACTTTTAAAAATATATTTAACTGATTTTACGAAACTTGTGAGACATCGGCCAAGATACAATCAGGGGAAGCCCTCATGGTCAATTTAATCAAACAACGTTCTAATTGATTTATAATGCGCTTTAACGATACCCTTCTCGGTAATTATACCGCTAATATATTTTGCCGGTGTTATGTCGAAAGCCGGATTGATTGCATGCGAGCCGGGTGAGGCTATCCTTACCTTGACCAGATTATTGTTCGCATCGGTGCCGGTTTGGTACAGCACCTCGTCCTCTGAACGTTCCTCGATGGGGATTTCCTTGCCGGAGATACAATATTTATCGAAAGTGGAAGTTGGTGCCGCAACATAAAACGGAACCCCGTATTCCCCGGCTACAATTGCTTTTTCGAGGGTTCCTATCTTGTTTGCCACATCACCGTTGGCCGCAATCCTGTCGGCGCCCACAATAACCATATCTATTTTTTTTTGGGCCATTAGCGAGGCAGCGGCATTGTCGGGGATTATTAAGTGTGGCACTCCGTCGTTTTGAAGTTCCCAGGCGGTAAGTTTTGCCCCCTGCCCTCTCGGCCGCGTTTCGTCAACATAAACAAAAACATCCTTGCCCTGGCGTTTTGCCAGATAAACCGGAGCCAGTGCCGTTCCATAATCGACAAAAGCAAGCCAGCCGGCATTGCAATGTGTTAAGATATTGGCTTTTTTATTTATCAGACTGCTTCCGAACTCCCCGATTTTCTTTGAGTCGGCAGCATCCTGCACTGCTACCTTTTGCGCTTCGATAAGCGCATTTTCGGGTGATATCAGGCCTGCCTTATAAACTCTGTCAACGGCATAAAAAAGGTTTTTTGCCGTGGGCCTGGTATTCTCAATATCCTGACGGGCTTCTCTTATTGTAACTGCTTTTAACTTATCGTTCAACATAAGAAAAGCCTGGGCCATGGCAAATCCTGCTGCTGCACCTATCGCACCGGCACCCCTAACTATCATATCGTGAATCGCGATACAACTGTCCATATACGAGGGGCATTCGTGTATCTTAAACTCGAAAGGCAGTAAATTTTGCTGTATCATATAAACGGAAGTGCCTTCCATCCAGACTGTTTGATATGATTTTTCGTTTACAAGCATTTATCTAATCCTTTTTATTGCTACCTTAATAAACCAACAGGTTTTCAGATGTTTAACCAAAACAACAATTCCTATGAAACAACAATTCAGGAATTTTATTTTTTACCACGTCCCAAACTATTGAATAATTTACTCCCATGTAATCATGAATTAATCTGTCTCGCATTCCAGCCATATTTTTCCATGATATTGAATTCCATTTATACTTTAAATCCGACGAAATCTTTTTTGTTGCTTCGCCAATAACCTCAAGGCTTCTTATTACCGCCCGCTTTAGAGTCTCATTTTCCAGAAATTCATTTTTTTTAAGATCAGGAGTTATTACAGACGTAATATATTGACATTCGTCTAAAATATGCTTTAAATATTCAATTGGGTCTTTATGCATACATTACTTCTTTAAGGATCTGAGACCCAATATAAGGACTCAGTCCGTTTTTAGTGACAATTTCGATTTTTTCATTTTTGAACAGTTTCTCAAGCAAATCATATACCGACATTAAATTATCGAAATTTTCTTTTTCAGGTTCAAAATCAATGAGAATATCAATATCACTATTTTCTGATTGTTCCTCTCTTACATATGAACCGAAAAGTCCAATCCTGACAATTCCAAGATTCAACAACTCACTTTTCTGCTGTTGTAGTTCAGTCAATATGAATTCTTTAGTTGTCATCACTTTAGCGTTTTAGCAAAAATACAATACTTTTCTGTTAAACCAACCGATAAAATTTTGCGTTTATATTGTAGGCAACTATCAATTCAAACGAAACAACAACTCATCAATTAACACTCCAAACCTCTAACCATTGAACCTTCGAACCACTAATACCTCTACACCTCCAAATTCCTCAAAGCTATCCAAATCATAAGTCCTACACTTATTCCAAGGCTGCTTTCATCTATGTTGAAAGTAGGGGTATGTAAATTGGAAACTATTCCTTTTTCCGTGTTTGCAATACCAAGCCGGTAAAAACAAGCCGGTATCTTTTGAGCGAAACGCGCAAAGTCCTCCACTGTTGTCCTGAGGCTTAAGTCTTTTACATTCCCGCTGCCGAGAAATTCCTCGGCCGCTTTTCTGGAGATTGTCGTAACATCTTCATTATTAACAAGTACCGGATAACCAATTTTTATGTTTATCCTGCAAGTGCAGTTATATTTTTTTGCCCTGCTCGAAGAAATTTCTTTGATAAGATGATGCACCCTTTTCCGCCAGTCCTCGTCAAAAGTGCGAAAAGTACCATTTATCCTGACCTCGGACGGAATAACATTATATGCACCATCTGCCCTAAATTCGCCAAATGCCAATACAGATGGAAAGTCAGCCGGCTTTTCGCTTTCTACTGCATCAAAAAGGTCAACCATTATGTTCGAGGCGGCCATAAGAGTATAATCGTAGCGGTCGGGGATTGCGGCATGGCCTCCACGTCCTTCTACAACAAGGTTTATCTCATCGGAAGATGCCATATAAACACCAGATTTAAAACCTATTTTACCGACTTCAAGTTCTGGGAAAACATGTTGTGCTATAATGAGTTCTGGTTCGGGGTTTTCCAAAACACCTTCCTCTATCATTTTTAAGGCCCCACCGGGAAGCATTTCCTCGGCAGGCTGAAATATAAATTTTACGGTTCCTTGAAAGTTGTCCCTGTTCTCGTTCAAAAATTTCAAGGTCCCCAATAGCGTTGTCATATGTACATCATGTCCACATGCGTGCATAACCCCATCATTCAATGACTTATAAGGCACAAGGTTTTCCTCCCTTATCGGTAAAGCATCCATATCGGCCCTAAGCGCAATGATTTTCTTTTGCGGGTTTTTACCTTTGATCAGACCAACAATTCCATAGCCACCTATATTTGTTTCATGGCTTATACCCCATGAATTCAATATCTTACTAAGATAGGCAGCAGTTTTCTCCTCTTTGAAACTAAGTTCGGGATGGGCATGCAGATGATTACGGATTTGTACTAATTCACCGGCCATTTCCGCAGCAGCACACTTTATTTCTTCAGATTTTATCAAAATTGATTTTTAATTATTTATTTCCAAAAGTAACAAAAGCAGTTTAACCATGATAAAGGAAGGGGGAAAATCCAGATAAAAAAATACCGAAACGGATTATCATGACGTTAAGGAACCAATAGCCCGTGTCGTTTTTGTTTCCCGCAAAACCGCTAAACGCCTGTTATCAGGATGACGATTGTTTATTATGTATTTTGTATATATTTGATTATGTGTATGTTACAAAGTCTTAAGAAATTTTTGAGAACAATGCAATCATAATAATAAAACAAGAAACAGTTTTATTCTTCGGAGAAATCCTTTAAGATATCGCGATAATGAGAGAACACATTTGCGCGCGACACAAAACCGATGTATTTATCTCCTTTCAGGACGACAAGGTTATATTTGCCCGAATGTTGGAATTTTGTTGCCACGGCCTCCATATCGTCCTCGTCGATATCAATTGTCTTGGTGGGGGTAAACATCAGGCTGCTCACCAGGGTATTGTCATAAAGCTCGGGCTTGAACATTATATTCCTTATCTGGTCTAAAATAATGAGCCCGCAAAAAGTATTGTCGTTTTCAACAACCGGGAATACGTTCCTATGCGATTTTGTGATAACCTCGACCAATTGCCTCAAATTCGCGTCATAATTTATGGTATCGAAATCGGTTTCTATGAGCTCATCAATCTGCATCATCGACAACATGGCATTGTCTTTATGATGAGTAATTATATCGCCCCGTTTTTTTAGCTGAATAGTATAAATTGACCGAGGGGAAAAATGCTTTGAAAGCGCATACGATGTTGAAGCCACTATCATAATCGGGAAGAAGAGTTTATAACCTCCTGTTATTTCGGCAATTAGAAATATTGCTGTAAGGGGGGCATGAACAACACCGGCGAGAAGCCCTGCCATTCCGACAAGTGCAAAACTACTTTCGGGCAGATGGGTCACTCCCATTTGATTAAGTGTTTTAACGAACAAAAGCCCCGTCATGGTCCCTACAAAAAGCGTAGGGGCAAACACACCGCCAACTCCTCCGGCACGAAAAGTAATGGATGTTGCCATTGCCTTAAAAACAATAATAGATGTTAACAGCAATAACCCTATTAACACATTATCTTGATAATTATAAAACAATCCATTGTCGAATATAAAACTGATGTCACCTTTTAAAGCGCCGTTGACTGCTTCATAGCCTTCGCCATAAAGCGAAGGCAGCAAGAAAATCAGAAGGCCCAGCAAGCCAACTCCTAGCAGGAACTTCCAGAACCAGCCTTTAATCTTGTCGAACACAATACCGCTAAACACATAAATCTTAATGAAATAAGTAGAAACAAGTGCTGCAAACAAGCCCAACCCGATATAATAAGGTGTTTGATTTAAATTAAAATCCTCTATAAAGTCGAAAGGATAGAGTACGGTTTGGCCAAGAAAAAAATACGATGTCAATGCAGCGGTGATAGAGGCAAAAAGCAGAGGGACCAATGCCGACATGGTCATGTCGAAAAGTATAACCTCAAGTGCGAACACAATAGCTGCTATGGGAGCCTTAAAAATAGCCGACATGGCTGCGGCCGATGCAAAACCCAATAGCGATACGGTTTGTTTATAGTTGAGGCCCAGCAGTTTGCCAATTCGAGAGCCATAAGCGGCACCCGTAACAACAGTTGGCCCCTCAAGCCCCACGCTTCCCCCAAAACCAACTGTGAGCGCAGCGGTAATCAATGACGAGAAGGTATTGTGCGTATTAATTATCCCATGTTGTTTCGATATGGAGTAAAGCACATTGGGGATACCGTCGCGGACAGGTTTTCTCAATATGAATTTGATGAACAATACGGTGGCAAGAATACCGATGGCCGGATATAAAAGATATTGATAGTTATTGTTTGCGACATCGAGGTTGGCGGTAAGGAATTCTATAATCTTGAAAACCATAGTCTTCATCAATACTGCTATCAGCCCCACAAAGAAACCAATAACTATGCTCAAGGCGATCATCTTCTGCCTTAGAGGAAACTTTCGCGTTGCAAGCGCAAGTTTTACCGAAATTTTTTTGATCCGTTTCATTAATTTTCGCAAAAGTAAGTACTTAATGATATGAAATAACAAAACCATCAAGAATTATCTCAATTTAAAAAAATTCTACATTTATCATTTCAAAAAAAGTAAAATTCTATAATAAATCTTAAATTCCTAACAATCAAACCAACTCGATAAATTACTTAGTACATTTTCCCTATTTTCGCAAAAATTTTTGCAATTGAAAAAAATCATCACATATAATGTAAACGGCATCCGAGCGGCAGTGAAAAAAGGCTTTATAGAATGGCTTGAGGCCGCATCGCCCGATATTGCCTGCATACAGGAAACCAAGGCACAGGAGGATCAAATACCTTCGTTTGAATTTGCTGGCCTAGGATACAGGACCTTCTCTTTTTCGGCAACAAAAAAAGGTTATTCGGGAGTTGCTATTTTATCGAAAAGCGAGCCGGACCACGTCGAATACGGGATGGGGATCGAAAAGTACGATTTCGAGGGCAGGCTTATCCGTGCCGATTATGGTGATGTTTCCGTAATAAGCGTTTACCACCCTTCAGGGTCCAGCGGCGATTTGCGCCAGGATTTCAAAATGGAATGGCTCGAAGATTTCCGGAATTACATAACCGACCTCCGGAAAACCCGCACAAAACTCATAATCTCAGGCGATTACAACATCTGCCACGAGGCAATAGATATTCATGACCCCATAAGGAACGCAAAATCATCGGGATTCCTCCCCGAAGAGAGGGAGTGGATGAGCGGTTTCATAAATTCGGGTTTCATCGATTCGTTCAGGTATTTGAACAAAGAGCCACATAATTATTCCTGGTGGAGTTATCGCGCAAACGCGAGAAACAACAATAAAGGCTGGCGAATTGATTATAATATGGTAAGCGAAAATTTGGAAGACAAGATAAAAAGAGTTGCAATACTTTCCCAGGCAAAGCATTCCGACCATTGTCCGGTACTTTTAGAAATAGATATTTAATTGAAAAAGCGAATAGCGATATTAGGTTCCACGGGCTCTATCGGCACCCAGGCACTACAGGTGGTCAAAGAGCAGAAGGATCATTTTGAAGTTGAGGTACTGACTGCTAATCAGAATGTTAACTTACTTATTGAACAAGCTGTCAAATTTAAACCAAACGTTGTTGTTGTTGGTAACGAAGATTTATATTCCGAAGTTTTTGATGCCCTCGACCCGCACGATATTCAGGTTTACGCCGGCAGCAAAGCCATTGAGCAGATAGTGGAGATGGACAGCATAGATTTGGTTTTGATGGCCATTGTTGGCTTTGCAGGTTTAAAACCAACTTTGGCCGCATTGGAAAACCGTAAGACCGTAGCCCTGGCAAATAAGGAGTGCCTAGTAGTGGCAGGACATTTAATCTCAGAAACATCCTTGCGAAAAAATGCTCATATCATACCTGTCGACTCCGAGCATTCGGCTATTTTTCAATGCCTTATGGGCGAAATGAACAATCCTGTACAAAAGGTGATACTTACTGCCTCCGGCGGGCCGTTCTTAAATTACAGTCCTGCCCAACTTTCACAAGTAACTGCCAAACAAGCACTTGCCCACCCTGTTTGGAATATGGGCAATAAAGTTACAATAGATTCCGCGAGCATGATGAACAAGGGTATGGAGGCAATTGAGGCAAAATGGCTCTTCGATTTAAAACCAGGGCAGATAGAAATCATGATACATCCGCAATCTATAATTCATTCAATGGTTTATTTTGAGGATGCCACCGTTAAGGCACAGATGGGTGAAGCAGATATGAGAATACCGATCCAATTTGCGATGACTTATCCCAACAGGCTGAAAAACAGTATAAAACGATTAGATTTAACAAGTCCGGGCCATCTTGATTTTCAAGTGCCTGATATCAAAAAATTTATTAATCTTGCACTCGCATTCGAAGCCATGAAAATAGGCGGCAACAAGCCCTGTGTTTTGAATGCCGCCAACGAAATTGGCGTTGAGGCCTTCCTTATGGGAAGGATAAGTTTTACCGATATAAGCAGGATTGTGGAGAATGGTTTATCAAAAATGGAATTAATCAGTAAACCGTCTATGGATCAATTGGTGGAAACCGATTTTGAGTCAAGGCAAAAAGCAAAAGAATTTATTAAAACGATAATTAAATAATGGAAATAGTAATAAAAATCCTTCAACTGATATTAAGCCTCTCTATATTGGTCGTGGTTCATGAATTCGGGCATTTTGCCGCGGCAAAAATTTTTAAGACCAGGGTCGAGAAGTTTTACCTGTTTTTTAATCCCTGGTTCTCGCTCTTCAAATTCAAGTATAAAGGAACCGAATACGGAATGGGCTGGCTTCCGCTTGGGGGCTATGTTAAAATTGCCGGTATGATCGACGAGTCGATGGACAAGGAGCAAATGGCACAGCCCGTACAGGAATGGGAGTTCCGTGCCAAACCTGCATGGCAAAGGCTTATAATAATGCTCGGCGGTGTTTTTATGAACGTTGTACTGGCAATAGTTATTTATATAGGGATACTTTCGTTTTACGGGGAAGAGTACCTGCCTACATCGGAGGCAAACAAATTCGGTGTGAGCGTTGACAGCCTTGCCATGGAGATGGGCTTTAAAACAGGCGACAAAATAGTTTCTGTTGACCGCGTTTATGTGGATGATTTCCAGAAGATCCCCGTTAACATGATACTTAACGAAGCAAAGACGGTCCAGGTTGTCAGGGACGGGAAACAAATGGACATAGTGCTGCCGTCGGGAAGCTTAAATAAGCTTATAAAGCACAAATCGCCCATATTGAGCATTAGGATTCCTTTCATCGTAAAAGGTTTCTCCGATGACTCACCCATCGAGAAAGCCGGGATGCTGGTAGGCGATTCCATCATTGGAATCAACAATACCTATGTAAGATACTATTCCGAATTTGTATTGGAAATTCAAAAGTATAAGAATCAAGAAGTTAAGGTCATAGCCAAGAGAGGTGACGACACGCTTAATTTCGATGTCCAGCTCGACGAAAAGGCCATAATAGGAGTTTTCGGACAGAACGATATAAATAAATTTTTCAAGCTTCATAAAAAGAGCTATGGGTTTGTAGAGGCCATTCCGGCCGGGTTCAATCGTACATGGAAGGGTATCGGCAATTATATAAAGCAATTGAAGCTGATGTTTTCGCCCGAGGTTAAAGCCTATGAAGGTGTTGGAGGTTTTGGGATGATAGCTAGTATTTTCCCGGCCCAATGGCACTGGCAAAGCTTTTGGAGATTGACGGCATTCCTGTCGATAATGCTGGCCATTCTAAACGTATTGCCTATCCCGGCCCTCGACGGAGGCCATGTCATGTTCCTGCTTTACGAAATAGTGGCTCGCCGCAAGCCTAGCGACAAATTCCTCGAATATGCCCAAATAGTTGGAATGGTGCTGTTGTTCAGCCTATTGATTTATGCTAACGGCATGGATCTCGTAAGGTATATTTTCCCCGACAAATAGGCTCAGCTGAAATGCGCATAATATGGTGAGATATATATTCTTACACGGTTTTTATTAATTATTTACCACAATTAAATAATGAAATAATTTCTTTACAGCCTCCCATTGGGTTTATTTGAAAAAATGACAACTATCCGCTTAAAAAATATTATCAGCCTTATAATAGTAACCTTCAGCCTAATAGGCTGTAATTCCCCGGTATTTATATCAGGAAAATTAGAAGGAACAGATAAAATGGACATAAGGCTTTATTTGATTGAACCTGAAAACTTAAGGGATATTGGAGCTTCTTATTTCGGGAAAGTCATTGATTCAGCCATAGTCGATTCATATGGGAGCTTTGAGTTCCGAAACTTGCCAAAAGCCAAGGATAGCGTTTTGCTGGAGGTGGCAGTACAGCAACCGGCCCGGGCGCCAAATTATTTAATTACTGATAATCCAATCAGGTCTAACTATATGCCAATTATTTGGCAATCAGGCGAATCAATACGCATTACTGCCAAATTGGATGCGTTCCGGAAAAGTTTTTCAATAGAGCAGCCCTCAGAAATAAATAAAGCCTTGCTAGATTTAAGGGACATAAGCCAGAATGCCTATAAAAGTTATCTTGCGGGAAAATATTGGCAATTAGAGGAAGGCAGTCAATTGTTGGAAAAGGAACATTCCATTTTGCAATATCAGACCAAGCTAATGAATTTCGCCGACAGTACGCAATACCTCATACCTGCTATGGTAGCCTTGCGATGGGTAAGCCCGGGGAATTATTATGAACGTGTTCCTGAATTTTTGGTCGGTCAGTGCACCAAATGGAAGAAAAAACAAGCAGGTCATCCCTGGGTAAAACAGCTTTGCAAGGAAAGCGACCCTGCTGATTTACCGGTTTTAGTCGGAGATATATTTCCTGACCTCAAGCTTCCTATGTTAACAAAGGACACGCTTCAACTTAAGGATTTATTAGGCAACAAACTAACTATTATAGACTTATGGGCATCCTGGTGTGCTCCTTGCCGGTCAGAGAACCGGGAGGTTTTAGTCCCCCTCTGGGATGAATATCACGAGCATGGCTTAGAAATAATTGCTTATGGCCTGGAAAGTGATGAGCCGGCATGGAGAGAGGCTGCCGAACTCGATGGAGCAAACCGCTGGCATCAGGCATCAGATTTACAAGGAGATGATGCCCTCTTCTTAAAAAGCATCCGTATTCAAAGTATTCCGGCCAACTTTATTCTTGATGACAAAGGTGTGGTTTTGGCTAAAAATATTCATGGAAGGGAATTAATGGATTTTGTGAAAAGCTTTTATCATTTGTGATTTCTTCAACTGACAATGGCAAAAGTCAGTAAATTATAAAGACGGACATACCACAAGTATTAATGCTATCTCGATTTATTTTGGCTCCATCAATATTAGCTTAGCCTGTTTTATTGGAGAAAATTCCAAACCAATTATCTTTATATTATTTAACCAGGGATTAATATCAGATAGCTCAGATGGAATTATGGCAATCGACTTTAATTAACAAGCCATATTAGGTCAATAATTGATATAGTTTTAAAAAAGCCTGATTAACTCATAAAAAACGACAAAATATTTATTGTTATCATTAACCCCGCATCTTAGAAGAGTATTCCCAAAATCGGATTTTTGTCGTTTTTTACTAAAGCGAATTCAATATTCCATTTTTTTAATCTTGCATAATTTTCGCTGTTTGGCCAAGATATTCAACAAATATTTCTGTAATGTCATAAAAAAGCATAATTTTACCCTTCACGACTTAAGGCATAGTTATGCCACGCATTTATTGGACATGGGAGTAGATTTAGGTTATATACAAGAATTGCCTGCTCACAAGAGCAGCCGCACTACAGAAATATACACACATGTAAGCATACGGAACTTAAAGAACATAAAGAACCCACTAGACACATTTGAAGTTTAGTAAATTGCCAAAAGGTGTACATATCCACGCCACAATAAATATAATGCACAAAAAAAGTAGACATATAAGAAGTTGCCAGTAATATGGTACGTTATAGAAAATCCGTGTTCCTAAGAGAATTTTAAAATAAATTTGGAAATAGTTATCTATTTAGGTAACTTT
>JAADIS010000153.1 GCA_013151215.1 Chlorobiota bacterium | reverse complement strand
AAAGACAAAACCCCATTCCCTCAAGAGATTCCTCACCCTCATTTCTATTGTTTACCCGAATACGTTTTGGTTAGGGTTCGGAATGACACCCATTGTTCCTTGACCGCCATAGCCTTTGGCGACGGCGGTCTCGACTATGATAGCCCTAGCGACGGCGGTCTCGACCATTACAGTCCTAGCAACGGCGGTCTCGACTACGGCAGCCTTTGGCGACGGCGAACTTTGAACCATTAAACCATTGCACCATTATCTTTCCATCATACTTATTACTAAATTTGCATCCCGGAATATGTGAATTTTTAAACAGCAATTTTTATTGCGAATATTAAGCTTATGTCGAAGAAGAAAAAGAAGAAAACCAAAGTTGTTGCTATGCCACAGTCGGAGGCCACCAAAATACGCAGCCGTGCCAGAAACCTAAAAATTGATAAATGTTATATTACCGGGGATTGGGAGGAAGCCCGGGAAGGCCAGTTAATAGTTACACGCAGGCATACCAATGATAATTTAACCGTTGGGTTCTTCCTTATCGACTTTGCCCTGCTTGGTGTAAAGGATACTTTTTACAAGTTTAATATTTTAGAAAGTGAATTAGATGAAACCATGGAGTCTATCGCCGACATGGCGGAAATTGATTACAATATGGCGCACAACATCGTTTGGGGTGCTGTGGAATATGCCGAGGATTTCGGTTTTAACCCGCATAAGGACTTTAAAATTTCACAATATATCCTCGAAGAGGACGATGACAACATTCCCTTGATTGATATCGAGTTCGGGCTTGATGGAAAACCAACCGTGTTTTGTGATGATGCTAATTTAAGAACCAAGGAAATTACGCATCTTGAAAAAACCATAGGCAGGGAAAACTTTAACGTGATGGATATTGGCAATGTCGATGATTATGATCTTGATGACGAATTTGAAGATATGGAAAACCATGAGCTTGACGAGGATATTCAATCATATCTAATGCCGGGCTGGAATGACGATATCGAAGAAATGGGCGTTCTTGAATGGGATAACAACCAAATGGAAGAATTCCTTAAAAAAGACCTAGAAGATATGTCCATACGCATTCTGCAGTATTTTATCGACAAAGTATTCCTTGAACTGCATAAAGAAATTCCCGATATAGATGCATTTGAAGTTGTTACCGGCAAATCGGAGTATAATTCCTTGCTGAACAATCATAACGAAATCTTCGATAATAATGATTTCGCACTGGCTGAGAGTTATTTTAAGGTTCTTGCCCCGGAAAACAGCCTCGAAATCGTTCTCAATGAAATTTTTACAAAACACTCCGATTCCTTTGATTTTTTGTTTGCAGGATTGAATATTGCGGCATCTCACAAAGACAGTGAGGATATTTTATTAACCTATTGCAAAAAACTTATAAGTTTATTTCCCCTTAGGATAGAAGCAGTTTACTTCATGGCCGTCATATTGTACGCCTCAAATCGTATGGATGAAATAAAAGAATTTATGGATAACAAAGCTACAATTTACGAGTATTGTAAAAAAGATGAAGTTTCCCGCCATGAACTTGAATTATTTTCCGGAATCTGGTTAATGTATTTTTTGGATAAAGAAGACCTAATCGGTGCCGAACATTATTATCAGGTTTTTGATGTAGTTTGTGAGCCTGATGATGTGTTTGCAAAAATATTAATTCAGCGAAATATTTTAATGAAAATGGATGATTTGCAAGGTTTTCCGATTAGTTGATACCGCCATGTTTTTGGGTGAAACCGGCTGTTTCGGCCTATGGCTATCAGTCATTTTCGGATTAACAGCTCAATAGGTTCCGGTTTAACATCGCCAGCTTCAGCCAAATCACGCCGAAGGGCAAATCACGCCGAAGGCAAATTACACGAAGTAATATTATCCTCCTGACGTCGGATGTAATTTGTGGTAATTTGTGCTTCGCACGTAATTTATCCTCCTGACGTCGGATGTAATTGATAGTTTATAAACAATGATTGATAAAAAAATACGATAAATCACACGCGAAGCGTAAATTACGGCTTCAGCCAAATCACGCCGAAGGGCAAATTACACGAAGTAATATTATCCTCCTGACGTCGGATGTAATTGATAGTTTATAAATAATGATTGATAAAAAAATACGATAAATCACGTGCGAAGCACAAATTCCGCCCCCCATCTTTTTACTATCTTTGCAAAAAAAATGAAACGAATAATTTTCGTTTTTCTGGCAACGATATTTTTATTCTCCTGCGCAAACGATACGGTTTATAAGGAATATAGAAAATTCGACAATCTGAATTGGGATAGATTCAACATTCTCAATTTTAACGTTAATGTGGAGAAAGGCCAATCCTTGGATTTTGATCTTTTATTGCGTCATCATACCAATTACCCATACAATTTCCTGGATGCCAACATCACCTTTTATACCCCTGCCGGAGCAACTCTTTCCCGCGATTATCATTTCGATCTAAAAGACAAAAAAGGAAAATGGAAAGCCGACGGCCTTGGTGATTATTGGGACATGGAACTCCCCATTCGAAAAGGGATGAGGATCAGCAAGGCAGGCATAATGAAAGTCCGTGTCGAAAACAAGATGACAAAGATCAACACTCCCGGAATTATGGAAATTGGACTTAAGGCCTCCCTTTCTAATTGATGTGATATTTATGCTTTAATTGTTTTATCCGCACAATCGGCATCTAAAAAAGAAAACAAACAACAATCAGCCCTAAACATCACCCAAACACCCTAAGCTTACACATTAAAGCTTCCCACCAAAAAGCAGCCCCCCATAAAAATCAACGTTTTTTAATGTCATTTACATGCTGATTTTATGTGAATTAAGCCCAAAAACATCTTAATTCGTAAATATTTTACCCCTGAAGGCCTTACTATCTCAGGATTTCAAAAAAAACAAAAAAATATCGCAAAAAAGTTTTCCCCTATTAAAAAAAATATTTAATTTTGAGACAGTTTATTAAAACTAAAGCCAAATAGTATTTATTATTGACATCCTGACCCACTAAAACGGATCCAATGTCATAACCCTTTTTAGGGCTTTTTCTTATTTCTTGAACTATTTCTTGAACTAATCTCACCTTTGGGTGTATCTAACTATAATTTATACCTTAATGATATGAAAAAGTTAATTCTGCTGTTTAGTGCATTATTATTGGTGCAATGTCTTTTTTCTCAAAAACTACCTACTAACTGGACTGGTGATTCAGGTATTGATACATATCAGGAAAACACTAACGTTCACTCTGGTTCATATTCCTGCAAAGTTGTAGTAAACACTGCCACTCAGGCAGATTGTGATATGCGCCATAATCAGGTTGTCGTTAGCGAAGGCAACACTTATTTAATATCGTTTTTCGTGAATACCAGCACCCATGAAAAAGCAAGGGTAGTGTTGGAATGGGTAGGAGCCACAGTTACTTATGGCTCATATAGTAATGCAGGAACTTCGGGTTTTGAAGAAGTTTCTTACAGCGGAACAGTTCCTGTGGGGGCAAATGCTGTTAAGGTAGGGGTAAGATTTTATGATGAATCCGGTTTTGTTGCCCCTGAAACTCAGTATGTTGATGATTTTACATTTGAATCGCCAATTGGCTCAAATATCATACTGTCAAACGGAAACCTTGAACTATGGCCGTCAGACATTGCTTGCCGATCCCTCAAACCTATCGGCCAAAGCCATATCAAATTCCCAAATCAATACATCATGGACACAAAACGCTTCCTCCGACAATGTCATGCTTGCCTGGTCGGCAGATGGCACGTTCGGTACGCCTACCGATGGAAACGCCTATGTTGCAGGAAATACTATTACAGGCGGCGGTGAGGTAATCTACAATGGCTCCCTCGCTGCATATAACCATACCGGGCTAAGCGCCGGAACACAGTATTACTATAAAGCCTGGTCGGCAGATGCCTCCGATAATTATTCTTCAGGTATAACAGCAAACGAAACCACCCCTGTTCATACTTCTATCATTATCTCCGAGCTGTCCGACCCCGCCGACGTCTATCAGGCACGCTTTGTTGAGATCTATAATCTGGGCGCCTCGACAATTGATTTTGCGACTGATACATGGTATTTATGCCGTCAGACAAACGGTGGCGCCACCTGGGAAGACAAACAGCTTACTGGTTCTGTCCTTGCCGCCGGCGAATATGTTGCCGCAAATGGCAATGCCGATGCAAGCGACTATTTCAATGTTAATTACGGCTTTATGGCCGATTTTGATTATGGTGGAAGCGCGGGCAACGGAAACGATGGTTATTTCCTGTATTTCAACGGCGACCATACCACCGGAACTTTAATCGATGCTTATGGTGTTGCTGACCAGGATGGCTCAGGAACCGACTGGGAATATACCGACAGTAAAGCCGTCCGCCTTCGCTCGACGACTTCCCCTAACACTGTATGGGCCTCCTCCGAGTGGTCGATAATGCCATCGGCAAATGTTGACGACATGACCCCATCTGCTCATAATGAGGATGTTTCATGGGTAGGGAACATTACCGACTGGAATACTAAAGGAACCGATTGCTGGGATGGTACCCATAACTTTATACCCGACGCTTCATTCAATGTTACAATACCCTCGGCCGTAAGCTTCCCTCCCTCAACAAGTGCAACTTCCGAATGCAACAACCTTATAATTAACGCCAGCGCATCGGCCACGGTTTCTTATAACGCTCCATTGACCGTTTTCGGGAACCTGGACATTAATCTTTCAAATGCCTCTTTGAATATCGGATCCGGAGCGTCAGGAAACGGATCTGTCATTGTAAAAGGAAGTATTGGCGGGCCGGCAGATGTTAGCAGGTATTTCGAGGCATATACCGGTGCTGCCGACGGCTGGCATTACATCTCCTCACCCGTAAGCTCAATGACCATAGCATCTTCCGATTTCGACCCCTCGGGAACCAATAACGATCTTTATGCATGGGACGAAGACGATTATCTTTGGAGAAACTATAAGGGCTCTTATTTCCCTTCGTCGGATTTTGTCAATGGAACCGGTTATATGGTTGCCTATCAGGCCAATGTAACCAATCATTTTATAGGATCATTGAACAATTCCGATATTATCTATAGCAACCTGTCAAAAACTCCTGCCAAAGGCGATGGGTGGCATTTGCTTGGCAACCCTTTTCCCTCTGCGATAAAATGGGCTACCTCTGACTGGGCTCTTACGAATGTTGGCGGAGTAGCCAAGGTATATAACGAAGCAGCAGGCACTTATGCCGATATTAATGCCAACGGAATTATCCCTTCCACAAATGGCTTTTTTGTCCAGGCGAGCGTTGACGCCTCCAATAGCATAACTATTCCTGCATCGGCAAGAACACACGACAACACCAACAACTATAAATACTCACCCAATTCTGATTATGACGAAACATTAAAATTACTCGTAAATAATGATGAAAACACTTTTTACGATATAACGACCATCGGATTTCGCGACGATGCCCTTCCATCCTTCGATTGGGCCTTCGACTCACATAAAATGTACGGCCAGCTGATAGCACCTCAAATATGGACTCTTAGCGAGGGCGAAGAATATTCAACGAATTTCCTCCCCCAGGTTTATGAAAACCTCGACCTCCCCCTAAATTTTAAAGCAGGTACAAACACTACTTATCATATTCTTGCTCAAGGAATTGAAAATTTCTACCAGAACTCCGAAATCTATCTCGAAGACCTACAAACAAATAACATCATCGATCTTAGAGAACAACAAATCTATACATTCGAGGGTAAAACCAGCGATATTAATTCCCGATTCATCCTTCACTTCTATGGTATTACCCATATAGATAATTCTTCATTAAATGATGATATTAAAGTTTACGGAAGTGAAAATAAAATACTCATCAAATCTCCTCCCAATCTAAATTATACTATAATAGTTTACGATATAATGGGAAGGAAAATCTATTCTAATATATTCCTATCCGGAGGATTGAATACTATTAATATCAATGCCAAAAACGGGATTTACATAGTAAAACTCCGGCAAGGCAGCTCAATAAATATTACCAAAATAAGACTGTAATTAAACCCTTTTCTTTTCCATCAGGATGGCTTTTGCACATGCCATCCTTTTGGAAAAGAGCAATAACAAAGACCATGAAAACATTGATCCAACCATTATTATTGATACTTATAATTATAATGTCCGTAGTTTGCCGGCAAACAGTTTTTGCAAGCAGTACGCCACCGAATCCGCCACAAGCCGATCATGGGGGCGCAGGTGATTTACCGCCCGGCGGCGGGGCGCCTTTGGGAAACGGAACCTATGTCCTAATAAGCCTGGGTTGTATATATTTAGCCGTAAAGCTCAAAAAAGCATATTCCCCAAAAACTTTGCTCGCTTACTTCCTTTTGTTATTTGTTTTGCAACAACAGCCGGCATCGGCCTCCAATATCCCGCCAAACCCCCCAAGTAGTGGCCACGGAAGTTCGGGCGACCAACCTCCGGGGGGAGGAGCCCCGGTAGGAGATGGCGTTTTTATTCTATTAATGGCCGCAATGGCATATTCGGGCATAAAATATTACTCAAAAAGCAATGCAATTGAATTGGAGGAATAAAAAGGATTTATTATTGTAACGCCCCGCCATCCGACAAATCCCTTATAACCGGCAGAGATTATCAACAGCCCTGCGCCTTCAGGCCGGGGCGGTCGTTCCGGCGTCTCTAACCCGGCCTAAAGGCACGGGTTTATTGATGCTCTCCCGGCCTTTTGAGGTTTTCAGGGTTTTGAGGGATATGTTTTTTACCTCCAAACGCCCCGCCGTCGGTCAAATCCCTTATAACCGGCAGAGATTATCAACAGCCCTGCGCCTTATCAACAGCCCTGCGCCTTCAGGCCGGGGCTATCGTTCCGGCGTCTCTAACCCGGCCTGAAGGCACGGGTTTATTGATGCTCTCCGGCCGTTTGAGGTTTTCAGGGTTTTGAGGGATATGTTTTTTACCTCCAAACGCCCCGCCATCCGACAAATCCCTTATAACCGGCAAATATCATCAACAGCCCTGCGCCTTCAGGCCGGGGCTATCGTTTCACCGTCCAATGCGATGCCAACCTACATAACCCTATAACCGGCAAATATCATCAACAGCCCTGCGCCTTCAGGCCGGGGCTATCGTTCCGGCGTCTCTAACCCGGCACGGGTTTATTGATGCTCTCCGGCCGTTTGAGATTTTCATGATTTTGAGGGATATGTTTTTTACCTCCAAACGCCCCGCCGTCGGTCAAACCCCTTATAACCGGCAAATATCATCAACAGGCCGGGGCGGTCGTTCCGGCGTCTCTAACCCGGCCTGAAGGCACGGGTTTATTGATGCTCTTTGGCCTTTTGAGGTTTTCATGGTTTTGCGGGGGATTGGTTATCACTACCGAATAAGCTTCTTTTTTCAGCCTCAAAAGTGCTGTTGGAATGGTGTTTTTCCTGATTTCTTATGTAGTTCCTTACTTTTGGCACTTCATGCGGTGAGACGGACACCGCGTAATATTCATCTTGCCAGTCAAAATAGCCCTTAAGTATTTTATTGTCGTTTACCCATTTAGAAGACTCACCTTTGATGTTGTTCATTAAGGTTGAGATCGAACCTGTTGCATTCATGGATATAAGGCAATGAACATGATTTTCAACCCCGTTAATAAAATTGACATGATAACCTTTTAAAACAGATATTTCTTTAATATGCTTAAAGACTTGAAACCTTGCTTTTTTATTAAGAACAGGCTCCCTTCTTTTTGTTGTCCACACTGCATGGACCCAGATGTTTACGTACGACATTTTTATGATAAAGATAAGCCGGTTTTTTTAAACGATGCGTTTTTATTTTGTTAAAATCTCAAATGAACCGAGAACCTTCACCGTCAAACGCCCCGCCGTCGGTCAAACCCCTTATAACCGGCAGATGTCGTCAACAGCCCTGCGCCTTCAGGCCGGGGCGATCGTTTCACCGTCCAACGCGATGCCAACCTACATAACCCTTATAACCGGCAAATATCGTCAACAGCCCTGCGCCTTCAGGCCGGGGCGGTCGTTCCGGCGTCTCTAACCCGGCCTGAAGGCACGGGTTTATTGATGCTCTTTGGCCGTTTGAGGTTTTCAGGGTTTTGAGGGATATGTTTTTTACCTCCAAACGCCCCGCCGTCGGTCAAACCCCTTATAACCGACAAATATCATCAACAGCCCCGTGCCTTCAGGCCGGGGCTATCTTTTCACCGTCCAACGCGATGCCAACCTACATAACCCTATAACCGGCAGATATCATCAACAGCCCTGCGCCTTCAGGCCGGGGCGGTCGTTCCAGCATACAACCCGGCCTGAAGGCACGGGTTTATTGATGCTCTCCGGCCGTTTGAGATTTTCATGATTTTGAGGGATATGTTTTTTACCTCCAAACGCCCCGCCGTCGGTCAAA
>JAADIS010000020.1 GCA_013151215.1 Chlorobiota bacterium | reverse complement strand
ATATCCCTATTACTTGATACATATTCGTTGAGCGTTTCCATAGTGTTGTCGGTCGAATTGTCGTCAACAATTATAATTTCTTTGGAAAAATCATCTATTAGCCTGACTTGCAGTACTTTGTCGAGCAATAGGTGGATGGTTTCCGCTTCGTTATATGCAGGGATAATTATTGAAAGTTTATTCGGCATATTTTTTTATTGAGATGTGCAAAGATAATTTATTTCAACGTATTTTTGCGGTATGAGTCGAATAGTCAATAGTTTTTTTTTATCATTATTGTTTGTTGCTGGAACTATAAGTGCACAACAAGGAAATGACACAAGTATAAGTTATATTTTTATCGGACATTGTTATCAGAATGGGACATTAGGCAAGAAGATTGATTATAGGGTGGAGGCCCTAAACAAGAGCCCTTATGAGGGTATATGGCTAGGTGGTGATGTTTGTTCCGAAGCCATGCTCAATTATTCCACTATACAATATATCGATAGTACTTTCAACCTGGGCAATCCCGAAACGCATTGGTCGTTGGGCAATCATGATGCCAGAGTTGGAAACTGGGAATGGTATTCCGAGTTTACCAATAGGAAAACGTTTTATGCGTACACGAGCAATAAAATCACACGCATTATTATGAATACTAATATAGTACCCTATAACTGCGAGTTGTTGGATAGTCAATATAATATGATAAAAAATGTATGCGATACAGTATCTGATTCTCGTTATCTAATCTTGATAATGCATCATGGTATATGGAGCGGTGTTCCTGATCTTCCACCAGCATTTGTGTATGCTCAGAGCGACTTAAAATATTGGAATTCTAACTGTTATGATGTTAATAGCACTTTTGTCAATTCAATTTATCCCATGTTGGTTAATGTTGAGAACAGAGGGGTTGATGTTATTTGTATATTAGGGGACATGGGTGCCGGGCCTAAGAAATTCGATCAAGAATCTGTTGACGGCATTCGTTTTTTAGGATGTGGTTTAGATAATAATTCACCTGAGGACAATGTTCTTATTTTCCATTTGAACAAGATTAGTTACGATCTGACTTATGAGTTCCATAATCTGGATTCATTGTTACTTAACAATTAATATTCCGCTAATTCTTTTTATTTCGGCATTATTGCCCTTTGGAAGCAATTCGTATGCATAAGTTCCGGGTTCAAGGTATTTAATGTCAAATCCAAAATAAGGGGGTGTAATATCAATATCCCTTTTGAAAACCCCATTTATAGAAAAAATCACCAGTTTATAAGATGTTTGTTCGTCTATCACTTTTATCCTTCCTTTATCAGCAATTGGGTTTGGGTAGATTATTCCTGATTTGCCTCTTTCATTTGAATCTATATCATTAAGAATATCCTCAACTATTCCGTTGCTGTTTATTTTAACCAGTAAAATGTCATTATCCCCATTGCTATAACTATTACTTTTCCCAATTACAAGGCATCCACCATCATCAGTAGCCAATAAATTCATTCCGAAATCGTTTCCGGGGCCTCCAAATGAGGTTTGCCAAACTAGGGAGTTGCTACTGTTGAATTTCAGTAGAAAAAAATCTGCTGAACTATTGGCGCTATAACTTTTTGTAGTTCCCAACACGAAGGTTTCATTTTCGCCGTTACTAACTATGGATGTGCCACAGTCATATTCGCTTCCGCCGTATTTGCTACTTGATTCTATAATGGTATCGTTATTTAATATGGTTATTTCCAGGTCAAAATTGCCTGCGCTCCCTGATTGGCTGGAACCAACACAAATTATCTTACCGTCATTAACAACTATTGCTGAGCCAAAATCATGTCCGTCCCCACCAAAAACCTTTCTCCAAATTTCTTCTCCGGAACTGTTTATTTTCAATAAGAAATAGTCGGCATCATGATTCTGGAAATTTGCATGAACATCGTCATAGAAGCCGTTTTTTGTCCCAATAACATAAATGTTGTTTTCTTCGTCAAAGGTGATGTCGAAGCCATAATCATCATAGTCAAAGCCATAATTATGCCTCCATAATTCGTTGCCTTCCTTATCTGTTTTAAGCACAACTATATCGCCTCTGTTATCATATGCCCTGCTGTATCCCAAAACAACTAAGTCGCTATCTTGTGTTTGAATTACTTTTTTCCCCCAGTCACGAAGATGCGAACCATAAAACTTCTTCCACAAGACATCGCCATTAAGATCAGTTTTTATCAAAGAGATATCCATTCCGGCCATCCCAAAATCCCAAATTCCGCCACATAGTATGTATGCATTATTTGTTGCTATTACGGAATTTATCCTATCGCTATGTACCCAGCCTATTGTCTTCTCCCAAATTGTTCCGAAATTTTTATCAATATTAATCAAATAGATATCCTCACTGCCTTCACCAAAACTTCTTGTGGAGCCAACTAGCAAATATCCATCAGTAGGCGTCCTGCACAAAGCAGTTCCTATTTCATTCCCTGTGCCACCATAAACTGGACCAATAACGTCCTGTGCATTTGCGACGGCGATCCCGAACAACAAAATGAAAAACAAATAGTATCGCATTTCTATTAAATCAATTAAAAATGTAAATATAAGAAATCCTTGTATTAATTAATGCATTGTGTTAATAATTACAATTAAAATCACTTAATTTATCTAAATTTGCAGCCAAACAAAAATATAAAAGTGGATATTAGGAGTAGGGCGTTTTATACGGTGATTTTGTTTCTTTTTGGTGTTTTATTTTTTTCCTGTGTGAGGGAGTCGGGCTTTAAGACTGGGAAAAAAGTAATTTGCACATCTGAAAAGCTAAGTAAAAACAACAAGCAGTTTGTTGCTGAAAACGATTCGGCATTTTTCTTCGACGGTGGCCGAAAACAAACTGATATATGCGCTCACAACGGAAGATATTCTGTTTATACCACACCGGGTAAAAAGGCTTTTGCGTTTGGTGTTAAAATAAGTGGTCTTGAGCCAGAATCTTATCTGAGAATTAGCGTTTGGAGAAAATCAAAAGATGGCAAGGGGGCATTAGTGGCTTCCGCAAAAAAACCTAAGGATTATTACTCCGCTGTTTCTTATGCGGTTGAAAAAGGAGAAAATGGATGGGAAAGACTTGAATTGGAGGTTTTTATTCCTCCATTGGACAACTTTCGGGAAGTTTTCAGCTTTTATGTTTGGAACAATAGTAAGGATACTGTTTATTTTGATGATTTTAGTATTGAAAGATTGAAGTCGAAAACATATCCGGTTTATAAAGAAAGTCCGTTGATTATCACTCTTGATACTAATGAATATCTGAAACTATACGAAAAACGTAAACGGGCATTGTCAAATGGCATCCTTCAAACGGCTGATAACGACTGGGTTAAGGGTATTGTTTTTGGGGGCGACAAAATGATGAAGGCTAAACTACGGCTTAAGGGCGATTGGTTGGATCACCTAAAAGGCGATAAGTGGTCGTTTCGCATAAAAATGAAGAAAAACAACGCGTGGAAGAGAATGCGCACTTTTTCAATTCAAACACCTTTTGCAAGAAATTTCCTTATGGAATGGACCTCGCATAAACTTTATGATAACTGCGGGGTGCTTACCACGCGCTACGGCTTCGTCCCTGTTTATATAAATAACCAAAACAAAGGCCTTTATGCTTATGAGGAGCATTTTGTCAAGCAATTATTGGAAAGTAGAAAAAGACAAGAAGGCCCCATCGTGAAATTTAACGAAGATGCATTTTGGCAGGTTCAGAAAGTTGGCATAAAGACTTCCGGATGGCCATCCTTCCCTTATTACCAAACTGCTGTTATCAGACCGTTTTCTACATCCAAGGTCATTGAAACCCCAACCCTCTACAAGCAGTTCTTAAATTCACAGATATTAATGAACCAATATAAAAAGGGACTTAAAGATGCTGATCAGATATTCGATATAGATAGGCTTGCTGCTTATTATGCGGTTTTGGATCTCACGCATGCCCGGCATGGCATGGCATGGCACAACCAAAGGTTTTATTATAATCCTATAATTGAAAAGTTAGAGCCAATAGCCTACGACGGCTATACTGATCATAGCAAACCCGATCTGTCGATAAATGACAATTTTGCCCATGTTGTTATTAATCAGGAATTAGTTGAGCCCGAGCAGTTTATGTATTATAGGTTTTTTAAGCAGACTAAATTTGTGAATAAATATTTGTACTTTCTTAAAAAGTTTTCCGATGAGGGCTTTGTTGACCAGTTTGCCAAAAACATTAATGGTGAGGCTGTTTTATACGATTCGCTCTTGAGAAAGGAGTTTAACAACTACGACTTCAATTTTAACTTTTATAATGAGAGTGCCAAGGAAATACGAAATTATCTTCCTTCCCTAAAAAAGGAAATCGAGGTTTTTTTAGCCGGAAATGCTGAATTAAACGTAGAAAGCCCGGTCTATTCTGATACCACGGTTTTTGAGGATACTCCGGAATTTTTTGTTAATGCCTATTTGGAATCTGTTGATGACGACAGTGTTGTAGTGAAAGTGTTTAATTATTGCTCAAGGAAAATAATCATCCTTGGCACTAGTGTAAAAAAGAAATACGTTAGCAGCTTCCAGCAACCCGCTATAAGTATGGGGGCTTATAATGGCGATACGGTGCAAGTTGTTGATGTTGAAACAGATACTGGATGTAACTATTTATTTTTCATGCTTGATGGAAGATTTGAGACTTATAAAGTTGGTATCAATAAGTGGCCTTCGCCTCAAGGCCTGACTGCTCAACAGCAACTGCTTGAAGCCGCAGAACTCGAATCGTATAAAATTATTGAATCCATAAAAGGAAATGAGGTCGCATTTAGAAATGGCGAGCATATTGTAAACTATAACATTATCATCCCCCCAAGCTACAAGCTTGTAATCCCCGCCGGAACCGAAATCAACCTTGTCGACAGTGCCATGATAATTTCCTATTCGCCTGTGTTTATTTATGGCACCAAAGAAAAACCTGTTATTATAAAATCGGCGGACTTTAGCGCAAACGGCTTTACCGTTTTACAGGCTGAGGGACGGTCTCAACTTAAGAATGTCAGATTCGAGAATTTAAACACTCTCGATTATAAAGGCTGGACACTTTCGGGGGCAGTTACATTTTACGAGTCGGATGTAGATTTGGACAATGTTAGTTTTTATCGCAACCAATGCGAGGATGCGCTCAACATAAAACGATCCGATTTTACTGTCAAAAACTCTTCGTTCGACTATATTTTTAGCGATGCGTTCGATTCGGATTTTTGTACCGGAATTGTTGATAATCTTGATTTTACAAATATCGGTAACGATGCAATCGACTTCTCGGGAAGCGAAATCACAATATTGAACACCCATGTTGCCGGCGCACAAGACAAAGGTATAAGCGGTGGGGAGGAATCGCATCTTATAGTTAAGAACTGCTTCATCGAGAATGCAAATATTGGTATTGCTTCAAAAGATCTCTCAGTAGTGGATATTTCTGATACCAAGATTGTTGATTGCAACTACGGATTAGTTCTGCTACAGAAAAAACCCGAATACGGTCCTGCAAAAATTATAATGGACGATGTATTATTCGTTAACCCGAAAACCGAACGGCTCATTGAGCAAGGATCAGTAATACTTGAAAATGGTAAAACAACAAAAGGCAAGGAAAAAGATGTCGCAAAGAGGTTCTATTGAAAAAATGTCTTTCTTTGTGGCGACAAACATGACAATAACTAATTTAAATTTAAATAATATGAAAATTACTAAAATTGCCATGGCAATGTTGTTTGCCGCTATTATCGTTTCATCATGCAAAACTGTTAACGATGCACTGGATGTTACTTTCGACACTAGTTTTAAAACCGACCTGAATATCGATGTTCCTGCCGGAACAAAAGCCGACATCAACGGGTCATTCTCAGAAAGTGCAACCATCGACCCGATGGGAGACCCAAATGTCGCCAAATATGCCGATAATATCAAGAGTTTTGAAATTACGGCTATAACAGGGAAGATTGTTGCCATCAACAAAGATGTAAACATAACCAACTTTAATATTTCCGTTGCTTCTGCCACAAAAAACGCTTCATGGAATTTCCCTAGCGTTGCAGTTACCCAGGGCACTGAGCTCACACTTTCAAACGATGACGGGCAATGGGACACCATAAACAGTATCCTCGGCGACAAAGATGTATTTACAGTTACTGCTTCGGGTGTTACGGATCAGGATGATGTACAGTTTACACTACAAATAACAATTGATACAAGAGTAACGGCGAATCCTTTGTAATAAATGATGTTTAGCTAGGCTTCAGATTGTTGAGATTTAGGCCTTTATATGTGTTAAAGCCTTGTTGTGCCCAATTGGGTTAGCAGGGCTTTCGCTTTTGCCGGGAATTACAAAAACTGCTTTATCTCTATTAAATCAGCAACTTCAAAGGTGCAGCCATTTACGAATCCCTGGTTATGAGGATTGAAGTAAACCTGGTCGAGCCCGACATTTTGTGCCCCAATAATATCCACCTTATAATCGTCACCTATCATTATGCTTTCTCCGGCATTTGTTCCGGCTTTTTCCAGGGCATATTTAAATATCCGCAAATCAGGCTTCTTCACACCTGCTTCCTCTGAGGTAATCACCTTGTCGAAATATTTATCCATGCCCGAGGATTTTAGTTTTATATCCTGCACTTCGCTAAAACCATTGGTTATAATATGCATTTTATATTTTGGGTATAGATATTCCAGTATTTCAATGGCATTGGGGAAAAGGTTTACAAGCTTAGGGCTGATGGTTGTGTAGTCGTCGCCGATTTGTTCGGCCATTTTTTTGTCGTCGATGCCGAAGTCCAGTAATGTAAGATGGAAACGCTTTCCTTTTAAAACTTCTTTGCTTATGTCTCCCTGCCGATAAAGATCCCAAAGGCGGTTGTTGTGGACAGTATATGCATCGTGAAAGGCGCCTCCGTTTCCAACACCCTGATTTACAAGGTTATACTTATCGTGAATAATGTCGAAAGCCTGCAGCGCGCTTTTTTCAAAGTCCCATAATGTACGGTCGAGGTCGAAAAATATATGTTTATAATTTTTTTTCATATATCTATAATTTGATATCGGAGGATATCGTTTTTAACAAACAAGTGCTGATATTAATTCCTAAAACCACTTGCTATTATTTCCCGAAGTTTTTCAGCTGCTCCTCGATAACGGCAATCCTGTCCTCCGCATCCGATTGCTTTTGACGTTCCTTATCAACAACTGCTTTTGGGGCATTATCGACAAATCTCTCGTTCGACAGTTTTTTGCTAACGGAAATAAGAAAACCCTTGGTATATTTTAATTCATCTTCGAGCTTTGCGATTTCCGCATCGATATCGATGGAAGAAGTCAAAGGTATGTAAAACTCCTGGGAACCAACAATAAAGCTTATGCTGCCTTCTGGTTTGTCGTCAACAATTTCTACCTTTTCTATATTGCAAATCTTTTGTACCAAAGGATAAAGGGCAAAGTCGGATTTTCCGCCTTTTCTTAGCATGAGCATAAGGCTTTCCTTTTGTGGGATGTTCTTTTCCCGTCTTACGGTCCTTATACCACCGATAATATTCTCAGCAAACTGGAAATTGCTTATGACGGATTTGTCAAAGTTTTGTGAAACGGGAGTACGGGAAATAATGATATCATCTCCTGCCTCCCTGTCCTTAAGTAGATGCCAGATCTCTTCTGTAATAAATGGTGCAAAGGGATGCAGCAGCTTCATCAGTTTTTCGAAAATAGCAATAGTCTTTTCATAGGTAGGTCTATCGATGGCTTGCTGATAAGCCGGTTTTATTATTTCTAGATACCAGCTACAGAAATCATCCCATATTAATTTGTAAGTGGCCATAAGGGCTTCGGAAATCCGGTAGTCATCGAAATTTTTTTCTATCTGGTTTAAAACCTGGTTGAATCTGGCCTCAAACCACTCTACACCCATTTTGTTGCTTTCGCTCTGGGCCAGTTTGTCATCTATCTTCCAACCTTTTACCAACCGTAAGGCATTCCATATCTTATTCGAGAAGTTTCTTCCTTGTTCAACGAGCGATTCGTCGAATGGCAGGTCGTTCCCTGCCGGTGAAGTCAATAACATCCCGACGCGGACACCATCGGCGCCAAAATGTTTGATCAGGTCGAGTGGGTCAGGTGAGTTGCCCAGTGACTTCGACATCTTGCGACCCAGCTTATCTCTTACAATACCTGTGAAATACACATTCTTAAAGGGGATTTCTTTTCGGTATTCGTTACCGGCCATTATCATCCTGGCCACCCAAAAGAAAATAATCTCAGGTGCAGTTACTAAATCATTGGTCGGGTAATAGTAATTAACGTCTTTGTTCTCTGGGTGCCTGATTCCGTCAAAAACGCTTATCGGCCATAGCCAAGATGAAAACCAGGTGTCCAGGACATCTTCGTCCTGTGTCAGGTCCCCGGCCTTTATGTCCGGCATATTAAACTCGGTTTTTGCTTTTTCCAATGCTTCTTCCAGGTTTTTCGCAACAAGTATTTCACCATCTGGAAGATAATATACCGGGATTCGCTGCCCCCACCACAACTGCCGTGAGATATTCCAGTCCCTCACGTTTTCCATCCAGTGCCGATAGGTATTTTTGAATTTTGCCGGATGGAACTCTATGCTTCCGTTTTGAACAACTTCAAGTGCGTCTTTCGCAAGTTCCGATATCTTTAAAAACCACTGAAGGCTCAGCTTGGGCTCGATAACCTCATCAGTCCTCTCCGAAAAACCAACTTTGTTTATATAATCCTCTATCTTGTTCAAATGGCCTGATTTCTTTAAATCATCCACTATCTCGTCGCGAACATCGAACCGGTCTTTCCCGATATACAATCCGGCCTTTTCGCTTATGCTACCGTCATCGTTGAAAATATCGATGGATTTAAGCTTGTGCTTGAGCCCGATCTCATAGTCGTGAATATCGTGTGCAGGAGTGATTTTAAGTGCACCTGTACCGAACTCCCTGTCAACGTATTCGTCTTGTATTACCGGTACTGCCCTGTTCACCAATGGCACGATCACTTTTTTCCCTTTGAATTTCGCAAACCTCTCATCATCGGGATGCACACAAACGGCGGTATCGCCCAATATGGTCTCCGGACGTGTTGTGGCTATGGTTATAAATTCATCCTCGCCCTCAACTTTATAATTTAAATAATAAAGTTTGCTTTGGATCTCTTTGTGGATTACTTCTTCATCGGAAACTGCGGTTTTCGCTTTGGGATCCCAGTTGACCATACGTATCCCCCTGTAAATCAATCCCTTGTTGTATAAATCGATGAAAACCTGTATTACAGAATCATATAAAGCCTCGTCCATTGTAAATCTTGTCCTGTCCCAGTCGCAGGAAGCACCCAGTTTTTTTAGCTGTTCGAGGATGATGCCTCCGTGTTTTTCTTTCCATTCCCATGCATGTTCTAAAAATTCCTCACGACTTAAATCGTTTTTGTTGATTCCTTCCGCCTTAAGCTTGGCAACAACTTTTGATTCGGTAGCAATACTTGCATGGTCAGTACCGGGAACCCAGCATGCATTTTTGCCCTGCATGCGTGCCCGCCTTATCAGAACATCCTGGATAGTATTATTGAGCATATGCCCCATGTGAAGAACCCCTGTAACGTTCGGCGGTGGGATGACAATCGTATATGGTTCTCTCTCATCGGGTTCCGAATGGAAATAGTTTTTTTCCATCCAATAAGAATACCACTTTTCCTCTATTGATACAGGATTATATTTACTGGCAATTTCCATGTTTGATTCAATTTTTTTTTGAGTTTGCAAAAATAGGAAAAAACAGATTTGAAAAGCCTACAACATACGATAGTTTAAAGCCGGAGGCTAATTCCTGTTTTGATATGATAGTTTTAATTACTGAAGTTTTGCATAACAACACCATGCCTTTATGACAGAAAGGAAACCCAATTATGATATTGCTTATTATGGGATTTATATCCATGAATAAGTTTTACTTCTTATGCACAAAGAACAGTTTCTTCTTGGAAAACTCCGTGTCTTCTCCGTGGCTCTTTGTGTAATATCTATTCATATTTGCTCATTTTCTCAAGTTTTTCTTTTCCCGCATTGTCATTAGTATCAGGAATTAATCAGTTGATCTGATGTGGGGAATGCACACAAACTTCCCATAAGTTTAAACCGGCATGATCGTTCCCGTGTTTAAACCACATATTTGGTTTGTGGATAAAGATTTTACAAAGCGAAAAACAAAAGCTTGCTCAGGAAATAAATTTATCTATTTTTGTCGCTCACGTAAAAAACGCATGTATAACTAAAATCAATAATTATGTTCAAAGGTCATCCTAAAGGGCTGTATGTCTTTTTATTTGCGAATATGGGGGAACGCTTCGGCTATTATACCATGATTGCTATTTTCACATTGTTTCTTCAGGCTAAGTTTGGAATGACATCCAAGGAAGCAGGCCATGTTTATGGATTGTTTCTGTTCGGGATTTATTTTATTCCTTTAATTGGGGGGCTGTTAGCCGATAAGGTGCTTGGATTCGGTAAAACGATCACCTTGGGTATTATTTTAATGATAGTGGGTTATGCGTTGCTGTCGAACACCAGTAACGGACTGACCGGGATTTATGTTGCCTTGGCAGTAATATCGGTTGGTACCGGATTTTTCAAAGGCAACTTGCAGGCCATGGTCGGAAGGCTTTATGACCAAAGCGGAATGGGGAAGCTCAGGGACGCTGCTTTCAGCTTATTTTATATGGGAATAAATATAGGTGCGTTTTTCGCACCAAGTGCAGCCGAGGCCATGAACAACTTCATGATGAAAAAGGACGGCTTCACTTATAGCGGTAAAATCCCGGAATTGGCAAATGAATATCTAATGAAGGGGGATTCCTTCGACAAAGCAGGTGACTTGATGAGGTACGCCAAAGAAAACATTATAGCAGGCGGATATCAATTTACTGATTTAAAGGCCTTTAGTACCGATTATATTAATTCTGTCAGCCAATCGTATAGTTATGGCTTTGGTATAGCGGCAATTAGTATTTTGCTTTCCATGATTATTTTCCTTGCTTTTCGGAAAACATATAAGCAAATTGATGTGCAAGTGAGCAAGAAGGACTCGGATAGCGATGCTGCTGTTATTCCTGACCTTCCGCCTGAGCAAAATAAAAAGCGCTTAGTGGCACTTGGGTTGCTGTTCCTTGTCAACATCTTCTTCTGGATGTCGTTTCATCAAAATGGGTTCACGCTAACTCTTTTTGCCCGCGACTTCACGGTAACAACAGTTTCTCCTGCAACATACTCATTATTCGATTTAACATCCTTGCTCCCAATAATTGCAGCAATTATCGGCCTAGTTTTCATTTTTGATAAGACTGCGAACAGGACAAAAAAACTTATAGGAGGTGTTTTAACGGTGGTGGGCTTGGCAATTGCATATTATGTTATTAGCGGCTATAATGTTGATGGAATGCCTATCAACCCTATAAAATTCCAGCATTTCAACCCTATTTTCATTGTTTTTATCACACCTATAATTATAGCGATATTCACTAAGCTGAACAAAAAGGGAAAAGAGCCTTCATCACCTCGGAAGATCGGCATCGGCCTTGTTTTGGCTGCCTTTAGTTTCGGGATCATGGTAGTTGCGGCTATGCAGTTCGGCAACTCCAACGACCTGGTTGACGATGCTCTCCGGGTTACTCCGTTTTGGTTAATTGGCACCTATTTTAGCTTGACGATATCCGAATTGTTCTATAGTCCTATCGGGATTAGCTTCGTTTCAAAAGTTGCTCCGCCAAAACTGGCCGGTATTGCCCAGGGTGGTTGGTTTGCCTCAACCGCAATTGGTAATTTGCTTGCCGGCTTCATAGGCGCCTTCTGGGACGGATGGCAGATGTGGCAATTCTTCCTTCTCCTGGTCGTTATGCTCATACTTTCGGCAGTGTTCATCTTCAGCATAATGAAGACACTGGAAACCGCCACCGACCATTAAGGATAAATAATATATTTTTGCAGGGCGTTGAACACTATCTAGCGGTAAGTTCAACGCCCTTTTTTATATAACGATCTTAAACTGTTTGATCATCGAAGATAAAGCTTATCCCTGGGGTCATAAACGACCATACAACTCCTATGCGCAATACTTTGAGCGCAACTTTGGCGAAAGGGTCCAGAAAACCACGATAGATGCGGGTTTCACTTGCCCTAACCGCGATGGAAAGCTGGCTCGCGGTGGTTGTACTTACTGCAATAACGATGCTTTTAACCCTTCATATAACGATTCGAGAAAACCTGTCGAAGTTCAAATTGAGGAAGGCATTGTGTTTCACGCAAACCGTTATCGAAGGGCAAAAAAATTCCTTGCATATTTCCAGGCCTATTCCAATACTTATGCCCCACTCGAAAAATTGAAAGAAATTTATGGCCCGGCCCTCGAAAAAGAGAATGTGGTAGGATTGGTGATAGGTACCCGCAGCGACTGTATGGACGAGGAAAAACTGAAATATTTTGCCGATGTCCAAAAAACACATTATGTGATTATCGAATACGGTATTGAAAGTACTTATGACAAAACCCTGAGGCGTATTAACAGAGGCCACGATTTCAGGAGCCTTGTGGACATGCTGCACCTAAGCAAGGAATACGGACTGAAAACAGGAGGACATCTGATTTTTGGATTGCCCGGCGAAAGCCGCAAGGAGATGATGGACCAGGTGGAAGCCATAAACGACTTGCCCCTCGACAACATAAAATTCCACCAATTGCAGATAATAAAAGGAACGGCTATGGCCAAGGAGTACAAAAACAAACCCGAAAACTTCAACCTCTTCGGAAAAGATGAATATATCAACTTTGTTGTTGAATTTCTTGAGAGGCTCAGGCCTGAAATTGTTGTAGAACGCTTTGCCGGGGAAGTGCCGCCAAGATTTCTTGTCAGCGAAGGTTGGGGCAAAATTAGATATGATCAAATAAGCAATGCGATAGAAAAGAGATTGTTGGAGATGAATAGCCGGCAAGGAATAAAATTTCGTATCGCCCACTGATAATAAATTTAACTATTGTTAATTAATTGTCCTGTTTAATGGATAGCAGATGTGTCATTTGAGTATTTTTGTCAATTATAAGTTATAGAGAGTGAAAGAATTTTTAAATCAACTAAATACCGACCAGCGTGCTGCTGTTGAGGCTGTTGAAGGCCCTGTAATGGTAATTGCAGGAGCGGGGTCAGGTAAAACAAGGGTGCTTACGTATCGAATTGCCAACTTGCTTGCACTTGGTATAGACCCTTTTAACGTGCTTGCCTTAACCTTTACAAACAAAGCTGCCAGGGAGATGAAGGAAAGGATAATGCAGCTTATCGGCGACCGTGAGGGGCGCAATGTTTGGATGGGCACTTTCCACTCCGTTTTTGCCAAGATCCTGCGTATCGAAGGCCATCAGCTGGGCTATCCTTCAAACTATAGTATTTACGATTCCGACGACAGCAAAAGGCTAATAAGGAATATCATCAAAGAAATGGATCTGGACAATAAGATTTATTCGTATTCCTATGTCGCCAACCGCATCTCCATGGCTAAATCATCACTGATATCGCCTGAGGATTATGTCAACAGCCCTGAGATTATCGCTGCCGACGAAAATGCCCGCAAACCTGAGATAAAGAATATTTATCGAACATATAATATGCGGCTTCGTCGTGCCGATGCTATGGATTTCGACGACCTCCTCTTCAACACCTATCTCCTCTTCAGCAAATTTGCCGCTATATTGCTTAAATACCAGAGGAAGTTCCGTTATATTATGGTCGATGAGTATCAGGATACCAATCAGGCTCAGTACCTGATACTTAAGAAACTTGCCGCCAATACCGAGAATATTTGTGTCGTGGGCGATGATGCCCAAAGTATTTATGGTTTCCGCGGGGCCAATATCAGCAATATGCTGAACTTCAAGCACGATTACCCCGATTTCAAGCTGCATAAGCTGGAGCAAAACTATCGTTCCACAAAAAATATTGTTGAAGCAGCCAATCAGGTAATATCTTATAATAAAAATCAAATTAAGAAAAAGGTTTGGACAGATAATGTACAAGGAAGTAAATTAGGATATATTCATGCGTCAAGCGATACCGAGGAAGGTAATTTGGTGGCTAATTCCATCTTTGAGTATAAGATGAACAACCAGCTGCCCAATAGTGATTTCGCAATACTTTATCGCACCAATGCCCAATCGCGATCAATGGAGGAGGCGCTTCGCAAACTGAATATCCCTTATAAGATCTATGGCGGGCTTTCGTTTTATAACCGAAAGGAAATCAAGGACTTGCTTGCTTATTACCGCCTTGTCATTAATCATAATGACGAGGATTCGCTGCAAAGAACAATAAATACACCGGCTCGCGGAATTGGTAAGACTACCATGGAGAAGATTACTGTCGCCGCCGACGAGAAGGGGGTAAATATGTGGGAAGTGCTGAATGATCCGGGAAAATACATGCTTAATCTCAATACCGGTTTGTTAACTAAACTAAGCAATTTCACTACATTGATAAAAAGTTTTGCCGCCGAGATGCGCAAAAAAGATGCTTATGAGGCTGCCCGCCATATTGCCGTTTCATCCGGGATATTGAAAATGTATCGCGACGATGATGCCCCCGAGGCCATAAGCAGGGTTGAGAATATTGATGAGCTCTTGAACGGTATTAAGGAGTTTGTTGACAGGGCTGCGCAAGAAAACCAAGGTGATCTGGAAAATCAGGGAACCCTTGAGGGATTTATGCAGGATGTGGCCTTGCTCACCAGCCAGGACAACGAAGATGAGGAAGACAGGGATAAAGTAACTCTTATGACCATCCACTCGGCCAAGGGCCTGGAATTTCCCTATGTTTATGTTGTCGGCCTCGAAGAGAACCTGTTTCCTTCCATACAATCAATCAATACCCGTTCCGACCTGGAGGAAGAACGCCGCTTGTTTTATGTCGCCATCACCAGGGCGCAGATCCATGTTACGCTTAGCTTTGCCGAAAGCAGATACCGCTGGGGACAGTTTACGCTTACCGAACCCAGCCGTTTCCTGGAAGAAATTGATGAGAGTCTCGTCGATATGCCACACAGGGCATCAAAAAACAATAATCAAAGCGGGGATCTGTTTGGAGGGAAGACGGTTGCATTGCCGAAGAGAAACATGAAACCGGTTTCTTCAAGAGTGTCATCGAACACAAGTTTCGAGGAATCGGATACGGCTGTCCTGCAAACCGGCATGAAGGTGGAGCATCCTAAATTCGGGAATGGCAAGGTTACCTCGGTCGAAGGCAGCGGCCCCAACAAGAAAGCAACGGTGTTCTTCAACGGTGTAGGGCAAAAAAGCCTGTTGCTTCGATTTGCCAAATTGAAAATTCTATCGTGAGATATCTAGCAGATGAAATTTTATAAGCCCTATAAGCAAATATTCAGTACTTTTGCGCAATAATTTTTATAATTTGCTATTATCTCAATAACTTAAATAATATGGAATATAATACTAAAAGAGAAAGCATGGCTATTCCCGAGTACGGACGGAATATCCACAAAATGATAGATTACTGCATCAGCATCGAGGACAGGGAGAAACGCAACGCAACTGCTGAGACCATCGTAAGGGTTATGAGGCAAATGAACGCCTCTTCTGCCAAAAGCCACGATTTCGAGCACAAGTTATGGGACCATCTGCATATAATTTCCGGTTTTAACCTCGATATAGACGCTCCTTATCCTGCACCGAAAAAAGATGAAATTAGTCGCAAGCCCGAAAAACTGGAATACTCGCAAAAGACCATGGCATTTCCCCACTATGGAAAACATATCGAGAAAATAATTGATTCTGCTGTGCAGATTCCCGAAGGCGATCAAAAAGACGCTATTGTCCTGGCTATTGCCAACTACCTCAAAAAATCATATTTGACGTGGAACAGGGATTCGGTAAACGATGAAACTGTTTTAAAACATCTTGCGGATTTGTCGAACGGAAAATTACATTTAAAGGAGGAATTCAGTCTGATATCCAATTCCGAGGCCTTGTCAAAGCCTAAAAAACAAAAAAATATCGTAAACAAAAAAGCCATGGCCTTGGCGCAGGCCAATAAAAGAAAACGTAGAAGAAGGTAGTTGAAATGGGCTCTTTTAGAATAAAAGGAGGTAAAAAATTATCGGGGACCATAAATCCCCAGGGAGCAAAAAACGAAGCCCTGCAAATCATTAGTGCCGTATTGCTAACCGATGAAGATGTTTCTGTATCCAATATTCCGGATATCAGAGATGTCAACAAGCTCATAGACTTGCTTAAAGGCCTTGGTGTCAAGGCTGTAAAAACAGCTGACAACCAGTATGTTTTCAATGCATCAAAAGTTGATGTCGAGAAAGTCCATACCTCTGCTTATTATAACAAGGCAGCAAGCATCAGGGGGAGCGTAATGCTTCTGGGCCCTATGATTGCAAGGTTTGGCAGAGGCTTCCTGCCCCAGCCCGGAGGGGATAAAATAGGCCGCCGCCGACTTGATACCCATTTTACCGGACTTGAAAAACTTGGAGCCGAATTCAACTATGACGAAACGGAAAAGTGTTATCATATAAAGGCCGGTAAACTTAAAGGCACTTCTATGTTATTAGAGGAAGCATCTGTTACCGGTACGGCGAACATTTTGATGGCAGCAGTCTTGGCCGAGGGGGAAACTACTATTTTCAATGCCGCCTGCGAACCCTATTTGGTTCAGCTTAGCAAGATGCTTAATAATATGGGCGCCAATATTAAGGGTATTGGCTCAAACCTGCTTAAAGTAAAGGGAGTTGATAAGCTTCATGGCACGAATCATGTCATGCTTGCCGATATGATAGAGGTGGGCAGCTTTATTGGTCTGGCCGCCATGACACAGTCCGAAATAACGATTGCCAACGTCAAGCTTAACGACCTGGGCTTGATACCCGTTGTCTTTAGGCGTTTGGGCGTTAAGCTTGAGCAGAAGGGGAATGATATTTTTATACCCGGGCAAGATCATTATAGCATAGAGAACTATATCGATGGTTCGATAATGAGCATTGCCGATGCGCCTTGGCCGGGGTTTACGCCCGACCTGATAAGTATCGTATTGGTGGTGGCAACCCAGGCAAAAGGTAGCGTGCTCATCCATCAGAAAATGTTTGAAAGCCGATTGTTTTTCGTTGATAAACTGATAGATATGGGTGCCAGGATAATCCTTTGCGATCCTCATAGGGCAACTGTTATAGGCTTGAACCATGAGTTTCCGTTCAGGGGCATTAAAATGAGCTCGCCCGATATCAGGGCTGGCGTTGCACTGCTCATAGCAGCCCTTTCGGCCACCGGGACAAGCGTGATCGACAATATTGAGCAAATTGACAGGGGATATCAAAACATCGACATGCGCTTGAGAAAACTAGGCGCCGACATAGTGAGGGTCTAAGTCGGGTCTGCTGAAAAACGCCTAACAACGTGA
>JAADIS010000028.1 GCA_013151215.1 Chlorobiota bacterium | reverse complement strand
CTCCCCTTGAATGAAAATAAATTGAATATTAAGGAAAACAATAATCCGTGGACAAATTAATCATATCTTTGTATAAATCTTTAAGACATGAAATCTTTAAAGTATATAGTATATAAAGAAGATAAGTATTACGTTTCACAGTGCTTGAATGTTGACGTATCCAGTTTTGGTAATACCTTACAGGAAGCTATTGACAATCTTAATGAAGCACTTGAATTATATTTTGATGATAAAAAGGCTCCTCAAACATTTATAACAATTAACGAAACCATGATGGGCGAAACATACATCAATGTCTAAGTTACCATCGTCCAAATCAATCATTTCTGTTTTACTAAGCAATGGTTTTATTTTCATTTCTCAGAGAGGAAGTCATTGCAAATATCGAAAAGATGACAAAACAGTTATTGTTCCTTCACCACGCAAGGAAATACCAATAGGAACTTTTCGATCCATTGTAAGACAATCCGGATTGTCCATTAATGACTTCAATAAAATTCACTAATTTTGCTACCAGCCAAAAGAACCCCGACCCTGCGAGGAGCGCAGCGACGAAGCCCGCCCTGACGACTACCGGTCAGACAGGCAGCCTCCTCCTAACTGAAAACGAACTAACAATTCTTCTATTTAATTAAATTCTGGCTCAGAAAGCTTAGAATATAAACGTTTAATACGATATTAATCAGCCTGTTTCAGCGGAAAAAGCTCATCATCGAATTTCCCGCCTGCCCGTCCGAAACGCAGTGGAGGCGGAAATTAGACGAATTAATTTTTCACTGGCGAAAAATAATTCCTGCCTTCGCCGAAGCGGCTACGCGCAGGCAGGCGTTCAATTAGCGCAATTCGGTGACAAAGAAAACTGATGCCGCAGGCATCACCTAATCAGCTGTCATTAGAAGGTAAAGAAAAAACTCATTATCGAATTCGCCTGTCCGCCCGAAACGAGGTGAAGGCAGACAGTACACGAAAATTATCCACGGACTGAATTTGAGCAACAGAACCATGTTAGAATAAAGCCCGCCCTGACGTATCGTGAGATTGCTCTGTCCGTCCGAAGCGTAGTGGAGGCGGGCTACTCTCGCCTCAGGCAAGATCGCAAAACCGGTCATTCATAGCAGATTAATACCAGGCATCGTCCTCTGATAAAAAATCGAATAAAAGCACGACTTTGCGAGGAGTTTGCGACGAAGCCCGCCCTGACGACTACTAATCGACAGGTTACCACCTGGATGTGATCAGCTCCGGAAGACGGGTAAACGACAACATGGGGCGTTTTGTGGCTGACAAGGTGATCAAGCTGATGATAGCGCTGTGATTTTTGATATCGAAGGAGTTTTACCGAGAAAATTGGTAGATGGAAGATTATAAGATTGAAAAATGAAGATTGAAAAATGAAAAATTGTGAGTGAAAATATTCTAAGAACAAAAAGTTTTTCTTTTGCTTTGAAGGTAATTCAAACATATAAAGAGATTGTTAAAAGCCATAAAGAATATGTTATAAGCAAACAACTTTTAAGAGCAGGAACCTCAATTGGAGCGATGGTTCGGGAATCTGAATTTGCACAATCAAAACTGGATTTTATTGCTTAAACACTCAAAATACATTGATTTGGAACTGGCAAATGAACTGATTTTAAATGTAAATGAATTAAAAAGCATTTTGATTGCTTCCATAAAGACAGCTAAATATTCCTTGAAAAGAAAATAACGTTTTAATAAAATTTCACTTTTCACTTTTCACTCTTCATTAATAACGAACTGGATGATTAATGGTTCAAAGAAAAAACAAAACTTAATTGTAAAAATGAAATTAAAATGTTAAACGGAAAATCAGTGCTCATAACCGGAGGAACCGGTTCTTTTGGAAAGAAATTTACAGCAACAATATTAAAAAAATACCCGCAGGTAAAACGATTGGTTATCTATTCAAGAGATGAGTTGAAGCAATTCAATATGGCACAGCTTTATCCCGAGAGTAAATACCCGCAAGTGCGATTCTTTATTGGTGATGTGAGGGATAGAAACCGTTTTATCCGTGCCTGCGAAGGGATAGATATTATTATACACACTGCTGCTTTAAAACAAGTACCTGCTGCCGAATATAACCCAGATGAATTCGTAAAAACTAATATCGGAGGAGCACAAAATGTGATTGATGGGGCACTTGCCACCAATATAAAAATTGTAGTGGCCTTGTCAACAGACAAAGCGGCTGCCCCGATTAATCTGTACGGTGCAACAAAACTGGTGTCAGATAAACTTTTTATTGCTGCTAACAATATCAGAGGTCATCGGGATTTACGGTTTTCCGTGGTGCGTTATGGAAATGTTATGGGCTCCCGTGGTTCAGTCATCCCTTTCTTTCGAAATAAAGCCAAAGAAGGGATGTTACCCATCACCCACAGGGATATGACACGTTTCAATATTTCATTGGATGAAGGAGTTGAAATGGTATTATGGGCTGTTGAAAATGCTATAGGAGCGGAACTTTTTGTACCGAAAATACCATCTTATAAGATTGAAACAGTAGCCAAAGCAATAGCCCCCAATGCAAAACTTGTGAATGTAGGCATACGGCCCGGAGAAAAATTGCATGAAGAGATGATTACGGTAAGCGATGCAATGAATACGATTGATATTGGTAAGTATTATGCCATACTTCCCTCCGGTGCTGATAAGAAAAAGTATTTAGATCATTTTGGTGGGAAAGAAGTCCCCGAAGGGTTCAACTATAGTTCAGGTAAAAGTGATAAGTGGGTTACTGTTGAGGAAATGAGAGAATTAATTAAGCAGTATGTTGACCCTGACTTTGAACCAATACTTTGATTATTAATAATTATAGTGATTGGTGGTCATTTGTTGTCATTAAGTCATTGATGATTCTATGGTAAGATAGTTTTATTAAAAACTGAATGCTATGAAATTAGAAGAACTAAAGGTTTACCAATTGACGATGGAAATGGGCGAAGAAACATGGGATATTGTGATTAAATGGGATTATTTCTTGAAAGATACTATTGGAAAGCAATTGGTAAGGGCAGCAGATTCAACGGCTGCAAATTTAAGCGAGGGATTTGGCAGGTATCATTTTAAAGAAGCTAAAAACTTTGGGTATTATTCCAGAGGTTCCTTATACGAAACAAAGACATGGCTCACCAAGGCCCATAGCCGGAATTTAATTTCAGATATTCAATTTAAGGAGTTCATAAACAACATTGACTCAATTGGAATTAAACTAAACAATTATATTAATTCCATCGGAAAAAACTACAAATGACCAATGACAAACGAAGTGCTAATGACCATATAGTCACGCGTAGCAAATGACCAAAAATACAAATATGAAGNCCAATCCCTTATGGCAGACAACAGATAACCCAACAGGATATTGATGCTGTTGTTGAGGTGCTTAAATCTGACTTTTTAACCCAAGGGCCGAAGGTCAAAGAGTTTGAGGAAAAGTTTGCCCATTATGTTGGCGCAAAGTATGCCGTGGCAGTATCTAATGGCACAGCAGCGCTACATTTATGTAATTTGGCGTTAGGGACTAAACCCGGTGATAAAGTTATCACAACCCCTATAACTTTTGCTGCGAGTGCAAACTCTGTATTGTATTGGGGCGTCATCGCAGTGTAAACACACCAGTGGGTAATCGAGTCCACTTTCTTCAATTTTAACTACTTTTATTCTGGAA
>JAADIS010000098.1 GCA_013151215.1 Chlorobiota bacterium | reverse complement strand
AAAGGACTTTCGGCGGCATAACAATGAACGGTTGTATGGCAATGAACGATGCTTATGGCTCCGATGGCGATGTGATGACGGATACATGGACAATATTCGGTGACCCTTCCCTCATGGTTCGTACGGCAATTCCGGCAACTATGACGGTTACCCATAATCCGACTGTGTTCTTGGGCGCCACAAGTTTCGAGGTGCAATGTGATGTTGAAGATGCACTTGCTGTTCTTTCGATGAACGGTGAGATTGTAGGCTCTGCCTATGTGGTTGGAGGTATGGCAAACATAGTATTTCCTCCCTTAAATGTTCTCGACACCATGGATCTGGTAGTTACTGCCTTTAATTATTTTCCTTATGAATCGACGGTTGAAATAATCCCCGATACTGGCCCTTATGTTGTTTATGCTACAGATACAGTTAATGACAATGCAGGAAATGCCAATGGTTTAGTCGATTATAACGAAAGTATTTTGCTGGGCTTGGGATTGACAAATACCGGTAGTGATGATGCAATAGGTGTAATTGCAAGCATTACAACAAATAGCGAGTTTGTATCGATAAGCGATGACAATGAGACTTATGGTGATATTTTTACTGAGGATACCGTGAGCATTGCCGATGGTTATGCTTTTGATGTGGACGAAAACATCCCTGACGGTAGCATAATTGGTTTTACGGTAACTTCGATGGATGAATCGGGTCGGGCAATATGGGAATCGAGTTTTAGCCTTACTGCCCATGCTCCTGTTTTGAGTTTTGTTTCGTTTAATGTTGATGACAGCAGCGGAAACAACAACGGCTTGATAGATCCCGGTGAAAAAGCCGATATAAGCATTAAGCTTACAAATGGTGGCAGTTCGCAGGTATTTAATGTTATCGGTTCCTTATCGACTGAAAATGAATATATTACAATAAACAACAATGATTTGTCCTATGGTGATCTTGTCGGTCAGGATACGGTATCGGCAATATTCAATATTACTGCATCGGAATATGCACCTGAGGGTACGAACGTAGCCTTTACGATAAGCTTTACTGCTGATTACGGCATTAGTGCCGAAAACGATTTTAATATTTATCTGGGACAAAAACCCGTATTAATAATGGACTTCTCAAGAGGGGTCAATTCTGCTGACGCGATGATGGATTGCTTTATTGAATTAAATGTAGGTGCGGATATCGAAAACAATTCCATGCCGCCGGATCTGGATGTTTATAAATCTATTTTCGTGATCTTGGGGGCATATCCCGATAATCACGTATTGACGAACGACGAAGCAGGATTCCTGAATACTTATCTGGAAAACGGCGGTAGGGTTTATATGGAAGGAGGCGACACCTGGGCGTTTGACGATCAGACAAGCTTTCACGGGAAATTCATGATTGACGGATATGATGACGGTTTGGGTGATTTGAACAGGATTAACGGCTCCGAGGGAAGTATGCTGAAAGGTTTTGGGTTTGATTTCGACGGTGTAAATAATTATATCGACAGATTGGCTCCTCTTGAGGGCGCTCAGGTTATCCTGCAAAATGAAAACCCCGAATATGCCACTGCCATTTCTTATGAGGACGAAACATATAAGACCATCGGCTCCTCCGCCGACTTTGGCGGCCTTGTTGATGAGGAAGGCTCCAATAAAGACGTCTTGATGGCCGAGTATCTTTATTTTTTCGGCATCGACTTTGTTTGGGCCTCATTGAACGAAAACACCTCCGCCGATATTAATGTAAGCATCTTCCCGAACCCCTTCGACAATGATGTTGAGATACGATTGGCTACAACTATTGCACAAAATGCAGAAATCAGCATTTATGACCTTGGTGGAAGGAAAATAAAAACATTATTCAAGGGTAAAATCCAAAATGGCGAAAACGGATTTGTTTGGGATGCCTCAAAAGCAAAGGCCGGAATTTATATTTATAGTGTTAGGACTAAGGATAAGAATGTTGTCGGGAAATTGATGCTCACTAAGTAAACTTCAAAAATCATAAAATAAATTAAAACCCGGCCTGTTTTTCTGTCCGGGTTTTTTGTCGGGGAATATTTCCGCCTTTTGAACTGTCAAAAGGCTATAATTTAAATTCAAAAGAAATGAAAAAGACAGTTTTAATATTTGCCGCATTGATTGCAGTTAGCAGTTTGTCGGCACAGGGAAGGGGCCGGGGAAACATGAAAGGGCAGGTAAATTGCCAAAACCAGGGAGGCTTTGCCCACGATAAAATGAAGACCGAACTGGAAAAACAGCAAATTGAGTTTTATGCAGTCCTCAGCAAAAAAGAAAAAGCAAAGGTGGAGTCCTTGAAATCGGAACTCGATGACTTAATGGAAACCAGGAAAGGAACTACGGATGTGGATCAACAAAGGGCATTTCGCGACCGAATGTACAAAATAAGGAAAGATGCGGAAAAGATAGCCGACAGGCATCCCGATCAATCAAAGAAATATACAGCCGCGGTTATTAAGTTCAAGGAGTCGTTGAACAATGGCTACAAAGGGCAGGGCAGAGGCCCGAAACCCGGCAAGGCCAATGGTTTCGGTAATCAGGGAATGGGTCAGATGAATGATGCAGCATGGCTTTTGCTTTGGGATGCCGAAAGGCAAATGAGCATGAGAGGAATGCGCAATCATGGCAGGATGAATATGCGAGGAGGAAATTTCAGGGGAGGAATGGGTGCTTTGCCTCCGGAAATCAAGGATGAAATCAGGGATTTTGCCATTGAAAACATACTTCCCGCCATAGCGGAGAAAAGAAAAACTTTCGATTCGAAACTAAATGAGACCGAAAAAAAGGAAATTATTTTCGCTAGGGGTAATCTGATGGCTAGGGAAGCAATGTATAAACAATGGCACGAAAGCGATGATTTCGTACTTGGGGAAAGGCGCAAGGATACCGCACTCGACAACTTCAGGGATGAAATGCGAGAGAGTATGATGGCCGTGAGAACAATTTCCCTGAATCACAGCAAGGAAATCGATAAAATCCGGGAAGATCTTAGGCCTAAAGCTGAAATATGGAAAGAAGAATTAAAAGCTATACTTGTGAAAACCGATATCGACGCTTCAAAAACCGATCCGATATGATTTTTAACGAAGAGTTTAGGAAGAGCATGCGCTCAATGGCCTTTGTGCTTTTGGATCCTGATAACCCAAAGCCTTTCGACCTGTTTGGAAATATGGGCAGAGGCCGGGGCAGAGGTCCTGGCATGAAAGAGTATTAATGATTAATTGGATGTTAGTCCTGAAAATCAGGAATCTGGCTTATTAATTCTTCTATGGAGCCGTTGTTTTTCAAGACTATATCGGCCATATCTATACAGCGCGAAAGGTTTTGTTTGTTGATATCAAACGAAGTCATTTCGCGCTTTTCGTTTGCCAAAAATGTCCTGAAGTCAATTTTATCTGTCTCGGAAGCCCTAAGGCTTATTCGGTCGTACCTTAACCTTGCCTCAGCATCAACGGCAAGTAAAATAAAGTTGCCTTGTTTCCTTAAAAACTCAATTTCGCCCGGTGTGCGGATACTCTCTATAATTGAATTTTTACCCGACTTGACAGCCTCCCGATAAAGTTCCTCGATAATAAATGCAGGATTGTTTTTTGCGCGCATATCATTGGCTACCATTGTCATGCTGTCGCGGTTGACTGTCATGCCACGTTTGTTGATTTCCCTGATCAAATAATCCCTCACGGAAAAATGCTTAAAGCCCTTTTCTTTAACTAAATATTCAACTATAGTTCCTGTTCCTTTTCCTGCCCCCAGCGTTCCGGTAATCCCTACGATTTTCATTTTATTATCGTTATTTATGATATTTAGTATTTATGGCATAGCCTGCAAAGATGTAATTTAATACAGTTTCTAACTCCCTATGGTGATTGTTAGCGACTAAGTTTAAAGTATGGATGCCTGATTATACCGTACCCCAATTATCCAAAACTCAAATTTCCTTGTCTCCATTCTTTGCCTCTTCAACAATATCCTCTATCCATTTTCCCATGCTTAAAGGTTTATATGCTTTCATCCTTTTCAGGAGGTTATCGACATCAGTATCAATGATTATGTTGTTCCTGTGTTCTTCACGAACATAACCAGACTCAACGGCATGATCGAAAAATTTAATCAGATAATCGAAGAAACCGTTTACGTTTAATATGCCCAAAGGTTTATCGGTAATTCGTAACTGATTGAAAGTCAAAATTTCAGATAATTCATCCAATGTGCCGAATCCTCCAGGTAATGCGATAAAGGCATCCGAAAGATCAACCATCTTTTCCTTGCGCTCTGCCATGCTATCCACCACTATCATCTCGCTAATTCCAAAATGTGCTACTTCCTTATCAATCAGGTGCTGGGGCATTATTCCAATTACTTCCTTGTTTTTTCCGAGCATAGTGTCTGCAATCACCTTCATGATACCAACGTTGGCTCCGCCATAGACGAGCGAGATATCATTATCGGCAAAATAATTGGCCAGTTTGATAGCCTCGGTTTTAAATATTTCTGAATTACCGGTGCTGGAACCGCAAAAAACACATATTTTCATTCTTAATTTTTTTGACTCGCAAAAATAGTCAAATGATTAAACTATTTTTGCAAAATGATATTTGTTGACAGTCATACGCACCTTTATCTGGATAATTTTGATGCGGACAGGGCCGAAGTTGTTGAAAGGGCAATTGCCCGTGGCATTGAATATATGATGCTTCCGGCAATCGATAAAAGTACTTTTGCGCAGATGAGGTCGTTGCTTGCGGATTTTCCGAAGAATTGTTTTCCGATGATAGGACTTCACCCTACATCTGTAAACGATAGTTTTGGGGAAGAACTTGATTTGGTCGAAAAAGAACTTGAAAAAGGTGGATATTATGCCGTAGGCGAAATTGGCATCGACTTGTATTGGGACAAAACTTTCCGTGATCAACAGCAATTTGTCTTTCGGCATCAGCTAAAACTGGCAAAAAAGTATAATCTTGCTGTTGCAATCCATACCCGCGATTCGTTTGAAGATGTATATAAAATTGTCGAAGAGGAACAGGACGGAAGTCTGAGGGGTGTATTTCACTGTTTTACAGGAAGTGTGGAGGATGCAAAGAAAATCATCGGTTTAAACTTTTATTTGGGCATAGGAGGGATAGTAAGTTTTAAAAATTCAGGGCAGGACAAAGTAGTCAAGGATATCCCGCTACAAAAGATTTTGCTTGAAACAGATTCGCCCTTTTTAACGCCGGCCCCTTTTAGGGGAAAGAGAAACGAAAGTTCATATATAAGTATAATAGCCGAGAAGATTGCAGAAGTAAAAGCACTCGACATTGGCCATATCGCCAAAACAACGACAAATAATGCCATCGAATTGTTTGGGCTGCGAAATGAATAGAGGATTTATTTTTAATTCAATTGCTAAAATGGATACAAATACTTCAATATTAATAATTTCCACCGGTGGGACTATCGGTATGATACAAGATCAATCAAGCGGAGTTTTAAAACCTTTTAATTTCGAGAATATTTATGAACAAATACCTGATTTAAAACAATTAAATCATGAACTTGATTTTTACTGTTTCGAGCCGCTTATCGATTCATCGAATATGGACCCGGAAGTGTGGAGGCAACTGGCCCGGGTAATTGCCCATAATTACGAAGATCATGACGGTTTTGTCGTATTGCACGGGTCCGATACTATGGCCTATACTGCTTCGGCGCTTAGTTTTATGCTCGAAAACTTAAATAAGCCTCTAATTTTTACCGGTTCGCAGTTGCCACTTGGTTTTCTTCGTTCCGACGGTCGCGACAACCTGATAACCGCGATTGAAATTGCTGCAGCCAAAGTTGACGAAACACCATTGGTGCCTGAAGTTTGTATTTATTTTGAGAATCAGTTGTTAAGGGGAAACAGATCGGTAAAATATAATGCCGAAAACTTTAACGCATTTGTGTCGGCAAATTATCCGGCATTGGCCGATGTGGGGATTTACATTAAATACAATAAGGATAAAATCAGGAAGCCTAATTTCAAGAAGTTGAAAGTGCATACCGAACTTGAAGAAAATGTAGGTATCGTAAAATTGTTTCCAGGCATAAGCGAGGAATTCTTAAAACCCGTTTTTACCAACCCTAAAACTAAGGCCATAGTGCTTGAGACTTTTGGCTCAGGCAACGCAAATACTGAGTCATGGTTTTTGGATCTTCTTGAAAGGGCGATAAAAAACGGGATGATAATCTTGAATGTTTCACAGTGTATGCATGGCAGCGTTGATCAGGGCAAATACGAAACCGGTATGGGGCTTGCAAAAATTGGTGTTATAAGCGGGCATGATATCACTATGGAAGCCGCAATAAGCAAATTGATGTATGTTCTGGGAAAAGAAGAAAAGAAAGACAATGTTTTGAGACTGCTGAACATGTCTTTAAGGGGGGAGATAAGTAATTGATTATCAAAAGACTACATTTGAGTTGCAATTCAATTAAACCGGCTTGAACACTTATTTGAACTTATAAACCGGTTTAGGTTAATGTTCATTTCTTGACCACCTTCAAGTTCCCCACCTCCTTGTCGCATTCAAACATAACGATATTATAAACACCCGTGGGCAGTGGCTTTCCGTTTTTGTCGTCGCCGTACCATAGCGCTTTTTTGTTTTGTGGCAGCCCCGGGAGAATTATCTGGCGCACGAAACGCCCGTAATTGTCATAAACCTCGAGCCTGAACCCATTCCCAATCTTTGCCTTTTCCTCAATTTCAACATAAGTCCCCCAGTCAAAGGGGTTGGGCGAGGCCTTTAACAGGCTCTTCTTTTCTGTCTTGCTTTCAGGTCCTATATTGTGAAACCCGACTATGGTAGAATTCCACTCGTAGGCTCCCATGTCGATGCTGTCGCCCACCACTCGTGGGTTTCCGGCGAGGTCGTATTCGGGCATTTGGATAAAATCGGGCAGATTGGCGAGTGTTCCTGCATCTATGCAAGGGGAATTGTCGGATATCATGTAGGGGTGGTCCCACATGCCAAGGAAATTGGGGTCGGCATCTATGTTGGTGGAGTCGTAGTGGACATGGCACCAGGTCTGGAAGTGGTGGAAGCATGTTTCGTCTATTACTATGCTCTGC
>JAADIS010000066.1 GCA_013151215.1 Chlorobiota bacterium | reverse complement strand
TACATCATCTACTTCATTGCTGCGGCTCGCAGTATTATTATACATCTTCACCTTGCGGCTTCGTATATGATGCACTACAGGCTTTTTCAGCAGACCCTAAGTATTCCAAACCGGTTTTACAGAAGCCCCGTTTAGTGTTTTTCATTGCCTTAATGCCAGCCTTGCATGCCCGTTTCGGGATATTCTTTAAAACCCTGTCAAATTGACAACTTTTTTGCTTGGCAATATATTTGATAGGCAGTCATACCTAATTAATTTTAGAAAATAACATGGGAAAAAAGGATAAAGAAAATATTGCTGCCGACGACAAGCAGATGGAAGACGTAAGCTTTGAAGACCACATCGAAGGAGATGATGTTGTTGAAGAAGAAAGCAAATCACCTAAGGCAAAAAGAAAATCGAAGTCGAAAAAGAAAAGCGAAAAGGAAATTATTGCCGAATATGAGGAGAAGTGCGAAGAGCTCAACGATAAATACTTGAGGCTTTATTCGGAATTCGACAACTATCGGAAACGTACGTCCAAGGAAAGACTGGATCTGTTAAAAACAGCATCTCAGGATATCATGGTCGAGCTGCTGCCGGTCTTGGATGACTTTGACAGGGCCTTGCAGTCGATGACGGATCATAACGCACAGGAGGAGTCGGTTAAAGGAGTTGAACTAATTTACAATAAACTTTTTACCTTGCTGAAGCAGAAAGGCCTTGAGCCGATGGAATCGCAAGGAAAGGAATTTAACACCGATTATCATGAAGCGATAACAAACATTCCCGCACCGAATAAGAAGATGAAGGGGAAAGTTGTTGACGTTGTTCAGAAAGGTTATCTGTTGAACGGAAAGATCATCAGGTTTGCCAAAGTTGTAGTAGGGAATTAACATTAAAGAATTTACATGAGCAAAAGGGATTATTACGATATATTGGGAGTTTCAAAAAGCGCATCTGCCGACGAGATGAAGAAGGCTTACCGGAAGATGGCCATTAAATACCATCCCGACAAAAACCCCGATAACAAAGAGGCTGAGGAAAAGTTCAAGGAAGCTGCCGAGGCCTATGAGGTTCTGAGCGATCCGCAGAAAAAATCCCGCTACGATCAGTTTGGCCATGCAGGTATGTCAGGTTCCGCCGGATTTGGCGGCGGCGGCGGAGGCATGTCCATGGACGATATCTTCAGCCATTTCGGTGATATTTTCGGTGGCGCCTTCGGAGGAGGCTTCAGCAGCGGCGGATTTGGCAGCAGCGGACGGCGACAAAGGGTAAACAGGGGCTCCAACTTAAGGGTTAAAGTTAAGCTTCGCCTGTCGGAAATCGCCAACGGTGTCGAAAAAAAGATAAAACTAAAAAAGTATGTTCCTTGTGGTGCCTGCCACGGTAGCGGTGCCGCCAACGGAAGTGGTAAGTCAACATGTGCTACTTGTAACGGCCATGGCCAGGTAAGGCAGGTAACAAATACGTTCCTTGGGCAAATGCAAACAACCTCAACCTGCCCCACTTGCAACGGGGAAGGCGAGATAATTACTAGTAAATGTACCGTCTGCCATGGAAACGGAATCGTTAAGAGCGATGAAATAGTAAGCATTAAAATCCCTGCCGGCGTTGCCGAAGGCATGCAGCTTTCGGTCAGCGGTAAAGGAAATGCGGCTGCCAGGGGCGGTGTCCCCGGCGACTTGCTGGTGCTGATCGAGGAAGAGCCTCACCCGGATCTTGTCCGCGACGAGAACAACCTCCTTTATGACCTTTATATAAATTTCGCCGACGCAGCACTTGGGACCTCGGTGGAAGTTCCAACCATTGACTCGAAAGCAAGGATAAAAATCGCCCCGGGGACACAGGGCGGCAAAGTACTGCGGCTTAAAGGAAAGGGTATTCCCGATGTTAACGGATACGGCAGGGGCGACATCCTGGTGAACGTAAATATCTGGACGCCTAAAAGCTTGTCGAAAGATGAAGAGGCACTGTTGGAGAAACTACGGCACTCCCCAAACTTTAGGCCTGCGCCCACGGCAAAGGATAGATCTTATTTTGACAGGATGAGGGAGTTCTTTAGTTAAAAACCCGTAATTTTAATAGCGCATTTTGCAACTTTAATATAAATACAAGATAATGTACGCCCTGGAAGCGAAAAATGTAAGCAAAACCTATGTTAACCACAAGGCACTCGACAATGTTTCAATTCAGGTCGGGCAGGGAAGCGTTTTTGGTTTGCTCGGGCCGAACGGCGCAGGCAAGACAAGCCTTATCCGGATCATCAACCAGATTTCAGTAATGGATGAAGGGGAGATATTGCTGAACGGCCGTAAAATAAAACCTGCCGATACTGCCCTGATAGGCTATCTCCCGGAGGAAAGAGGACTTTATAAAAAAATGAAGGTTGGAGAGCAGGCAGTATATCTTGCTCAGTTAAAGGGGGTTAAAAAACAAGAGGCCGTAAAGCAACTAAAAACCTGGTTCGAGAAGTTTGAGATTGCCGGCTGGTGGAACAAAAAAGTTGAGGAGCTCTCAAAAGGGATGCAGCAAAAGCTGCAGTTTATAGCAACGGTGATGCACCATCCTAAATTACTTATCTTCGATGAGCCTTTCAGCGGTTTCGACCCTATTAACGTCAACATCCTTAAACAGGAAATATTAAATCTGCGCAATGAGGGGGCAACGGTTATCTTCTCTACCCATAATATGGCCTCAGTGGAAGAGCTTTGCGATCATATCGCCTTGATAAACAACTCCAAAGTAATACTTTCGGGTGAAATCGGTGAGATTAAGAATAGATATAAACCAAATATTTTCAGGATTGAGTATAAAGCTCAGAACATATTGGATATTGATAACACTAAATTCGAAATTGTTTCCAGTGAAAACAATAAAGGAGTTATGGCGGCTGATATCAGGCTTTTAAACGGCTCGCGCTCAAACGACCTGATAAACGTGCTTGTTCCGCAATGCGAAATAAAATCGTTTAACGAAATATTGCCCGGTATTAACGATATTTTTATTAAAGAGGTAAAAGCTTGATTTTTTATTGTCATGGAAAGATAAATGGCATCTCGTTGAAATTTTAAATCTATTATTGTGAACAAAATTTTTCTGATAATACAAAGGGAGTACCTGAGCAGGGTCAAAAAGAAATCGTTTATCATAATGACGTTTTTAGGCCCTGTATTGATGGCCGCCATGATTATACTGCCGGCTTTCCTTGCCGATTGGAGTGAGGCAACCCATAAAAATGTGGCGGTGCTGGACGAGAGCGGATGGTATTACGGGAAATTCAAGGATCAGGACAACATCAGTTTTTATCAGGTTCATAACGATCTCGACACCGATAAGGAAAAGGCACTTTACGAAAAGGGCGATTTGTTTCTCTATATCCCAAAAACCGAATTGAACCTACCTGTTTATGCTGAATTGTTTTCGACAAAGCAGGCGGGTTTGAACGTGACGTCTTATATTAAATCGGTTATGAAAAAGGAGGCGGAGAACAAAAAGCTCCTTGCTTCGGGTATCGACCCCAATGTGATAAAGTCCTCGAAAGTCGATATTAAGCTTTCCACAATCCGTGTTGAGGAAGGGGGGATAGAAAAGAAGAGCAATACAGAAGTAGAGGTCGGCCTTGCAATTTTTGCCGGCATAATGATATACTTCTTTATTTTTATGTTCGGGGCGCAGGTCCTAAAAGGAGTAATGGAAGAAAAACAAAGCCGAATCGTCGAAGTTATCCTCTCATCGGTTAAGCCGTTCCAGCTTATGATGGGCAAGATAATCGGTATTGCCATGGTTGGCCTGACACAGTTTTTGCTGTGGATACTCCTTACGGGAATATTCCTGGGCGTTTTCCAATCGGGTTTGATAGGTGGCAACACAGATATGATGAGCGTTCTTTCGCAAGGTGGTACTTCCGCTCAAATAGCAGCTGCCGGGACGGAAACGGTCTCTGCCGATCCTTATGCAATGGTTACTGAAATTATCTCGGGGATTAACTTCAAGATAATGATATTTAGCTTCTTGTTTTATTTCCTGGCGGGATATCTGCTGTTTGCATCACTTTTTGCGGCCATCGGCGGCGCTGTTGACCATGATACCGATACCCAGCAGTTTATGCTGCCGGTTTCCATTCCCCTGATTTTCTCCGTTGCCATGTCGGGCGTAATCATCAACCAACCCGACAGCAGTTTGTCGTTTTGGCTATCGATGATACCGCTTACCTCGCCCGTTACCATGATGATACGCATACCTTTCGGTGTGCCTGTATGGCAAATTGTATTATCCATGAGCTTATTGGTTACCGGGTTCGTTGCATCCACCTGGATGGCCGGAAAAATTTATCGAACAGGAATATTAATGTACGGCCAAAAAGTTAATTACACTATTTTGTGGAAGTGGCTGAGGCAAAAGCATTGAAAGCCCAAAATCTCCATTGATAGCTGTTTGTGCTATGTTTTTTATCGCACTACTTGCTTGGCAGCCAAATTTAAAGATATGGCTTTGTGTTGAGAATATACAATAACATGGCTAAAACAAATGAGTGATATTAAAATTGTTAAATGTCAAATATTATTCTAATTTTGCACCCTCAAAAATTTGATTAAAATAATTAATAAAATTTACAAATGCAGAACAGAGGAGCTATAAAGTTTTTTGCAATCGCCTTTGCATTGGTTTGTTTATATCAGCTTAGTTTTACTTTCTTCGCTTATCGTGCTGAAAGTCAGGCTAAGGAGTATGCCGTAAACGAAACTGCTCAGCAATTGGCAAAAGATCTGGCCAACGGAAATGAAGTTTTGGAATCATATTATATGGATTCCATTTCCAAAAAAAGAGAAAGTTACTATACCGACAGTATAGCAAATGTTGTTGTTTATAATCTTGGTATTGCGAAATACACCTACAAGGACGTAAAAGAACGCGAGATCAACCTGGGTCTTGACCTAAAAGGCGGGATGAACGTTACCCTTGAGGTTTCGGTTGCCGATATCGTAAACGCCTTGTCGGGTAAAAGCCAGGACCCTGTTTTTCGTCAGGCAATGACTCTTGCGCATCAAAAACAAAAAAACAGCGGACAAGACTTTGTAACCCTTTTTGGTGAGTCGTTCAACGAAATCGACCCAAACGCGCGTTTGGCCTCAATCTTCCTGTTCGAGTTTAAAGACAAAGGCATTACAACCAATTCGACCAATGCTGAAGTGTTGGCGGTAATAAGAACAGAAGCCGAAGGTGCCATCGACAGGTCTTTCCAGATCTTGCGCACTCGTATCGACCGCTTCGGCGTGGCACAGCCAAACATCCAAAAACTTGCAACTTCGGGCCGTATCCTTATCGAGCTGCCGGGCATAAAAGATCCGCAGCGCGTGAGGAAGCTCCTGCAAGGAACAGCGAAGCTAGAGTTCTGGGAAACATATAATTTCTCCGAGGTTTATACTTATTTCGACGAGGCAAACAAAAGGCTTCGCTCAGAAAGAGTCATTGAGAAAAGCGTTGAAGCCGAAGGTGCCGATAAAACAGCACAAAATGTTGATTCGCAGGAAGAAACCGTAAAAGCAGTTGAAAACAATGAAATTGCCGAGGCTGTTGACAATGCTGCCGATACTTCTTCCAATAAATTACTCGATCAAATCGAGACAGATACCACTGCGGCCTCCAAAGATGCTAATTTCGAGAAATATGCGCAAGACAATCCTTTATATGCTTATTTGATGCCATCGTACAGCACCGACCAGAATGGAAGGCCCTATGCTGTTAAAACCGCAAGAATGGGTATGGCTGCCATTAAGGATACTGCGCGCATCAACAATATGCTGAGAAAAGTAAGGGATGTCTTCCCAAGGGAAATGCGCCTGGTCTGGACTGTCAAGCCTCAGCCCGAGACTCCCGACTTCCTCCAGCTGGTTGCTTTAAAAGCAAGCTCGCGAGACGGGAGCGCTGCCATGAGCGGCGATGTTGTCTCAGACGCACGTCAGGATTACGGCCAAAACGGGGAAGTTACCGTTGACCTTCAAATGGATTCGCAGGGCGCCAAAATATGGAAAAGGCTAACAGGGGAAAATGTTGGCCGTCAGGTTGCCATAGTGCTCGACGATTATGTTTATTCATTCCCTGTCGTGAACGATGAAATACCCAGCGGTCGCTCAACAATCTCAGGTGGCGGAATGACCATTGAAGAAGCACAAGACCTTGCAAACATTCTTAAGGCAGGTAAATTGCCCGCGGCTGCTCGCATTGTTGAGGAAAGTGTTGTAGGCCCGTCATTGGGTCGCGAGGCGGTAAGCGCCAGCATGAACTCCTTCATCCTGGCATTTATCCTCGTATTGGCTTATATGATTGTATATTATAGCCGTGCAGGCGTCGTTGCTAATATCGCCCTTATCACCAACATCTTCTTCCTTTTTGGTGTTCTTGCATCAATAGGCGCGGTGCTAACCTTGCCTGGTATGGCAGGTATCGTCCTTACCCTGGGTATGGCGGTCGATGCCAACGTAATTATATATGAACGTATAAAAGAGGAGGTCAGGGCCGGAAAGGGCTTGCAACTTGCAATTGTTGACGGTTATAAAAACGCCTACTCCGCCATTGTTGACGGTAACGTAACTACATTGTTGACAGGTATAGTCCTTTATGTATTCGGTTCAGGCCCTGTTCAGGGTTTCGCAACTACCCTTATCATCGGTATCCTTTCTTCCTTGTTTACTGCCATCTTTATCACAAGGATGACATTTACATGGATGCAAAAGAAAAATATTCCAATCTCCTTCGCCAACAAGAAGACTGCCAACGTGCTTTCTGCAACAAAATTCAATTTCATCGGAAGCCGCAAAAAAGCTTATATGTTCTCGATTGCCCTTATTATCATTAGTATTGGCTCGTTGGCAATCCACGGATTGAACTTCGGCATCGACTTTACGGGAGGTCGTACTTATCTTGTTCGTTTCGACAAAAACGTAAATACAGTTGATGTCAGGAAATCCCTTACCGCTTCCTTTGATAATGTAGCTCCTGAGGTTAAAACTTTCGGTTCCTCGAACCAGATAAAGGTTACGACTAAATTTCTTATCCAGGACGAAGGAACAGAGGTTGACTCGATAATTCAAAGCCGACTTTACCAGGGGTTGAATTCATTTTACTCGAATAAGATTGATTATTCGGAATTCTCGAGCGACACCGAAGGCGAGAATAAATTGCTGGGGATATTGAGCTCGCAGAAAATTGGCCCTACCATTGCTGATGATATTCGAAATAAAGCCTTGTTTGCAATTGCTTTTGCGCTTATCATCATATTTGCCTATATCGCGTTGAGGTTTAGGAAATGGCAATATGGCCTGGCAGGTGTGGCCGCTTTGTTCCACGACGTAATAATTACATTGGGGATGTTCTCGCTCTTTTATTCCATAATGCCGTTTAGCATGGAAGTGGACCAGGCTTTCATTGCGGCCATCCTGACGATTATCGGATATTCGATTAACGATACCGTGATCATCTTCGACCGCATCAGGGAAAACAACAGCTTGTTCCCTAAACATAAGTTGATCGACAATATAAACAACGGGCTCAACTCGACATTGGCCCGTACCTTGAACACCTCGGGAACAACCCTGGTTGTGTTGTTGATGATATTCATCTTCGGCGGGGAAGTGATCAGGGGATTTGTGTTCGCACTTCTTATCGGTATCATGATTGGTACTTATTCATCGCTGTTTACTGCAAGCCCGGTGGCTTACGACCTGCTTGGCGGCGATAAATCGGATGCGAGAAAAGAGACCGCAACAAAAGCCAAGCGTAAAAGATAGTCTATCTAAATAAAATATCAAGCCCCATGCCGATTAGTTTTAGTATGGGGCTTTTTTTTATTATTTTTGCGCTTATAATTTAAAACAAAATTCTGTGACTTTACTATTCTTTGATTTTGGCTCTGGTGAAATTCTACTAATTCTATTGGTGGTTTTTTTGATTTTCGGACCCGATAAAATACCTGAGCTTGCAAGGAGTATTGGCAAGGTCATTAACGATGTGAAGAGGGCATCGGAAGATATTAAAACAGAAATAAACAAGGAAGCCGACAGGAAAGACAGGGAAAAACGACTGGAAGAGTATAAAAGCAAGATCGCTCTTCAGGACAATGATGTTAGCACAGATGAAAAACCGGCTGCCGAATCTGAAAAGCCTGTGGGTGATTCTAAAACATAATTATCATATTTCAAGGATTTATGCGTTATAAAACATTAAAACATTTAAATTGATGCCGATGAAATCAATAAGATTAACTCTAGTTATTAGTTTCTTGCTAGCATTGTTGCCATCTTTGATGTTTGCCCAACGCAATCCCGCAAAATCTGCCGACGATGCTTTCGACGCTTTACAATATAGCATCGCAATAGATAAATATAAAAAAGCCTATACCAAGATAAAGAAAAACAAAGAAGAGAAAAACCGGATAACATCACAACTGGCAGAGTGTTATAGGCTTACGTCAAATTATAAAAGAGCTGAGATATCATATAAGCAGCTCATAAGGCGCGGCTGGGACAAAAAGAACCCTGATGTGCTGTTGCGCTATGCTGAAATGCTCAAGATAAACGGAAAATACGACGAGTCCATTGTACAGTATCATGCTTATGCCGACAAGGTTCCCGACGACCCCCGCGGAAAGGAAGGTGCCGAATCCGCTGCCTTAGTCGCCGAATGGGTGGCAAACCCATCAAAATATGAGGTAAGCAATGTTAAGAAAATAAATTCCCGCGAATCGGATTTTGCCGCCGCCTTCACCTCGGCAAATTATAACGAGATAGCTTTCGGGTCAACCCGCGACGGCGCCACCGGCAAGCTTACCGACGATTGGACAGGACAGAACTTCAGTGATATTTTCGTTGCTAAGCTTGACAGGAAAAACGAATGGTCCGCACCGGTTCTCTTCGATAAGTCGGAAACGGTAAATACTAAAGCAAATGAGGGGACTCCTGCTTTCAGCAGCGATTTCAAAACACTTTATTTTACCCGCTGCCCCAACGACATCCAAAAGAAGTCGGGATGCCAGATATATAAATCGCGCCGAAGCGGCAGAAACTGGCAACAGCCTGAAATGGTTGAAATAAACGGTATCGACACCATGTCCACAATTGGCCATCCTACGCTTAGCGAAAACGAACTGATAATTTATTTTTCAGCCGACCGGAAAGGCGGTTTTGGAGGCAAGGATATCTGGGTGGCCATGCGCGAATCGAAGAAAGAAGCCTTCGGACGTCCGTTGAATATCGGCGACGTGGTCAATACCAAAGGCGATGAGATGTTTCCTTTCCTGAGGAATGATACAACACTTTACTTTGCGTCCGACGGCCACGGAGGCATGGGAGGCCTCGATATTTTTATGACTACCGTGGATACGTCAGGAAAATGGGGGAAGCCTGTTAACCTTAAGTACCCCATTAACTCCTCGTTCGACGATTTTGCGATTATTTTCCACCCTGAGGAGGAATATGGCTACCTTAGCTCGAACCGTAAAGGCAGCAGGGGAAAAGAAGATATTTACTATTTTATCGAACCTCCTTTGCTATTCACTATTTCTGGTACTGTTACCGACGACAGAACACTATTTGCTGTTGAGAATGCGAATGTTCAATTAGTTGGTTCTTCAGGACTTTCCGTTACTACAATTACAAATCCGGAAGGTTATTTTTCTTTCGGAAAAAGTCAGGTGAAGCCAAACACTACTTATGATATTATTGTCAGCAAACCAAACTACCTTAATAATAAAGGAACTATAACTACAGTAGGAGTTGAATTTAGCAAGGATTTTGAAAAAAACATCGTTATTCAGCCCATCCCTGCCGAGCCGGTTGTTTTACCGGACATACTCTACGACTTGGCCAAATGGGATTTGAAACCTCAATATCAGGATTCTTTGCAAGGTTTGATTCAAACCCTTCGCGACAATCCCAACCTTGTGATCGAGCTCGCATCGCATACCGACTTCAGGGATTCTTACGAGCGTAATGACATACTCTCGCAACGAAGGGCTCAGTCGGTAGTTGACTATCTGATTATTAGAGGAATAGAGCCCGCAAGGCTTGTGGCTAAAGGCTATGGCGAGCGGGTGCCGAGGATACTGAAGAAAACTGTTAGCCGCAATGGTGTTACTTTTGAGGAAGGTACGGAACTAACAGAGGATTTCATTAATTCGCTGTCAACGGAAAAAGAAAAAGAACTTGCACATCAACTCAACAGGAGAACGGAGTTCAGGGTGCTGCGAAAGGACTATGTGCCCTCAGCGACCAATATCGATATAAAAGAATTGAACGTCCTTATAAATCCCGATGATAACTCGACTATCTTTAAGGAAGAAAGAAACACAGGGACTTTTATTTCCACTTGCGTGATTATGGGTTATTATGAGGAATTTGCCTACGACAGGCATTCGGAAGCCATGATATCGCTCGACAAAGCTCTAACCTTGCTGAAAGGCGGCGCAATAGGCAAAGAGGATTTTGAAGGTAATGCCGAAGAAATCCTTGTTGATAATTCCATTAGGAACAATGCCGTTATTGTTATTCCCGAGATTACTATTGCAAACAAAACCGTAAAGGACGTACGATTAAAAGTAAAACATAAATTGCGTTACGGACTTGTTTTTGGGGATAATGCGCTTAAGCTGTTCGGTAATTTCAGCTTCAACAAGAAAACACATAAGTTAACATTTGAAAAATAATGTTTTAGTAAACCGTTTTTAAACCGATTTGCTTTAAACCGATGTATTTATAAAAATGTTAGATAGATAATGACTTCCCAATCCAGATACGATAAGAGAGGGGTTTCTGCCTCCAAGGAAGATGTTCATTCGGCAATAAAAGATCTCGATAAAGGACTATATCCTAATGCATTTTGTAAGATAATCCCTGATGTTATTGGCGGCGATGATGAATACTGCAACATAATGCATGCCGACGGGGCCGGAACCAAATCCTCATTGGCTTATCTTTATTGGAAGGAAACCGGGGATATCTCCGTTTGGAAGGGTATTGCACAGGATGCGATCGTGATGAACACCGACGACCTGCTTTGTGTAGGCGCCACCGATGATGTTTTGCTTTCCTCAACCATAGGTAGGAACAAAAACCTTATTCCTGCCGAAGTTATTGCTGAAATCATAAACGGTACAGAGTCCTTTCTTGCAAAAATGCGAGAAATGGATATCAATATGATCCTTACAGGTGGCGAGACTGCTGATGTTGGCGATCTTGTACGTACGATAATTGTTGACAGCACCGTAACGGCGAGGATGAAAAGGGAAGATGTCGTCGAGAATAATATCCAGCCCGGCGACCTGATTGTAGGCCTGGCTTCTTTCGGGCAATCGACTTACGAGGAAGAATATAACGGAGGAATGGGTAGTAACGGGCTTACATCGGCGCGCCACGATGTGTTCGGGAAATATCTTGCAAAAAAATATGCTGAGAGTTTTGACCCTTCCTTACCTGCCGAACTGGTTTATTCAGGAAATATGAAATTGACAGACAAGACTGAGGTAGAAGGTGTTGATGCCGGAAAACTCGTACTTGCTCCAACTCGTACTTATGCTCCCATTATCAAAGCGATTTTACAAAAATACCGTAAACAAATAAATGGGATTGTTCATTGCAGCGGGGGTGCTCAGACAAAGGTCCTTCATTTCGTCGAGAATTTACACATTATCAAAGATAATCTGTTTGAAACGCCTCCCTTGTTTAAATTAATTCAACAACAATCTGGCACCGACTGGAAGGAGATGTACAAGGTATTCAATATGGGCCACCGTATGGAACTTTATGTGCCACAGTATATTGCAACTGACATTATTGATATCTCAAGAACCTATGGAGTAGATGCCAAAATTATTGGTAGAGTAGAGGAATCAACGAAAAAGCAATTGACGATTTCTTCAGCCTACGGCACATTCGTTTATTGATTCCAGCTACTACTTTGATAACTAGCCTTTTGATGGCTACCCTAATTACAACTTTATCATTTTTCCGCTAATACTATTGCTTCCGTATTGTATAGTATAGAAATAATAACCTTTTGGGACCAAATTGCCATTTTTGTCGGTTCCGTCCCAGTATAGAACATATTCTCCTGCGCCCGATAATTTTTCTTTGGAAACATTAATGAGTCTGCCAAAGGCATCGAAAATCCTGATAGTGGCTTCTTCAAAATTCGGTACACTTATTTTAAAATGAATAGATACATCAGTCAAAAACGGATTTGGTGCGGCAAAAGAAGACTTATCGCCAAAATCGCTATTTTGTTCTTCATACTCAATAGTAGTTGTTCCACCTCCACCACCGGTATAGGAAGTAAAGGGGCTCATTACATTATAACATATGCTTATGTCGATAATCTCATTCTTGATTTCTTCGGCTTCATTTGAGTTTTCGTCATATGTATGATAGAGAACAAATAAATTATCCATTTTCTTTTTAGCCCACAACTTGGTAAGAAACATATTTGTTTGAATAGTTGTATCGACCAAATCAACGTTGTATTCATAGGTTTGGGGTTGGCCGAAAGCTTCCCCGCTAAAGCTTACATTTATATTTGCAGCCGAGTCGTATCTGCCAACCACGATCAATTGCTGTCCTAGATATAAATTATCGAGAGGGTTGGGGAATATTTGGGTCAACAAAGGAGGGCTTACTTCCATAGATGTATTTATCAACACCGGATTCCTGATTTTTCTGTAGAATTTAGTGATAACTTCCTCTAGTTCGTCGTTGCCCAGAAATTCGCTAAGGCCATTGTTTTGAGAGGCTATCTGCGAAAGCAGGTATTCATTGGTATAATCACCAATGCCGAAAGTGTGGATTTGAAGGTTGTTGACCTCGTTTGAGATTATCAAGTCGTGTATATGTGTCAGAATTCCTTCAGTGTCCGTAATTCCCGTAGTAGCCTCACCATCAGTTAGAAAAATGATAATATTTGCTAAAGTCGTGTCGTTGGAGGCAAAGTCGGGTATGGCAGTTGAAAACGCACCTGATATATTTGTCATATCATCTGCATACAAGCCATCAATATAATCCAGGGCAGTTGCCTGCGAACTTAAATCGAATGCAACATGATCTTCAAAAAGACTTGAAACATCACTTGAAAAATCAACGATATTGAAGTAGTCCCCTTCGTTCAGATTCTCCACTATATATGTGGCCGCATCCCTTGCCTGAACTATTTTGTTTCCCGTCATACTTCCCGAGCGGTCGATAATCAAAGTAAAAACCTTGTCAATCACCTCTGCCTGTGGGTCGGGCTCAACAATAAATGTGAAAAAACCATTGCCGAAATCATCACAGTTAAAGGCTGTATCAGTAATATAAGTGCTATACGAAAATAGACCTAAATCATCAGGACTAAGTTCATATATGCCTGAATAATCCGCGGATGCCGCCGTTTCATATTCCGTATGCTCAAATTGTGCGATACTGTCGTTAAAGAAAATAGTGTCGGCCGTATGGCTCAACAATTCAATGTCCGTAATCATACGTTGCGATTCAAGTGAGAACGCGATATGCTGCGACTCCAGAACATCGCTCTGAATAAGCGAATAATCATTTGGAATCATGAAATCAACTTGGTAAAAGTCGTAGGGTAAAAGTTGAACATAGGTCAGTTCAATCACCAAGGTGGAATCGTTTGCTATTGAATCCAACAGTGGAAAGAAAAGTGGAGTGCTGCCGAGAAAATCCTGTAGGTTGGTATTGCCACCGCCACCACCGGGTAGTGTTGTGTCCTGGGGCGAAGCTGATAAGTTGGCCGAATACCAGATATTATTTATTTTCCATCTTAAGCCTATGCCATTTGCATCTTCCGCCAGGGGGAAAGCATATTTGATCAACGATTTCTCACCCGTATTGTTCAGGAATTCTTGTGTTGAGACAACAATAGCTATCTGATCGTAAACCGTAACTTGAACATCGGAGCTTAATAGCTTAAAATACTCGCTGTTTGCCGCATTCTTGATCGCCACGCCATTTGCAAACAAACTGTATGTCGTGAAAGACATGATTAGTAAAAATAGTGCTGTAAACTTTTTCATTGTTTTAGTTTTTGAAGGATAAACGGATGTTGGAAAAATATATGTCGAGTCAATAATAATATCAATTACAATTGACATTGAAAGCGGTCTTATAAAACTATGACAGATAAAGTGGAATTTACCCTTACTTTTGATTTTGATTTTTTAATCTTGGCAATCCTTTTTTTTCAAAAAAAATCATAACTTTGATTTGTGATAAAATTCATATTAAATAATCAAACCATAAAGACAGAAAAGGAAGAAGGAAGCTCTTTGCTCGATTTTATCAGGACCGAAATGCATCTTACAGCTACAAAAATTGGCTGTCGCGAGGGTGATTGCGGTGCGTGCACTGTATTGGAAGGTCGTCTGGTAGATGGTGTATTGACTTATAAATCAATAGTATCCTGCCTTACTCCATTGGCAAACGCCCATGCTAAGCACATAGTGACTGTTGAAGGCCTAAATCTTGATGATTTATCGCCGGTTCAAAACGCTATGTCAGAAAGCTCGGCAACTCAATGTGGCTTTTGTACTCCCGGTTTTGTTGTGGCGCTCACTGGTCACCTCCTGTCGTCTCATAATAGTGCTGCTGTTAATTCGCTGAGCGGGAATATATGTCGTTGTACCGGTTATAAATCCATAGAAAAGGCCGCAGGCAAAGTAGATGAATTAAAACAAAACCTACTCTTTGGAAGCGAAATTGAACAAATGATTAAAGAAGGCTGGTTACCTGATTATTTCTCGGGCATCAAAAACCGGCTTGTTGAGATAGAAGCCATAATGACCGACATGGACGGGATCTTGATTTCCGGCGGAACAGACATAATGGTTCAGCAAGCTGATGGTTTGCGCCATAAAAAGTTTGTCCGTGCCGGGGATTTTATTACAGATAATGTTACTGAGGAAAATGGCAATATCAAAATAGGTGCAGGAATAACAATTAATGATTTTTTTCGAAACAGATTGATAATGGAACATCTCCCTCAACTGTCAGAATTCTTGCCGTTAATTGCTTCCGAACAAATAAGGAATATGGGAACTCTTGCCGGAAACATCGTTAATGCCTCCCCTATAGGTGATATTAGCATAATGCTGCTGGCCTTTAATTCCAGTTTGGTACTGGAAAACAAAGATTCCAGACAAAGACAACTTGCTTTAAAGGATTTTTTTGTTAGTTATAAAAAAACAAGATTGAAGCCTGATGAAATAATAAAACATATTTTAATAAGTGCGGACATGGACATGAACTTTAATTTCGAGAAAGTCAGCAAACGCACATATCTGGATATAGCTTCCGTAAACACAAGTCTTGGGATTACTGTTGATAATAAATTGATAAAGGAAGTTTATTTTTCGGCTGGAGGTGTTGCTGCTGTTCCAAAGTTTATGTTGCAAAGTTCCGGTTTCCTTAAAGGAAAGGAATTGAGCATCCCTACACTGGAGTCCGTACTTCCTGTCATTCAATCCGAGATATCGCCCATAAGTGATATTCGAGGTGGCAGCATATACAAGAGATTATTGCTTCGTCAGTTGTTCCTTCAGCATTTCTTGAAGTTGTTTCCTGATGAATTCGAACAAAAAGACCTTCTTAACATAATGATCACCAATAGTTTGCATGATGAAAAATATTGATTCTAGCGGTCATTTAAGGGGGGAGTCCATTTACGTCGATGATATCCGCGAACTTGGCGGAACTCTGCATGCGGTTCCGCTTTTGGCTAATGTTGCCCATGCCAAAATCCTGAATGTCGATTATTCAAAAGCCAAAAAGTCGGCAGGCATTATTGAGATTTTGACTGCCAAAGATATTCCGGGAGAAAATCAAATTGGCGGAATCTTCAATGATGAGGTTTTGTTGGCAGAAGATGAAGTTCATTTTATCGGTCAGACTATAGCCGTTATTGTGGCAGAAAGTCATTTTGAGGCAAGGGAAGCCCTGCATCTAATAGATATTGAATATCAGGGGCTGGAAATTATCACGGATCCGCGAATCGCAAAAGAAAAAGGAAGTTTGCTTTTTCCTGCCCGAACTTTTAAGAACGGTGATATTGAGAAGGCTTTTGCCGATTGTGAATATGTTTTCTCCGGCAAAGCAGACAGCGGTGGTCAGGAGCACCTCTATATTGAGACACATGCTTCGTATGCCATACCGCAGGAGCGGGATAATATTAAAATATATTCCTCAACTCAGGGGCCGACGGCAGTTCAAAAGACAGTTGCAAGGGTTCTGGGCCTGTCGATGCACAATGTAGAAGTCGATGTAACCCGCTTGGGTGGCGCTTTCGGGGGAAAAGAGGATCAGGCAACAGCATGGGCTGTTATGGCTGCTCTGGCAGCAAGGAAACTTCACAAACCAGTAAAACTAGTGCTTGATCGCATTGATGATATTATTGCAAGTGGCAAGCGACATCCGTATAGTTCTGATTTTAAGATAGGGCTGGATAAAAGTCTGAAAATCAAGGCGTATAAAGTAACTTATTATCAAAACGGCGGAGCCGTAGCTGATTTGAGCCCTGCCATTTTAGAAAGGACTTTGTTTCATGTTGCCAACTCATATTTTATTCCGAATGTCGAGGCTACCGCATATTCATGCAAAACAAACCTTCATCCTTTTACAGCCTTTCGGGGTTTTGGCGGGCCACAGGCAATGTTTGTTATTGAGTCCGCGATTGCTTTGTCCGCCGATATGATAGGCGTTGAACCGAGGTTGATTCAAGAAAAAAACCTGTTCCATAAAAACGATAGTTTTCATTATGGACAATCTTGCGATAGTAATAATGCAATAAAGAGCTGGAAAAGCCTTTTTGATAGTTTCCGGCTTGAATCTGAAATTCAGCGGCTGCAAAAATTCAATGATGATAATATATTTATCAAGAAAGGCTTTTCTTTGATGCCGGTTTGCTTCGGTATCTCTTTTACAAAAACCCCAATGAACCAGGCAAGGGCAATGGTTCATGTTTATCAGGACGGTAGTGTAGGAATCAGTACGGGGGCTGTAGAAATGGGACAAGGTGTAAATACCAAACTTATGCAGGTTGCCGCCAAAGTTTTCTCGGTTGATATACAGCGCATAAAAATAGAACCTACAAATACCAGCCGTGTTGCAAACACATCACCAACAGCAGCAAGTACCGGTGCCGATTTAAACGGGAAGGCGGTTCTGATTGCCTGCCGTGAGATTCGCCAACGACTAGAAGAAGTTGCCGTTGAGGTTCTTGGGGTGAATGCTGATGAAATCGATTTTGTTAACGGAAAAATCTTCATCGGAGCTGTGAATAGTGGTTTAAGTTGGGAAAAATTGGTAGAGACTGCTTTCCTCAAAAGAGTGAAGCTTTCCGAAATAGGGCATTATGCCACTCCGATAATCTATTTTGACAATAATACAGAAAAAGGGCATCCTTTTGCCTATCATGTTTTCGGAACTGCTTATATTTCCGTTATACTCGACAGTATATCAGGTGTATATAAAGTTGAAGATGTTAAAATCGTACACGACTTCGGCAACAGCATGAACATAGATATCGACAAGGGACAGGTGGAGGGTGCTTTGATGCAAGGTATCGGCTGGATGACAATGGAGGAACTCAAATATGACGAAAGTGGAAAACTCTTAGCCGACAGTCTGTCAAAATACAAGGTCCCTGATATTTTTTCGACTCCTAAAAACGTCGATATCCTGGAATTGGGGACAGAAGGGCCAGAATTGGCGATCTTGAAGTCGAAGGCCGTTGGCGAGCCACCCTTGATGTACGGTATTGGAGCTTATTTTGCCCTGAGGAATGCCGTTCGT
>JAADIS010000044.1 GCA_013151215.1 Chlorobiota bacterium | reverse complement strand
ATTGTTTCACTGGTCATCATCCTAACGCCGCATGTACTTGGAGAATCTTCGGGATTGATAACAAGAATTGTCGGCGCCGTATGCGTTGCTTTTTTTGCCTTTATGTTTGTCACCGTCTCCTCGCGAATCGTTGGCCTAGTTGGCGTTTCTTCCAATCCCACCTCCGGCATGACCATTGTGACCCTGCTCGGCACCAGCCTTATTTTCTACGCCCTCGGCTGGACCGACGATATTGGCAAAACAGCTGTTTTGACGATCGGCACCGTGGTCTGCGTGGCGGCCTCCATTGCCGGAGATATTTCCCAGGATCTCAAATCCGGTTTTTTAATCGGCGCAACGCCGCGCAAGCAGCAGACGGCAGAACTTATCGGAGCGATCACCTCGGCGTTTTTCATCGCCGGGGCCGTCTGGCTTTTGGGACATGCGTTCACGTTCGGCTCCGAAGAACTTCCTGCACCCCAGGCAACGTTGATGAAAACCGTCATCGAAGGTGTACTGCAAGGCGACTTGCCCTGGGGTCTGGTGCTCACCGGCGCTGCTTTTGCCGGGGTAGTGGAACTCCTCGGCATCCCCTCGTTACCATTTGCCGTGGGAATTTATTTGCCCCTGTCCACCATGACTCCGGTCTACGTCGGCGGCACCATTCGCTATTTTGTGGAAAAAAGCGCAAAGGGTGATTCCGAAATGCTGGAAAAACGCAACGAACGCGGCATCCTGCTGGGTTCAGGGCTGATCGCCGGGGAAGGCATCATGGGCGTCCTCATTGCCGCCTACGCTTTCTTTGCCGGAAAACCGCAAGGCATCGGCTGGGCATTCCGTGGAACCTTTGGTGAGTTTGTGGCGCTGGGTGTGTTTGCGCTGTTGGGGTTTTATTTGGTGAGGAAGACGAGAGGGTAATTGTAAAATCAATTTTTTTAATTTAGTACATAATAATATCGGGAAACACGGCTGGGGTTCAAAAATAGCTTGACTAAAATGTGCTCACCTGCGATAGCTATATTTATTTAGATGTTCTGAAGCATCTTGCCTAAATATAAACATGTTGCATTTACCTCAGTAGTTTTGTAAATTTTCAATTTTTAAGACCAGATCATCTGTTTTATTTTCAACCTAATACTAGAAAAAGAGATGAAAATTATGGAAAAACTGACTGTTGAGGCCTTGCAAAATATTGAGGTAGAGGTATAAAATGAATGAAAAGTCAATTAATTTATTAGATTTATTCACTGTGATGGTTCGATGGCGAAAGTTCATATATAGGAATGTTATCATTGTAACTATTATTTCCATCATAATTAGTCTGTTGCTTCCCAAATGGTACAAGGCCACAACAATTATATTACCCCCACAAACAAATAGTTTTATGATGGGAATGGGGGGAGGTGCATTAGGGGAATTAGCGGGTTCATTGCTTGGGCCATCGGGCTATGAGCTACCAATGTTAGCAACTCGCTCTGACGTTTACGAAACAATACTAAAAAGCAAAAGAGTATCTGAATCTATAATAGAAAATAACCATCTCCTTAAAATTTATGGAACGGATAACATTGACAAGGCCATCAAAAAACTAAAATCTGATCTTGAAATTAAAATTGGGCACGATGGCAGTTTGTTTATATCTTTCCAGGCTAAAAATAACCCTCAATTAGCGGCACAAGTAGCGAATAGCTTTGTCAGAGAATTGGATGAAATTAATTCGACGCTTAATCAATCGAATGCAAAAAGTACGCGCTTATTTCTTGAAGAAAGATTAACAGAAGCAAAAAAGGATTTAGCTAATTCAGAAGATTCACTAAAAGTTTTTCAAAAGAAAAATGGTGTCATTTCGTTAAAAGACCAAACCGAAGCAACCATCAAAGGTGCTGCTGAATTAGTAGCACAGTTGATGACCCAAAAAATTCGGTTGGGTGTATTATTGTCGAATTTAAGGCAAAACCATGAAAAGGTGACCGAAATTAAAACTAACATTAAACAAATTGACAAGGTTATTAATGGAATTAAATATGGAACTCGTCAAAACACAAAACCAATAAACAAGAATTTTGACGATACTGTTGAAAAAATATATCTGCCTTTGGAGACAGTACCAGACTTGGGATTACAATATGGAAGGCTGTTGCGAGAAGTTAAGATACAAGAAACTATATTTGAATTAATAATGCAACAATATGAACAATCAAAAATTAAAGAACAGGAAGATACACCAACAATATCAGTCCTTCAATATGCAACGCCCCCTCAGTTAAAATCAAAACCGAAACGAGTTATCATTGTAATTATTTCTTTTTTATTTGCTTTATTTACAAGTATTGTCTTGGTATTTATTTTTGACCTTTTAAATGATCCAAAACATGATATGGAAAATAGTAAGATACATTGGATTTTCCAAGAAATTAGCAGTGATTTTTCTATATTTAAAAAATTATCAAAAACTAAAAATAAATGAGCCACAACTCTCCAGAACATTCGATATCTCAAATTGCTTTAGATATTATATTTGTTATTATATTAGCAATCTATTTTCTATTAGGTTTAAAATTTAATTTCGTCATTAGCTTTGCGATCCTTTCCTTGTTCATTGTATTTTTGTGGTTTGGAACTCAGTTTGCTAGGTTTCCTTCCATCGCTGTTGTAGTGATGGTCATTGGAACTTCACTGGACGTTCTTGGTCGAATTATGGGCATGCCGGTGACTATTTTCCACATAGGTGTTTTACTAACAATATTTATTTTTATTTTACGGCTATTTCTTTATAATGATTTTTCTATTCACACAACTAATTTCGACCTCCCGCTATTATTTTTTTTGTGCCTTATAGCTGTATCTCTCCTCTATACGCCCGCGAAGGAAGAAGGACTCGTCGACTTTCTACGAGTATTAGCACTCGTCCTTGTTATGTATCTGACAATTAATATAATTACAAAATCCGAAGGAATTTACATAATTGTATTTACTTTTATTGCAAGTGCTTTTGTTTTATCTCTGTTTGCCGCCAAGTCGATTGCTATAACACCTGAATCTTTGGTACAAGCCTCGCTAGGCTTTTCTAAAGTTTTTGGACGGTTTGGTGTTACATTTGAAAATCCGAATTATTTTGCCACTTATTTAATGTTTGCTTTGCTTCTCGGATTTTCAGTATTTTTAAATGGTCATATTCGAACGATTTATCGCATTGTTTTGTTGGCGGTGCTTATAACTATTATTTTTGCATTAATTGGAACTTTTTCCAGGGCAGCTTGGGTAGCAGCCATACCTAGCTTGTTAATTGTTATAAATTATTCAAAATATAGACGTTTTATTTTTGTTGGCGGTGCTATCGCAAGCCTCGCGCTTTTTGGATTATTATTGCAAAATTTGTTTTTTAAAAGCTTTGTCATGCGTTTCAGTTCTTTAACCCAAGCCAACGGTGTGAT
>JAADIS010000055.1 GCA_013151215.1 Chlorobiota bacterium | reverse complement strand
GCATCCATAATAAATAATTGTTCGGCAAAAGTAAGTATTTGATGGCTTGGTGTTATAATTTCTTCCAAAGGCGTTTTGCCTGATGCCGGCAAAAATCCATGACATCAGTCTCGTCGATCTTTTGGAGGATTTTATTTTTCACGATTAGCTGACCCTTTGAAATCACATGCTGTACGTGGCTGGAGGACAAACCAAATATAAAATGTCCTAAGAAGTTGTTTTCATTTATCTCAGTTGGGGAATCGTAATCCAGAACTAACAGATTGTTGTTTCCGTCCCCATGAAAATTATTGATATCTAGATAATTATGAACCATCCGGAAGCGTTCATAGATATCCGCAAAACTTGTTGTATCTGTACTTTGGCCTACAAAATATGCTGACTGGGCACTTCTTATCATGTCGCTGTGCATGCCGTCGGTGCCAAGCATTATCCTGTTGCCGAGAAAATCGGAATTAAAATATCCAACACCGTTGTTGAGGTTGCTCTCAGTATTTTGTACTACAAATGCAGAGGATTCCTTTATCAATTTCCTTTCCTTTTGGTTTATATGAAGGCAGTGTGCAAGTATTGTTTTGGATGACTTAAGAAGACCGAAATCATTTAAGCGCTCAACAACTCTTTTATTGTAATTCTGATTGAATCTTCCTGGTCATATTTGTCCTCAGCAACATGGATATGGATTCCGGTATCATACTTCTGCATTAGGTCAGCAGCCATATTCAAAGTTGAGTTGCTTAGTGTAAATGAGGCGTGCAGGCCCACAAGACCTTGATGTTGCGATAGATATCTATCGGTTTCCTCAAGGCCTCTCAGGGCTTTTTGCTTTCCGTCCCTGTCGGAAATCTCATAAGAGAGGAGATGGTTTATCCCTACTTTGTCAAATGCATCGGCAATAATGTCGAGCGAACCTTCTATGAAGTTTGGTGATGCATGATGATCGATGGCGAAGGTGGAGCCTGCTTTTGCACAAGCAATTGCCGTTGCCATCGCACTTGCTTCTATGGTGTTTTTATCAAGGTTTTTATCAAGGTTCCACCAAATGTATTTAAGTATCTCAACAAAATCCGCAGGGTTTCTTTTTGGTGCCGGCATTCCTCTCGCCAAAGCGGAATAAGCATGATGATGCCCTACTGCAAACGACTTAGTCACTAATTTACCTTCACAGTCAAGTACTTCATCTTTTTTGGATATTTCTATCTTGCTGAAATCATCGAAAAATTGAAATGAACCATTGATTCCCTCTTCAATCTTGATATTAGTTTGCTTGAAGATTAGAGTTTTCCAATCGATGAATATTGCGTTTTTAAGAATCAGCGTCATCATTCCTTTTTTTTAATGGTAATTCAATACGTTTGTTCCCGTCGAAGGCATAAAATGCATTAGCCACCGCAGCTGCTGTCGGAACAAGCCCAATTTCACCAATACCTTTGGCCCCATATGGTCCTACCGGATCTTTTACCTCAACGCCTTTTACTATTATTTCAGGTGTTTCATGAGCCCGAAGGATTCCCAGTTTCCTCATGCTGTCATGAATCAAAAACCCGTCTTTCATTGGCAGGTCCTCTCTTAAGGCATAGCCCAGGCCCATGTGCACACCACCTTCAATCTGGCCTTCAAAAAGCATGGGGTTCATAATCTTTCCGGCATCATGGGCTGCAATGATTTTCGTGATCTCACCATCATCGTTAATTGAACAAACTTGTGCTGCATAGCCATAAGAATAATGGATTATAGGGTTTTCTTTATCTGTCCCCGGTTTGGAAGTCCAATCGCAAATAAACCGTCCTTTATAAACTTTGCCCGATAAATCTCTTAAGGATAATGTTTTTAAGTCGTTTTTTAGGTTTTTTGCGGCATCTATCACTGCAAGGCCAACTAAGGCAGTGGCTCGTGAGGATGTTGTCATACCGGTTTTTATTTGTGCTTTGGTGTCAACTTCAACACGGATGATTCCAGCTTCTATTCCTGTTTCTTCGCATAGTGTTTGCAATGCCATATTATGCACTCCTTGCCCCATTTCCGTCCAACCGTGTTTAAGGATGATTTTATTTTCGCCAACTATTTCAATGATGACTTTCGACTCGTCGTCCATACCGTTTCCGACACCCGAATTTTTTATGGCACAGGCAATTCCTGCGTATTTGGCATTGTAGAAATCTTCCTTGACGGCTTTTAGGCATGCTCTAATCCCAACAGCCTCAAGTTTTTGTCCTGTTGATGTAGTGAGGCCATCTACAAGTGCATTATCGTAGCGGAATTTCCATCTGTCGAAATTAGCCTGATAGCAAATATCGTCAATACAACTTTCCAAGGCAAAGGCCGCCTGGTTTGCCCCAAAGCCCCTCATGGCGCCGCTTGGGATATTGTTTGTATAAACTGTTTTTGCTTCTATATCTACCTCGGGGATATAATAGCCACCCGCTGCATGTCCGGCAACACGTTCCATAACTTTCATCCCGACGGAAGCGTAGGCTCCCGTATCACCTACAGCCCTCAGTTTAAGGGCGGTAAGTTTCCCGTTTGTGTCAGCTGCAAGTGTTATGTCCATATAAACAGGATGCCTTTTCGGATGCAAGCGTATTGATTCCTCACGGCTCAGGCTTAGTTTTACTGGTTTGTTCAATAAAAAAGAAAATAATGCGGTTTGCCCCTGGACGCTAAGGTCTTCTTTTCCACCGAAACCTCCACCGTTGGGAATAAGGATGATACGCACTTTTTCTTCCGGAATGCCTAAAACCATTGCTATTTGTCGCCTATCTTCGTAAACACCCTGGCTCTGGCTAAAAACTTCTATTCCGCCATTTTTGTCGGGGCGTGCAACAGCAGCCTCTTTCTCCAGAAACCCATGTTCAATCCTCTGGGTTCGATATTTTCCTTTGCTAACGAATGCGGATTTGCTTATTGCTCTTTCAACATCGCCTAAAGTGAATTGTGTGGTTTCAAAATTATTGGGCCGAACTGAATGAATTCGTTCACCATCTATTGCCTTAAATACATCTGTTATCGGTTTAAGAACCTCATAGTCAATAGTTATTGCCTCAACGGCCTGCCTAGCAATCTCCTCTGTCTCTGCAACAACGCCGGCTAGTACATCACCGATGTAATTTGTGGTATCGCCTTCGTTAATCATTAATGGCCAGTCGTTTAAGATAAGCCCGACATATTGTTCGCCAGGGATATCCTTTGCTGTAAAGATCCTTTTTACACCCGGGATAATCTCAGCTGCCGAAATGTCGATTTTTATAATCCTTGCCCTGGGATGATCGCTGAATTTAAGGGCGGCATGAAGCATGTTGTCAAGGAAAATATCATCAACAAACTTGCGCTTTCCGATGGCCGTTTCAAATGCATCGTATTTTGGATAAGAATCGCCCACTTTCCCTGATGATTTCCTGATTTCCACTGTTTCGTTAGTTTGTATTGCCTTTGCAGACTTTTGAATTGCCTTTTCTATTTTTTTATATCCGGTACATCGGCATAAGTGTGGCTTTATGGCTTTTTGGATATCTTCTATCGATGGGCTAGGGTTGCTTTGCAAAAGCACCTTTGTGCGACTTATAAATCCGGGCGTACAAAAACCGCATTGAACAGCTCCTTCGTTGACAAAGATGTTTGCTATCGTTTTCAAAACGTAGGGAGGAAATCCATCAGGTGTAAAAATCTTGACTCCTTCCAATTTGCCCATTTTAGTTACGCATGATAGCATAGCCTTTCCATTTATTTCAACGGTACAAGCACCACATGCTGCTTGGGCTGAGCATCCGTCTTTTATGGATGTAATATGCAGTTCGGTACGTAAAAAGTTCAAAAGGCTTCTGTTAGTACTGCCTTCGTACCTAATTTTTTTTCCGTTTAGGGTAAATGATATCATCCTTGGTTTATTTCTATAAGCCAAATATACTATAAATGACTGTAAATCCGATTAAGGATATTCTTATAGTACGGTTTTTGAAGTTAATTTTATAAAACTTTCTATATTGTTCTCAATTGGACTTGGCATTTTTATAAGGGAATTAATGCTCCTTAAATCTTTTAACCCACTTCCTGTAAGGAGGACAATATTGTCTGAATTGTTTTCAAGTTTTTTATTTGCCATATAATTCAAAAACCCCGCAAATGCCGTCGCGGCTGCCGGTTCCGCAAAGAGTCCTGTGTTTTTTGAGAGAGATGAGGAAGCTTTTAGTATTTCATCGTCGCTGACGCATAAATATTCGCCCTCATATTTTGAAATGAAATCTTTTGCCATATAAAAATTGCGGGGGATGTCAACTGAAATAGAATCGGCCAAAGTTGTACTGGCTTGAATTTCAAAATCATCGTTTTCGATATTTCTGATAAGATTGTCGCTTTCTTTCGCCTGAACGGCAACAACACAAGGGATTTTATCTATAATATTGAGTTTTAACAAGTCCTCAAATCCTTTATACACGCCCGAAATAATTACTCCATCGCCAACCGGCACAAAAATCCTGTCGGGGAGTTTGAAACGCATTTGTTCAAAGAGTTCAAAAGCAACGGTCTTTTTTCCTTCAATAGTTAGAGGGTTGAAAGCAGTATTACGGTTAAACCAGCCAAATTCTTCGGTGGCTTTTATGCTTAAGTCAAAAGCGTCGTCATAAGTTCCGTTTACCGGGATAATATTTGCTCCGTACATTATTATTTGAGTGAGTTTTGCTACTGGGGCATTGGCAGGAACAATAATTATGGCCTTTTGGTTTTGAGATGCGCAAATTCCGGCCAGCGATGAACCGGCATTTCCGGTGGAGGCAGTGACTATAGTGCCGAGCCCCTTTTCTTTGGCATAGGCGGAAACTAATGCTGATGCCCTGTCCTTTAAAGAATAGGTCGGGTTTTGAGAGTCGTCTTTTAAATATAGATTAAACCCAAGGTCGGAATTGTCGATTTTATCGATGAGATAAAGGGGGGTGTTGCCAACGCTTAGTTGCGGAAGGCTTTTTATGCTGTCGATGGGTAGTAAATCAATAAAATGGGATCGAGATAAATCATCGAAGCCCATATTGTTTTTAAGTAGCTCCTTAAAGTTATAAACCGTTTTTAAGATGCCTTTGGGCGGTGAAAAAGGGGAGTTGCCAAGCTCGCACGCCGGGCATAGATATCTCAGCTCATTTTCGGGGTATTCCTTGCCGCAATTGGTGCATTGATATTGAAATTTTGCGCTCATGACTCTTAAGGCATTAGTAGTAACCCAATTATAAATACTTCTTTATAACTCCGGTTTTCTCGTTGAATTCCATTATTTCCCTGTCCCATTCCTCAACTCTGGAGTAACGCGACGACCAATAATTGTCATCGTACCATTGTGCATTTAGTTCTTCTACGGTCTTTCCCTGTTGCTCTATCCAGGTAAAATATTTTAGATTGTGCATCCGTTTCTTTTCATAATAGTTCATCTCTATAATATGGTCGATGTTTAGCCCGAGCAGGTCGGCGTCGAAACTTACGGCCGCATCACGATTACTGAAGCTTCCGTGAGAATCATTTTCTTCTACAAGCCGCGACTGGTACATCTCCATCGAATCCGTAGCAACTGAGAATACAATATCGTCCTCTGTCATTTCGTAGTATTTTGCCAGTTTTATCGAACCCATTAAGTTGGCGATACCCGAGATGCCCAATAAGTTCAATTGTTCTATAAGTAACTTGTCGATACCTAATTCTTTTTCCAGGAAATCTTTTCCTGCTTTTTCGTTGAACAGCCGCATCAGGCGAATGTTCGGTTTGTCGTCGATGCCTGCAACCATATCCATGTTTTTAATGTTATGTATCCACGGAACATGCTTGTCGCCAATACCTTCGATACGATGTTCGCCATAACCGTTTTCCAAAAGGGTAGGGCACTGCAGGGCCTCACCCGCGCACACTTTCATATTTGGATAAACTTCCCTTAGATAATCGGTGCAGCCCAGGGTTCCGGCAGAACCCTGCGTAAGGAAAACACCTGAGAATTTACTGTTCTCTTTCTTGATGGAATTGAAGACCTCTTCCATTGCCGGGCCGGTAACAGCATAATGCCATAAAGGATTTCCTATTTCTTCGAATTGGTTGAGATTTACTATATTGTCACCTCTTTCAGCTTTTAATTCCTTCACTTTGTCGTAAATCTCTTTTACGTTGCTTTCGGTTCCGGGAGTAGCGAATACTTCCGTCCCAAGTTTATGCAACCAGTCGAAACGTTCCCTCGACATTCCTTGAGGCAAAACCGCAATCGACTCGCAACCAAGGAGGTAAGAATCATAAGCACCACCTCTGCAATAGTTTCCGGTTGAGGGCCAAAGTGCCTTTTGACGGGTAGGGTCGAAACGGCCGCTAATGAGTTTCTCGACTAAGGGGCCGAATGTTGCACCAACCTTATGAGCCCCGGTGGGGAAATATTTTCCTATTAACAAGATTATCCTTGCTTTAACACCAGTTAGTTCTGGTGGCAATTCCAAATAATTCACATTGCCAAAACCGCCCCCATTGCTAATGGGCTCGTTTTTCCAGTTGATCCTGAATAGGTTAAGTGAGTTTAAGTCCCATAGTCCTATTGACTTTAAATCCTCCTTGATTTTCTCAGGGATTAATTCGGGATTGCGCATTTGCTTGTAAGTAGGGAGTATTATCTTTTTTTCGCGGCAGCGCTTTATGGTGTTCTCTAATATTTGTTCTTTTGTCATGTACATATATTTTTAATAACTAATTCATTGATTTGATTTCTTGCAAATTACAATAAAAACTTTCAGCAGCAAGCATAAGGATACTCATTTCGGCCGGAATTTGCATAAACTGTTCGAACTTGCTGTCGGTGAGCAATTTGTAATCTTTTATTTGCATATCTTTAGCGTTTAGTTTCACCCATACGTTTTTGTTCTCAAATATAAAGTTGTCATCATCCCTTAATAATTTATGCAGTTGCTTGTCGTAATATGCAAATAAATAATCGATACCGTTTTTCTTCTCGTAATAAAAGCCGTCCTTTTCTTTTTCAAAAACTTCCTTACTGAAATAAAGATGGGGCTTTTCGATAAAAGGGGCATCTGCCGTAGGGCAGAAAGTAGTGCAGTTACCACATTCGTTGCACCAATCGGCAAGGTGGATGATCTGGTGTTTTTGTTTTATGCTAAATAGATGCCTAAAGCTTCCATCTATACCTTTTTCGCTAATTTTTTGAAGTTTAAATATCTGAGGGTCAATCTTAAAGGAGTGAAACGCAAGATTTGGGCAAACTGTTGCGCACACATTACAAACTTCGTCGCATAACAAACATCGTGAAGCTTCTTTTATTACTTCTTCTTTTGAGAGAGTTGAGTTAATAAGATTGAAGTTCTTTCTGTCGGAAAGAGATGTTTCCCTGAGGTTTTGTGAATGTATTCGCGTTGATTTGGCAATTGCGAGTTGATTGTCATCGAATTCTTTAGCGTAATGATCATGCTTGGGTTTGTTAGCGGCTCCCGCTTTTTTGATTATCTCCTCTGCAGCCTTTCTGCCGTCACCAATTGCGTTAATGGCCGTAGATGCACCTCGGAGGGCATCGCCACCGATAAATACGTTTGCTATTTTGGTTTCGTATTTGCCTTTTTTGGTAATAAGTTCTTCCTTTGTTGCAAAGTCTATATCTATTTCCTGTCCTATGGCAGGAATCAATGTGTCCACTGAAAGCTCAAGATATGAATCCGGTATTTTAACTGGTTTAGCCCTCCCGGAGCTGTCTTTTTCGCCTAGTCTCATCTTTTGGCATAACAGCGATTTGATTTTCCCGTTTTCTGATATAATTTCAACGGGGCTTGTTAGTTCCGTTATTGTAATGCCTTCGTCAAGTACTGCTTTGATTTCCCCTGCATCAGCGGGCATTTGCCTGATTGTCCTTCGGTAAACAATAGTAACTTTCCCGTTTTTGCCCACCATGCGGTATGCCGTGCGGGCAGCATCCATAGCAGTATTTCCGCCACCGATAATTAGCACGTTTTTTCCAATACCACTTCTTTTATCTTCTTTTGTTTTAAACAAAAAATCAAGAGGGTCAAGTACTCCCTTGCTGTCAATTCCCTGTAGTTCAGGTATTTTTGATTTCTTGGCTCCGGTGCCAATATAGATATAATCAGATTCCTGTTTTAGTTTTTTAAATAGTTCATTGTTGATATCGGAATTATAAAAAATATCAACTCCAAGTTTAATAATAGCGTTAATATCCTGACTAATAGCCTCATCGCTTAAGCGGAAAGCAGGAATTGCCCCTTGAACCATTCCGCCGGCTTTAGCTTTGCTTTCAAAAACCTTCACCTTGAAACCTGCTTTTGCCGTAAAATATGCGCATGATAAACCGGAAGGCCCTGCACCAATTATCGAAATTAGGGGTGTTTTATTTGTATCAGTATTTTTTGTGTAATTGTCAACTGTATAGTTTTCAGCAACATATCTTTTTACTTCCCTTATTAAAACAGCTGAGTCATAATTTATGCGCGTACACTTTGTTTGACAAAGATGGTCGCAGACCATGCCCGTTGAATGGGGAAAAGGATTGGTTTGAAGTATAACTTCAGCTGCTTTTCCGAAATCTCCTTTAGAACTATAATATAAGTAATCAGGAATGCCCTGATTTGTGGGGCAGGTATCAATGCAAGGCGCATGAATGCAATCGAAAGTATTTAGTTTGCGTTGTGTTTTAATGCTGGGTTCAGTATATCCTGTTTTTTTATATAGTTTTGATTTCAATACCTCAGCAGCATATTCATTTAGTTTTCTTAATGGCGATTCTTCATTGTTGATTAATGTATCTTTAAGATTGTCAATATATTGCATTAGCCTACCGTATCCTCCCGGTTTCAGCAGGTCGCTGCAGACAGTTACAGGGCTCAATCCGCAACCGACCACTTGCTTGATGTTAAAGGCGTCAGCACCGCCCGAGAAGGAGATATCAAGCTTGCCTTCAAAATCATTTTGAAGTCTGGCGGCCAAGTTTATTGAAATAGGATGCAAGGCTTTGCCGCTCATATACATCATTTCTTCATTTGTATTGAAAATGTCCTTATGATTTCTGCTCTCCAAAGTGTTGGTTAACTTAACCGTAAACTGAAGACTGCACAGCTGAGCCTTTTTTTGAAGGTTTTCTATTATCTTTATTGCATCCTCATATTTCAAGTCATGATCGAAAGCAATATCGGGAACCTGGGTGTCGAAACCTGAGTTTGATATTATTTCAAGCAGTTTTTCTTTACCCAATAAAGTTGGGTTTAATTTGATAGAAGTATGTAGTTTCCTCTCTTCAATTAAATATAAGCCTATTGTCTCTATCTCGTCCGCTGGGCAACCATGCATTGTGGACAAGGTGATATTGTCTGATATACATGGGTTTATATTTATATTGACTATATTTGGATAAATATTTTCAATACTCCTGATTTTTTGGTCGAGTTCAATTGAGGCATCTTTCATCTTATTGAGGAACCATTGTACCTTATCGCTCAAAATACCTTTTAAATCATAGCCTACGCTCATATTAAAAATTGTACCAATATCTGATGAGTTCCAGGCAAACTTATCCTTCAGTATATGAATTATTATCCAGGCGTCGAGATATTGTTCGAAAGACTGCTGTATTTTAAGTTCTTGCGACCATTCGCAATTATATCCTTCGTCTTGCATATCGATGCAAGGTTTTGAGACATTCAGCTTATCGAGGGTCTGTATTGTCTTTAATTCAATAAATCTGGCTCCGCAAAGCCAGGCGGCTACAATATTTTGAGATAATTGTGTATGCGGTCCGGCAGCGACGCCAATGGGAGTTTCAAGAGTCTTGCCGTAGAGTTGGCTCCTTAATTTGCTTTTACTTACAGGATTAAAAAACATTTCTTCCGTAATGCCTAATACGCTTTTATAATTGTCATATTGGGATAAAATAATTTTCAATGATTTATCTAATGGCATTGTCGAAAAACTGTCGGTCATATACTAATTATTTAGGTAACAAATCTAATGAAAACGCTGGAAAAATCAATATTTGTTTATATTTGTTTATCAAACATAAGTTAAATGAAGCATACTAGTTCAGCGGTAATCCTGGCAGCCGGGCATTCTTCCCGTATGGGCAAAAACAAGTTTGCGATCGAGCTTGCCAACGGGATGACATTTCTTGAGAACATTATTATTGCCTATGACAAGATGGAGTGCAATTCGATAGTTGTTGTTGCCAATAGCGATGGTGCCGCTTTTTTTAATTCTTTTTTGAAGAACAAATACCGCGGGCTTCAGCTGGCAGAGAACCATGATGTTGACAGAGGAAGGTCTTATTCGATAAGGCTTGGTTTAGAAAAACTTAAAAACTGCCAGAGCGTTTTTGTTCATAATGTTGATAACCCCTATGCTGATCCGGAAATCCTGAAGATGATGATCGAGAGGATCAAGGATTATGATTTTGTAAGGATATTAAATAAAGGGAGGGGTGGCCATCCGGTTTTGTTGTCAGCTAAAATCATAGAGGAAATACTAAGTCTCAAGGTGGAAGACATAAATCTCAAGAATATATTAACCTCGAACAAGGGAGTTGGCTTGGAAGTGTCGAACAGCAATATTTTAATAAATATAAATACCGTTGATGATTACGAAAAATTTACCTTTGCCCAATCCGGTACAGGATGAACACTTTAAAGAAATCTATGAATATTTGGGAATTTATAAGTTCAAGGCTGAAGAATGATTGCAAGCTTGTTTTGCTTGTTGTTATTGACAATAAAGGAAGCAGCCCCGGTAAGAAGGGATTTAAGATGGCCGTTTCTAACGACGGAAAACTTTCTGGTTCTGTTGGTGGTGGGCAAATGGAATTCGAGATGGTGGAATTGGCAAGAAAGCAATTTGAAAAGCCATCTGAAATATTCCTAAAAAAACAAATACACAATTCATCAAAAGATGAAGATTCATCGGGTATGATGTGCTCAGGAACTCAATGGATTGCTTTTTATAATCTGGACAGCACATATCTTCCTTTGAGCGAATCGATCAGGAAATCAAAGTCGGGGAGGCTTGTATTTAACGAAAGCGGTTTTGTGTTCAACCGCGAACTTAGCTCGAACAGCCAATTTAGCAGTCTTATCAGCGATAAGGAGCACTGGAGCCTTACCGAACGACTTGGTTTTAACGACTTCTTATACATTTTTGGTGGTGGTCATGTGAGTGTTGAACTGAGTTTGATTTTCAAGAGGCTGGGTTTCCACATTAGTGTGCTCGATAATAGGGATGAGTATCTAACTACCTATAAACAAAATGTTTACGCTAATTCCAAGAAGATAATAAACTATAAAAAAGTTGCAAAATATATTCCTGAGGGAGATAATGTTTATGTTGTAATAATGAGTTTCGGGCATAAGAGCGACATGAGGATTTTAAAGCAGCTTTTAGATAAAAAGATTAAATATCTTGGTATGATGGGCAGCAAGACAAAAGTTGCAGTTATCTTTAAAAAGTTACTAGCAAAGGGATATGCCAAAGAAGCCCTTGATAAGGTAGATGCCCCTATCGGCTTGGATATCAATAGTAATACACCAACGGAAATTGCTGTTAGCATAGCAGGAAAAATTATTAAGGTGAAAAACTCGGGAAATTAGATTAATCTTCAAACAAATCCTTGTGCCTGGAATAATTATCCCATTTTTCGAGGACTGTTTGCATATCGGCGGGCATCTCGGACTCGAAGAGCATCTTTTTTCCGCTGGACGGATGAACAAAGCCCAACAAATATGCGTTCAAGGCCTGGCGAGCTAAGATCTTAAAACAGTTTTGAACGAACTGTTTGTATTTAGTAAAAGTTGTTCCTTTCAGGATTTGATCGCCGCCATATCTGGCATCATTAAAAAGAGGGTGGCCGATATAACGGAAGTGCGCCCTGATTTGATGCGTTCTCCCAGTTTCAAGTTTGCATTCAACCAAACTAACATAACCGAACCGTTTTAAGATTTTATAATGTGAAACGGCATGTTTGCCGTATTCCCCATCAGGGAAAACAGTCATTACCCTCCTGTCTTTCAGGCTTCTGCCAATGTGTCCTTCAATGGTTCCCTCGTCTTCTGCAAAGTCGCCCCAAACTATTGCATGATATTTCCGGTCAATACTATGATCATAGAATTGTTTTCCAATCTTGCTTTGAGCAAGCTCGTTTTTGGCTATCAATAACAAACCCGAGGTGTCCTTGTCGATCCTGTGAACAAGATAACCAAAGCCATTTTCAATTTTCTGGTTAGTTTTTTCAAAATGATATGCAAGCCCGTTGAGCAGCGTGGAATCATAATTCCCGTGTCCGGGATGGACTACCAAACCTGCTTGTTTATTGATGATCAAAAGGTCGTCATCCTCGTAAATTATATTCAAAGGTATCTCCTGGGGGAAAATCTCTATTTCGCGCGGTGGTGTTGACAAGACGATACTGATGACATCTCTTGGTTTTACCTTATAATTTTGTTTGACGGCTTTCCCGTTTACCAGGATATTTCCCGCCGCCGCGGTTTGTTGAACTTTGTTTCGAGAGACATTTTCAATTTTGCCGTGCAGGAACTTGTCGATTCTTAATAATGATTGAGCAGGATCGGCCACAAACCTGAAGTGTTCGAACAGCTCACCCTTTTCATCGGTAATTTCCTGGTTCTCGTGTCCCATGCTAGTTGATTATTAGTTTTGAGTTGAAAATTTTATTTCCGTCAAGCACTTTTACAAGATATAGTCCTTTAGGCAAATTACCGATAAAAAATATTTTACTTGCCCCTTTTCTTTCAATAACCGTCAATCCGTATAAGTTGGACACCTTTATAATAGCATTTTTCGGATTGCTGATGCTGGCGATGTCAAGCCTGAATTGCGTATGTGCCGGATTGGGATAAATTTTTATATGTGAAGAGCCTGCTTCTCGTTCATCAGTCCCAAAAACCAGTTCGTTGCCCACGCTTCCGATAATTGGCCGCATCATCAAACTGCCGTTGAAGCTGCTCTGATACCATATTCCTTCGATATTATAAAACAAGTTGTTGCTCGAATTAAAGTGGGTGTCGAAACCAACGTTAAGCAATCCGGCTTCATATTGTTCCCAACCAACATAAAATGTTCCGCTCAATACTTGAGGTTCATCGAAAATGTATGAATGAAACTTATATAAACCATCTTCCCATTTTGGTTTGAGGCCTTCCTGGCGTATAACAATGTCGCCGGGGACGCCATTATTGTCGCGATAAACGAGCAGGTCGAAGAGTTTTTCGTTGGAGTTGTTAAAGGTTTTGTTGAAATACATCTGTAGCCCGTAAATAGTATCGGCAACGCTTAATGTGAAACGGTAGCCTAAACTTGCTCCCGCGGGTTCCAGGCCATATCCGAATTCGGGCGTGCCATCATCATAAGCATAATAATTATAGAATCCCTGGCGGTAAATGGCAGAATCCACAAGGATATTCGCTTCGGAAGAATCGCTTATATAGTGCTTTATAATATATGATGCCGTGTCAACATCGAAATCGAAATTAAAGGAGTTTGTAGGCGGACAGGCATGGGCAGCCCCGCATCCCGTTTCGCAGTTTTGGAATCCGAATGAGTAAAAAGGAGGCAGGTTGCAACTTCCCCCGTTATAGGACTTTTTATAGTCGCCATTTACCTGTTGTAGGCTGTATCTGTAATTAGTGTTATGTCCGATTTTGTCGAGATTAGATATATACATCTCAATATCAGGGCGTAACGTATTGATAGGCGCATCGGCCTTATACTGTTTATAGGGCATAACCTCATATTTTTTAAGAAAGCTTGGCGCCCTTTCCGAGAAAACAAGTTTACGGTAAGTTGTATCCGAGCTTTTTCGATTATAATTCAAATATATATAATCTATATTCCATTGATCCACATTGCTTTTCCAGCTTGGAATCACATCGTCGGCAATACTTGCGTAATTGCGGAACCGGAACTGGAAATCGTCGTGGAAATAGATGGTGTCGATTATAGGTATCATCACCTGGAGGAAGTCCTTGCCATATAAATCCTGGAATTCCGATAATTTCATTCCTTCGGCTCCCCAAACCCTCTCCCAAATGTATTCGGCTTCCATTACCGAATCGCAAAGAACTGTAACAAACGGATCGTTAATTGTTAGAGTGCTGTAATTAATAATATAGAGATTGGTGTCGCAACCGGGCGGGCTCCACAGTGTGTCGCCCGGGAAAATAGTGTCGGAACCCAATGAGCTCAAATAATATTCTATGTTTACATTTATCGAATCATAATGCGTAAAAATCGTGTCGCCGGTGGGATGGCTCATTTCAAGTATTAATGTGTCCCAGGGCTCAGGCTCCTCGCCACGACCTTGGGGTTGATAGTAAAAACTCAGGTAAAGCGAGTCGGCCGGGCTTAATTTTCTGCTAACAGGGTTGAAAACCGAATCCAACCTGATGGGTTTCGACGTCAATACATCAGCCTCGAAAGGTATCCAATCAGCGTTTGAGTAAATGGCCCCGGTTTCGTCTATGGCGTCAAAAGTTGCAACACCGATGTTGGTCGGACGAAAGGGGAAATCGCTATTGACGAACACATAATTGTCAATCCACAAGCTTGCGTCAGGATAAACTTTTGAGCTAGCGAAGTCATCAAAAAAAGGAAGCTTTAGTTTTTGAATTCCTCCAATAGGGTACTCGATCTTACTTGTCGGTGATTTCTTGTTTTCCTGTTTGACGGATTCGTTGAACTGAAGTCCGTTGAGAAGTTCCTGCGCATTTAGTGTGCTGAAACCCAAAATGATCAATAATGATAAAAAAACTTTAAAATTCATTGTTTATCTTGGCGTTATTTTCAAAACTAGCTGAATCGACATCAAGTGTGTCCGATGTGAACTTTAAGAGATATGAGTCGAAATCGAAGGATTCGTCGGAGCGATACCAGATATTTATTTCCTTGCCCAATTCAACTAGGTCGGTCTTCGATATATCGGGCTCTGTTTTATAAACCCTGGCGCGACTGCTGTCGTCAACATCCATGAAATACTCTTTTCCTTTGTTTAAGGAGGCGTAATGGAGTGCTTTTACGGCTTCTTTCGGTTTTTTTGCTATCAATAGCGGAAGATTTACCTTAACGTCAATTTTACCCTTTCCTACTACAAGATCTATCTCAGTGCCCGTATTGATCTCAGTGCCCTCCTCTATGGTTTCATCGTCGATCAGTTGGTCTATTACGGCATTCCTTGCAAAATAGTCCACATAATTCAAATGCCCAACTTTAAGCTTGTTCATTTCCAAAGTAACAATAGCCTGCCGCAGCGATAGGTTTTTTAGGTTTGGCATCATTGTCTTTTCAGGCTGCTGTGCAACAACGGTCAAGTAAATATGCCTCCCTTGTTTTACTTTGGAGCCGGCTTTTGGGTTTTGCATCAAGATAGCCCCTTTTTCATTGCGTTTATCATAAACGGAGTCGATGACAATAAGGTCGAAATACTCATCATAGTGGTTGTCAATAAGCTGGTCAACCGTTTTTCCGTAAAAGTCGGGCACTAAATACACTTTGCCATGTTGAGTGTAAATATCCAGCGACTTTAAAACGCCAAAGAAAAGAATTACGATCAATAAAAGGATAATTCCGAGATGGATATAAAATTTTTTGCGACCAAGGAAATAAAAGAAACCCATTGTTTTAAATTATTTTTGCCAGTCATTGATATTACAGATTGACAATTTGATAACTTTGAAAGTTAAAAATTATTGCAATAATTAATGTGCAAAGTTAAGAATTATTAGGTATTTCAAGAAAAAGGGACTATTCAATCCGGCCCTTGAATATATTGTTGAGGATCAATAAGTTCCCTTTTTCAGGAATTGTACCAGTTTGGCCATGGCTTTGGCCCGGTGGCTAATCTTGTTTTTCTCTTCCGGGGTCATTTGGGCAAATGATTTATGGTAGCCTTCAGGAAAAAAAACGGGATCGTAACCAAATCCTGAGTCGCCATGTTTTTTCCGTGATATGCTGCCATTGGCCACCCCTTCAAACAAATATTCCTTATTGTTGATAATTAGCGATATAACTGTTCTGAAACGTGCTTTTCTGTTTTTTTGTCCCTCAAGTTTCAACAATAACTTTTTGATGTTTGCCTCACTGTTCCCGTCTTCACCGGCATAGCGTGCCGAATATACTCCCGGGTCGTTATCAAGGACTTCAACCTCAAGACCGGTATCATCGGCAAAAACATCAAGATTGAATTTATCATGTATCACTTTTGACTTTAAGGAGGCATTTTGGTCTAGGGTAGTGCCTGTTTCAGGTATGTCTTCGCCGAAACCAATCTCCCTTAAACTTGAAATATCAAACTCATCTTTAAGTATTTGCTTTATTTCTTTAAGCTTATGTGGGTTGTTGGTTGCAAAAATTAGTTTGTGCATGTTGATAGACGTTTTTAAAAGCACAAAAGTAATACTTCGTATCTTATTTATTTTTATTTATTCTTTAATTTTGCAAAAAAATAAATGATGGGATCAGAAAGTGTCGGCTCACCTTTGGAAATGGCTTGCAGCGATTTTTTTAAAGGGGATATTGATGCCATAATAGCTATTCATAGCAATAAGGCGGATAAGGAAGAGGTACCTGTTTCTTACTTTTTCCGTTCTTATGAAGATATGCCCGAACTGGAGAAACTTGCTTTATCGATGTGCAGTGGTGAGGTGTTGGATATCGGCGCAGGGCTTGGGGTGCACTCACTTTGGCTTCGGGAACACGGAATTGATGTTAGTTCGCTGGAAATTCAGGAAGGCTTGGTTGCATTAATGAGAAAACGGGGGCTTGATAAAGTTTATGCCGCTGATGTATTTGAGTTTTACGGCCAAAAGTTCGATACTCTCCTGCTATTGATGAACGGTATCGGTATTGCTTCTGATATTGCCGGTCTGGAAAGGTTTTTGGCTCATGCAAGGTCCCTTCTTAAAAAGGGAGGGAAAATATTGCTTGACTCGTCGGATTTGCTTTATTTATACCAAGAGGATGACGGCTCCGTTTTGCTTGACTTGAGCGAGGAGTACTATGGAGAAGTGGAATATGAATTTGAATACAATGGAATAAGGTCAAAGCCTTTTAAATGGTTGTTTATCGACTTTGGCAACCTGTGGTATTATGCTCGCAAAGCAGGTTTTGAGGCGGAGTTGATATCTGAAGGGGGGCATTTTGATTATTTGGCTCGCTTAAGCTTGATTAGCTGACAGGGTTCCAGTCGATTTCGCCAATGCCGTTTTCGCGAAGAATTTTATTGGTTTTAGAGAAATGCTTACAACCGAAAAAGCCCCTGCTAGCAGAAAGCGGTGAAGGGTGAACCGAAGTTAGAACAAAATGCTTTTCGGTATTTATCAATTTCTTCTTGCTTATGGCAAAATTTCCCCAAAGCAAAAATACTATGCCTGCCCGTAGGTCGCTAATGGTTTTTATTGCCGTATCGGTAAATCTTTCCCAACCCCTATTATGATGCGATGCAGCCTGGTTTGCTCTAACCGTTAAAATTGCGTTGAGCATCAACACGCCCTGAGCTGCCCACTTTTCCAGATTTCCTGTTTTGGCTATCGGAATCCCCAGATCCTCGTTTATTTCCTTATAAATATTTCGCAAGGATGGAGGTATTGCAATTCCTGGCGGGACCGAGAAGCTTAAGCCATGTGCCTGCCCCGGGCCATGGTAAGGATCTTGCCCTATAATAACCACCTTGACAGCATTTAGTGGGCATAAGTTGAAAGCCGTAAAAATTTTGTTCCCGGGCGGATATATTATATGATTCGATTTCTCTTCTTTCAAGAATGACTTTAAGGATTTAAAATAGTCCTTTTCAAACTCATCGCGCAGGGCTTCCAGCCAACTTTCCTCAATTTGTGGATTCACTTGATAAAAATTTGTGTAAACTTAGCAATAATCTATAAAAAAGCTTGTTATTTATAGAAAATCTGTTTTTCTTTGTCAGAGATACTTTATATTATCATTTTATAAAAAGACATTCAAATTTATGAAGAAATTATTAGTACTTATTTCCGCCGCGGTCTTGTTATTTGCTTTTGCGACATCTTGCACATCTTCAAGTAAATGCGCTGCTTATGGCGAAACACATAAGTATCAAAAAGAATCGAAATACTAGAACGTTTTTTCTTTATTTTACTTATCAACCTCAAGTGTTGAAAATTTGCATTTTATGAAAAGTCACGCTTATATCTTACTTTTCTTGGCAATGCTGTTGTTTGGCATTGATGCAAATGCTCAGTTCGATACTGAATTCCTTGATACATCCGAGAATAAAGTACTCTATAATAGAACAACGACCTACGGGTTCGTATCAAACAATTTAGGTTATGGCGCCCAGTACCGCAGCGGTAAGCGCTTGTCGATATTCAAAACCAGGATGTGGGACTTTAGTTTTACTTACTATCGCGCACTCAACCAAATAAAGCTTCAACAACCTTATGAGAACGCTAAAAGGTACATCTTTGGGAAGAAGAACGATACTTTTTTCCTAAGAGGAGGTGTAAGCTGGAAGAGGCTTCTGAACCGAAAACCGTATTGGGGTGGGGTGGAAGTTAGGTTTGTTTATGGTACAGGAATAAGCTTAGGTATCGCCAAACCTTACTATCTCTATGTTATTTATCAAACCAACCCGGGCTATTCTCCTCCATCGTATGAGATAGTGGCACGTGTTTATGATAAGGATCCAGCAAAAAGAAATTGGCTTGGGGAATTTGGCAGGGCGCCTTTCTCAAATGGCTTCGGGGAAATAACTATTCATCCCGGCGCATATTTTAAGCTGGGGCTTAACTTTGAGTTTGGAAAAGAAAGCACAAAGATGAAAGTATAGGTGGGCACGACCATCGATGCATTGCCTACCGGAATGACGGTTATGGCCTATTCAGAGAATCAAATTATCTTCCCTCAATTGTATATTAGCCTTAGCTGGGGTAAGCGGTTCAATAAATATTAAGGCTGTCTTATAAAAAAAAGGGCTTTGAATTATCAAAGCCCTTTCATAAATTATTCTTTTATAACTATTTGATAAATAGTTTCTTGTTCACTGATAGCTTGCCGCGTTTTATATCAATCATATAAACTCCTTTCGATAGTTTATTGTCAATATTCAAATTAACAATGTTAGGTCCAACACTTGAGGTAAATGATGTTTGGTAAATCGTTTTTCCTGTCATATCACTAATATTAATTTGGTATTCAGCAATATCGATGCTATTTATGTCGATACTGAAATTGCTCTCTGCAGGATTAGGATACAACTTGACTGATTTCTCCGTAAAGATATCTTTTATTGCATCTGGGCCTTCAACCTCAAACGACCAGACATTGCTCCACGAGGAAGTGTCCAGTCCGGCAACTCCCCTAACTTTCCAGTAATAAGTTTCCTTTTCTTCAAGCGGGCTTATTATTTGATAAAATGACTTGTCGGTAAAACCGATTTCAGGTGTCGGGAAATTTGAATCCTTGTCGATATGAATTTCATACGAAACCGCGCCGGGAACTTCTTCCCAGACAAACTGAACGCTTCTGATTACTCCAATGGCATTGTCCTCAGGTGCAAGAAGAGTTATATTGTCGAGAGTAGTAAAACTACTTGGGTCGGTCCAGTCGGAAATATCATCAGGATGTTCGGCCCTTACTCTCCAGAAGTACTGTTGCGAGAAATTGAAGTTGTTAATAGTAACGGAATTCGAATCGCTAATATAATTCAGTGAGGTAGCAAAGTCATCGGTTTTTGAAACTTCCACGTAATATCTTGTTACCCCGCTGTATTCGCTCCATTCAAAAGTAATTTTCAATGGTTCGTCACTACTGCCGTTCGAGGGGGATGTTATTTCAGGATATGCAAATGTTGTCATCGATTTGGCAGCTGACCAGGCCGATGTGTCCGAAGCGTGCATGGCTCTCATCCTGTAATAAAATGATTTGCCAAACAAAAGGTTTGAAAAGTCATAATTTGTTGAATCGGCGACAACACTTATGATCTTGGCAAATGGGCTGTTAAAACCCTCACCTGCTTTATTGATCAAACTTCCGCCATCTCCCGCGGCAATACCATATCCTGAATTTACAAAAACAGTATTTAAATTAGATGTTGTCCCGGAGGTGATTTGTGACCATTCAGTACCATTATAAACCAACATGGTCCCTGATTTGCCTACTGCATAACCAATAGGGCCGTCAAATGAAATGCCATAAAGGTTTTTACTTGTAATTCCCGAAATCTCAGTCCACTCAGAACCGTCATAATGGTTGATCTTGCCTGATTTAGATGCAACCCAGCCATCAGTTGCTGAGTTGAACCATACTGAATAATGATCCTTGGTTCCAACGTCGCTGCCTGTCCATTCCGTACCGTTATAATTAATCACGACCTTGCCTTTTCCGCAAGCCCAATAATTGTTTGCGTCAACAACGTCAATGTCATATAAGTTGTCAGTGATTTCCGAACCTCCATCCGTCGCAGTTTCAACGGTAAATGTTCCTGATGCGTATTTTAATATCAACCCACCGTCACCAACGGCATAACCATTATCGGCATCGGCAAATGCGACGCCCGTAAGATTGTTGGTGGTGTCTGCATCAAGCGCAGCCCAGGCATTACCGTCGTAACTAAGGAATGTGCCATTGTCTCCAACTATGAACCCATGGTCCGCATCTACAAAGTAAATAGCGTTTAGGGCTTCCGTGGTTCCTGCATCAACTGTTGACCATGCAGTACCATCAAAATGCAATATCGTTCCGGCATCGCCTACCAGCCACATATTTGTTTCATCGATAATGAAAGACCCAAACAAATCATCAGTAATCTGCAATGCGACATTATTCCAGATATACGATGTGTCGATCTGGATTTGATATTTTGACAAGCCTGTTAATTCATTCCAGCTTACATTGGGGTCGGCATAAACCATTGCTCCGTCACTAGGTTTGTCCAAAAAAACAGTAGTTGCTACCGTAAAACTCCAAACTTCTGACCACTCGGAGATATTATCACCGTCATAAGCTTTAACTCTCCAAAAATATGTCCCGCCAAAATTTAATTCAGTCATATCTATTGCGGTAACATCTGTTTTCGGAAAAGTAACGGCATCACTAAAGTCCTCTGTCGTGGCAAGTTGCAGTTCATACAAAACCTCTAAAGTCCCGCCGGTTACTGCATTCCAATCGAGGGTAATGTTAGGTGCTAGCTCAGTATCCCCGTTTTCAGGTAAACTTAAGGACGGAGCGTAAACTCTTTGTTGTCCGTAAAGCGATACCGTAAAGAGCACCATTATTAGACTTAACATTGAATATAGATTTCTCATATCTGATTTTTTTTCTTTTTGCGATAAATTAATTAACCATTATTTTGTTGGTATATACTTTCCCTTCGGAGGCTGTTCTAACAAGATATGTTCCTGTTTTAAGAACATCTATATTAAGGTTTAAAACATTGTTGCCCTTGTCCAGCATCCTTTCGGTATCGATAAGCAATTTGCCGCTCAAGGAGTAAACGGAGATTCTAGCATTTGTGTTCTCTGCAGCATCGATTTCGATATTAACGTACTTATGGGCAGGGTTGGGATAAACGACAAGGCTTAAATACTTGTCGCTATTATCTTTTATTTCGCTAACACCTGTAGGTGGTTGCCAGAATTTACCTGTGTAGAACAATCCTCTGCCGTAGGTCGCAGCATAAATTAACCCTTTATTGTGGACACCCTCAAAAACAAACTCTTCACCGTTTTTCTCGATTGTGATTCTTTCCTTGCCAATAAGTTGTTGCTTCAATTCAAAAACGGGAACGCTTCCCATGGCTGAGTATTCTTGATTCCAACTAGGAGATGTTGCTGTGATATCGGAAGTGCTAAATACCCCGTTTTCCGTCCCTATGATGACTATATAACCATCTTTCATTTCGATTACCGAGGAATAAACCGGCATTTTTGGCAGATTTCCTTGTTTTGATTCAAAGGTCGGGACTTGATCAAGGGCATTTGTACTATACATTATGTATTGATCATTTCCGTAGTTCCCTAAAGTGACCAGGACATTATTTGCGTTTTGCGGGTCAACTGAAATGGAAGTGATGATTTGTGAAATTTCTTCTGTGCCACCACTTTCATAAATAGGTAATTTCTCAACGGAAACTATGCTCGAAGGACTGCTGACGTCGGCACGATCGAAGTTATACGCTAAGGCAAGATTTGATATGCGGAACAATTCGCCATTTTGAGTTCCTACAAAAACATGATTCGCGTCGCTTGAAAAAGCGATGCAATGGGGAATGCCTCCAAATACCGTAAAATCACTGTTCGCTATTTCCCACCATTCAGGTGTTTTAGCAAAGTTGTGAAGTTCGGTAGTCATGTAGATATGGTTGGCTGTTGCCAGAAAGAACCTTGATGAAACAGGGTCAACAACTTTAATGGAATCTTTGTTTGCAAGGTCATAAGGCATGTCGAAGTAAAACGGTTGACCGCTATTCGGGCTTTGAGCCATTGTATTTGTTCCTGCGGCAATTGTTTCCCCGGTTCTGTTATAGAACATTATTGTGTCCCTGCTGTTTGGGTTGTCGAAGCTTTCCCATAATGCCATTGGTGTTTTGAATGCATTTAAATTGCCTATGCCATCTAGGAATTGTGAGTTGGTGGAATAGTTTTCCCCGCCATCGTCCGATCTTCTAACATTGCCAAAAGTTGTACTCGCAACAAGCACGTCTTTATTGATTTGCGATATTACTGCAGGGCCACCGTCACCTCCGTTCTGGAAGGCAAAACCGCTACCCATTATCTCTTTTCCTTGCTTTGCGGTATTACCTTTTCCGGTTATTAAAATTGAGCCATTATCCTGGGCTCCACCAATTACATAATTCTGAACGCCTGAAAAGCCGACAGAATAGAACTGGCTAGTGGTGTAATTGCGGTTACCTGATTTGTAAATGAACTCACCTTGAGTATATTCACCGATATAGACACCCCCGTCGGTTCCTACCAGGAACTGGTTGCTTGATCCGTTCCTAAATGCAACATCGTGGATATCGACATGGAGATAATTATTGGATCCTACACCAAAAAATCCTTGTGAGACAGATTTCCAGGCAAAAAATCCTTCTTCCTGAACCATTTCGCCAACCCATAAATTAATACCGGCGATAAATAGTTTGTTCGGGTTGTCAGGATAAACTTTTATGACATTATTATAAACTCCTTGTCCGCCTAAAACAACCATCGATTCGGAACCGGGTAGCACAATATCCCAACTTTCTCCTTTATTAGCTGAACGATATACATTATAAATTTCCTCGAACTGGTTCACGACGCTGGCATAAACTATGTTTTCGTCGGTTGGGGCAATTGAGAATTCAATTCTTTTTACGTTGGTTGCAGGAAGCATCCCAAGAGAGTCGTCGAACGAGCGAAGAACAAAATTCGTTGGGTTTCCATCATAAGAAACGTAAGCTAAATTATTTACAGAGGCAATTACTAAACCGCTCGTACCGGCCTGGACATCAGTTGAGTTATCAATTAATTCATTGCCGTCCGCATCTTTAGCCACGCTCCAGGAGCTACCGCCATCATCTGAATATTTTAAACCTGTATTCGTGGATGAATAAAGTCGCCCGTTGGCTTGGTCCATTGCAAGCTCGTTTATAAATGCCCAGTCAGCTGTTTGGTCGTTGAGGGTAGGGGAGGTGGAACTTAATAATGTGAAATTATCACCATCGGTGGATTTGTATATGCCTTTTCCCATAAAACCTCCGGAATATCCCATTTGCCCGAGACCTGATTGTACATTGGCTGAAAAACCCTCGCCGGTACCTACATAATAGTCGCCGCTTTGGGTTTGTATCATGCAGGAAACATTTAAATTTGATGAGGCCTGATTGATTTTCGACCAGGTTGTCCCCATATCCGAAGTCTTCCATAATCCCCCGTTTACCGAGGCTGCTATTGCAGTATTTCCGGAAGCATCTTGATTGTCGAATACAATTGCTCTTGTCCTGCCGCCAAAATTGTCGGGTCCCAACTCGTTCCAGTTGATTTCAACCCCGGACCTGTTGGTTTTCATTTCCGACAATGAATTTTGAACCTCAATAAGGTCTTTGGGATTTATCAATCCGGTGTGTTGATTGTTTCTCAACAACTTTAAATATTCTGCTGATTGTTTGTTTCCTTTCGAAAGTGCGTCTTTCGGGTATGACCTTACTACGTACTTCCTGCTTTGTACTATGCCCGAAGAACTCAAAATGAATCCTCCTAACATTGTGAAAATCAAAAACAAACTTAAAGGTAAAAATCTTCGCTTCATATCATTTTACTTTAATGTGCTATAATGTTAGATTTGGTAAAAATAATTGACCAATTTACGCAAATTCTTAAATGGGTCAACACTTATTAATAAAAATAATAATTTTAACTAATTATGGATAATATTACAAGCCACCGATTAAAGTTAAATATTGAAGAAATGCAATATTTATCCGATTATGTAATTAATAGACGTCATTTAAACACTAAAAGTTCGCTGAGTTATTAAAATAGGGGGAAATAAATCACCTTGTTTAATTATGGTTGAATAAAATCGATCATAGCTGATTGTAAAACAGATTGTTGTTGTTTATGTAGGAAGGAAAAAGATTCAACTGCAGAAAGTCTTAGGAGGATTCTTGTAATTAATGTTCTTCTTCGGCATATATCAGTTGTCAAGTGTCAAAAAAAAAAGCCCCGCACGCTGTGCGGGGCTTTTATAAAATTTCGGCGACGACCTACTTTCCCACTTGGTATAGCAGTATCATCGGCGCTG
>JAADIS010000060.1 GCA_013151215.1 Chlorobiota bacterium | reverse complement strand
TGAAAAAGTTTATTGCTACCAATGCCCTCTTGTTTAATCGTCTCGAAAAAGTGGAATTGAAACAAATTGAAAACGACCAAAAATTTGAACAGATTTTTAATGCTATCCAAGATAAAAGTATAAAACCCAAACAGGGAATTTTTTTTGAAGGTCAGGTTTTTGATGCCTATTCGTTTGTTTCCGATTTGATACGGTCTGCCGAAAATTCGATTGTCCTTATTGATAATTACATTGACGATACGGCGCTCACCCTTTTCACCAAACGTATGCCACAAGTTAAGATTACTATTTTTACCAAACGAATAAACAAACAGTTGGCGCTCGACCTGAAAAAACACAATGAACAATATTCTCCTATTCAAATTAAGGAGTTTGCTGATTCACACGATCGCTTTTTGATACTTGACGAAAAAACGGTTTACCATTTTGGAGCCAGCTTAAAAGATTTAGGGAAAAAATGGTTTGCCTTTTCTAAATTTGATAAAGATGCCTTGCGTATTCTGAATAAATTAAACCAATAATAAATACACACAACTGCAGATAAAATGAATTTAAACGATATAGATAAAGCCCAAATAATAGAACTTATTAAGGCAGGCGAAAAACTTCCCAAGGAATTTATCTACAAACTCTTTTCTGATGAAGAAGATGTTTTTCTTTTCTGGAACGGCAGAAAAGAAGAGGTAACAAATGTAGCCTTACCTTTTCATAGTATTGAGCATATTGATGAACCGAGAAAAGAAGAAGATAAGCCACAAACAAGTTTATTCGAAACCGATTTCAGGGGCAGGCAACTCAAAGGCTGGACAAACAAATTAATTTGGGGCGACAACAAATTGATTCTTTCCTCCTTAGCAAATGGCCCGATAAAGGAAGAAATTGAAAAAGAAGGTGGATTAAAGCTCATTTATATCGACCCACCTTTTGCAGTTGGTTCTGACTTTGGATTTGATATTCAGATTGGAGGAGAAACAGCAGAAAAAAAACAAAGCATCATTGAAGAAATTGCTTACCGTGATACTTGGGGAAAGGGTATATCCTCATATTTAACAATGATGTATGAACGACTTAAATTGATGCACAATCTTTTGGCAGAGGATGGTAGTATTTATGTGCATTGTGATTGGAGAGTTAATAGTTTGCTGCGTTTTCTATGTGATGATATATTTGGACGAGATAATTTTTTAAATGAAATAATTTGGACATATTTTGCTTTTAAAAGAAAAACAGCAAAAAAATTTCCACAAAAACACGATTATATTTTTTCCTACAAAAAGGATAAAGAAAGGTTTGTTTGGAATACTCAATTTAAACCTCATAGCCCAGAGTATTTGAAAAGATGGAAAAAAGATGAAAATGGTAGATTGTACAGAGATGATGTTAATCCAACTAAAGGTGGTACAAGAATTATTTATCTTGATGAATTAGAAGGTGATATTGTAGATTCAGTTTGGGATGATATTAACCCAGTAAACCCAATGGGCTTAGAAAAAGTTGATTATCCTACTCAAAAACCAGAATCACTTTTAGAAAGGATTATTAATGCTAGCAGCGATAAAGGTGATTTAAGATTTCTTTTGTGGTAGTGGCACAACAGCAGCAGTTGCAGAAAAATTAAACCGTAAATGGATTGCAGCTGATTTAGGAAGGTTTTCAATACATACTACTCGCAAACGAATGATTGGGGTTCAGCGTGAATTACAAATTAAAGGAAAAGATTTCAGGGCGTTTGAAATACTCAACCTTGGAAAGTACGAACGCCAGTTTTTTATGGATGATTTAAGCAACGGTAAACTAAAAGCCAAGGAAGATTTGTATGTCGATTTAATTCTGGAAGCATACAAAGCAAAAAGAATTGAGGGACATAGTACTTTGCACGGAAGTAAAGTAGGTCGGTTTGTAAATGTCGGCCCTTTGGATGTTCCGGTAACACAAAGCCGTTTGTTGGATATTTTCGAGGAATGCCGCCAAAAACTTTATACGCAGGTTGATGTTTTGGGCTTTGAATTCGAAATGGGCTTAACCCCGCAATTTATTCAGGAACTCAAAGAAAAAGGCGTTGCGATTACGCTAAAATACATTCCTAAAGATGTTTTTGATAAACGAGCCGTTGAAAAAGGACAAGCCAAATTTTATGATGTAGCCTACCTTAACACAAAAGAGAAAATCACAGGAAAGAAAATCACTGTCGAACTTACTGATTTTGTTACACATTACACACAAGATGACATTGAGGATATTCAGCAATCAATGCGGGTGGGAAGCAAGGTTGTAATTGAAGATGGCCGGATAATTAAAATCGAAAAAGATAAAAACGGAATAATAACCAGAACGGTTTTAACTGAAAACTGGTACGACTGGATTGATTATTGGGCAATTGACTTTAATTACGAAGACAAAAAAGAAATCATAAAAATCCACAATGAAAAAGACGATACTTCGACAAACTCAGTAGAAGAAAAACCTGCATCGAGCATAGTCGAGATGTGGACTGGCAACTATTTGTTTGAAAACGAGTGGCAAAGTTTCAGGACCAAGAAAAACCCGACCCTTGAATTTACGTGTACACCATACGAATACAAGGAATCAGGAAAATATAAAATAATGGTTAAAGTAGTTGACATCTTGGGAATTGACACGAGTAAAGTAATTGAAGTAAATATATAGCCAACGCTTCGCAATCAAGCATACCTGCCCGTTCCGCAGGCGGGTTGGCTGGTCGCACGAAAAAGCCGACGCACGACCAAAACGAGCTTGCCTACCCATACGCACGAACTTAAAGAAATTGCGGCAAATTTGGAAGATCTAATGAATAGGAAAAGAAAACAGCCAGCTTGTAACACGCAATATAAAAAATTGGGCTGCAATAAATAAATATGAATGACAGCGGAATCCATCCCATGAAAAAAACCATTCCTCCACACTGCGGAAAAGAAAAAACAAAAGCAACAAAACAACTAGCACTTTTGTCATAAATTAGCAGCAGATTATTTTTAAGTGATTTAGGCAACAGAAAGAAAATTACAACCACATAAACCATCATCATGAAACGAAGACTAATTTTATCAACATTCGCCATTGCGACGCTATGCATTTCGGGCATATTTTATTTCACGGCCTTTATGGCCGACAATGCTTCGAGGGCAGACTATGAGGCAAGGATCTTGGAAGCTGCCAGAGCCCTTGAACCCTATCAGCCGCAGACGATAAACGGGGAAAAAGCCATGGACCAACCGGATATGGCTGCGTTTCAGGAGTTTATACTGACGATGGACCCAAAACTGGGTTATGTTCCCGAAAGAAGAATTATAAAAGCCTACGAGCAGACAAAAACCTTGATGGAAGCCCAAAAGTCAGAAAGGGACTATGATCCTGTCCTCGATTGGCAGGACACCGACGTGAGCATGGGAGGACGTACCCGTACCTTAATGTTCGACCCAAACGACAGCGACAAGAGCAAGCTATGGGCAGGAAGTGTTACGGGAGGCCTTTGGTATAACGATGATATTACAAGCAGCAGTTCGCAATGGCAGGCCGTTGACGATTTCTGGCCAAATCTGGCAATAAGCTGCATGGCATACGACCCAACAAACACCCAGACAATGTATGTAGGGACAGGCGAAGCGCAAACAGCGAGAATTATTTACAGGAAATCATCAGGCCTAGGTGCCGGGATTTATAAAACTACTGATGGAGGCCTTAGCTGGAACCTGATACCTTCAACTGCCGATTTCGCCTATGTTACAGATGTTGTTGTCAGAAGCGAAAACGGTGTTGGGGTTATCTATGCTGCTGTAGTCTCAGGCATATATATGGGCGAGGACCATGAGAGCATGCCTTCGGAATTGTTCCGTTCCGATGACGGTGGCGACACATGGTCGCAGGTATTGCCAATCATTCCGGGAAGTTTTGCACAAAAACCTTATTCACCTTCCGATATAGAAATTTCCGCCAACGGAAGGATATTTGTCGGGACAATGGAGAATTTAAACATGAACGGCGGAGCAACAATACTTTATTCTGATAGCGGTTTGGAAGACAGTTGGACAACTTATGATTTTTATAATACGAAAATAAGCAGCGAAAACTATTATAATATCCCGGCAAGGACGATAATTGCCGTTGCTCCTTCAAACCCAAACAGGGTTTACGCCCAGTTTGCCGCCGGTTACGAAAACGGATTCACCTATTATAGAGGCCGTTATATGGCAACATCGACGGATGGCGGGTTAAGTTGGAACCCAATGACACCTCCAAGTACTGCTAATTGGGCGACACTGGCATGGCACGCATTCATACTTCAGGTTGACCCAAACAACGAAGAAGGTGTTATTACCGGTGGTTTGGATTTATGGAAAATATCTTCGATAGGCCAAACCTGGCGGCATGTGTCCGACTGGAGCCTGATGTATAGCGGTGGTGGCGACGCTTATGTCCACGCCGACCAACATAACATACAGTTCAGGCCTGAAAACAACAACAACGCAGTTTTTTCGAGTGACGGCGGTGTGTTTTTCTCGGAAACCACCAACTTGAACTACCCTGTCTTCAAGGAAAGAAACAACTCATATAATACCCTGCAGTTTTATTCATGCGCGATCGACCCGACACCAGGCTCGGAGAACTATATTGGTGGGCTGCAGGACAACGGCACTTTACATTATAGCGGTGGAATAGTCGGAATAAACGATATGATAGATGGTGGCGACGGCGCATTTTGCTTTTGGGACAATAACGAATCAAGTGTTTATATAACTTCTGTTTATTATAACCGCTATTCCTCATGGTATAATAATACTCAAGCCAATTACGTTGACGGTAATTCCGGGACGTTCATCAGTCCTGCCGACTACGATTATAAATTAAACAACCTATACGCAAACGCTGTTGGTTTTTCCGGTGGCAACGCCAACAAAATACTGCGCATAACAGGTGTTCCCTGGACAATGAACGATCAATTGGTCAACATAGGGACATCCACATCCGTTCCGTTTTCCCACATTAAATATTCGCGCTTTTCGCCACAAGGAACATCCACTATTTTTGTGGGGACCTCATCGGGGAAATTGTTTAAAGTGGAAAACATAAACTCAACGCCAAATACCACTGAGATCGGAAGCCCTGATTTTCCGAATGCCAGCATATCTTGTGTTGACATAGGGAAATCAGAAGACACTCTGCTCGTAACATTCTCAAACTATGGGGTTTCCTCCGTTTGGCAAACCTATGATGCCGGTTTAAGCTGGCAGGAAAAAGAAGGAAACCTGCCAGACATGCCTATCCGCTGGTGCATTTATCACCCACAAAACAACGGGCAGGCTTTGTTGGCCACCGAAACAGGCATTTGGGCTACCAACACCCTAAAGGAGGAAAACACCGAATGGGCTCCTGCCGTTGACGGAATGGCAAACGTAAGGATAGATATGTTGCAGTTTAGAAATGGCGACAACATTGTTCTTGCTGCAACTCACGGCAGAGGTTTGTTTACGGCAGAATATAATCTTGATATTTATACAGGTATAAAGAACAATAATTCCCTCGGCGGGATAGGGATTTTCCCAAATCCGGCAAACGATCATATTACCTTGGACCTTGGTATGGCAAAAGCATCCTCGATTAAAATATTTGATATCGAAGGTAGGCTTTTGTTCAACGGCCAAGATATGGCAAACAATTTAAGAATTGATGTATCATCCTATAATCCAGGCACATACATTGCGATAATAAAGAATGGTGACGGAAAGCTCAAGAGGGGGAAGTTCATAGTGGAATAAAAAGCAAGGGTCTTGTTTATTAAAAAAATATAACGAACAACACCCTTTCCCCATACCATATTAAGTAAAGCCTTATTTTTGTCATCAAAATAATTACTTATGATTAAAAAATCCGGGCTGATAATTGCATTTTTCCTGTTTGTTCTAGCAATAGTTAGCCTGATTTTATATTTTCAGGCCAACGACAAGAAAGTTTATTCCGACGAGCTTATAAATACAGTTTCAACCGGTTTCAAGAAAAGCTTAAAATCTTTTATCGAAAGTGCCGACAAAAGCATGAACAATGCGAAGACAGCATTGTTCAACACTGATAAATCCTTAAGGACAAAGCATGACCTGGACAACTTATTTGTTTCGCAGATGGTTGATAATAAATTGCTTAAGGGAATCATTCTTTTTTCCAAAAACTTGAGCTACGTAATTATCAGGGAAGACAAAACCTGGGCTACTACATACTCATACAAATCGGCCGACAGCCTGCTAAACTGGACACGCCTCGACGATAAACTAAACGTGATAAGTAATTGGAGCGACACCTATAACTTTTTCATGGACAAAACCAACAGGAATATGGTAGAGCTAAAAAAGGATTCCAGCGGGATTGGCTATTGGCGCTCGGTTCAAAGTCAAATTCCCGGCAAACGGGAACTTATTGTGAACGTATCGGGTTTTGAGGACGGTAAGGGGAAAAACTACACTATCGGTTTGATATACAAAACATCGGAAATAGCAAAAGGTTTCTCGGAAATCTTCAGCTTCCAAAACCCTTTGGTTAACATCATCGACGAAAGGGGCATGCTCATAACCCCCATCAAAACCGACGACACCTCTAAAATAGCGGATTATAAAAGTCTGACGCTGGAAATTGAGAAGCTTGTTTCCAACTGGAAAAACAATCGCCAAAACCAGCCGAACACCTATTCGTTCGAGAGGCACAAACAAATATATTGGACCAGGATAGATACATTGGACAATAAAGGCCTGGGGGGATTTGCGATTACAGTCTCAGAAGACGACATAAACAACTCCATCAGCTTATGGGTAAACAAATACTTATACTCATCTGTTTTTCTTTTTGTACTTGGAGCAGTTGCTCTGTTGTTAAGTTTCTTGAAAAGAAAGAATGCCGGCACTGAAAACAAAGAATTGATAAAATACGATAAGCAATATCTGGAAAAGTTAATTGCCGGCGGCGAAACTGCCATGCTTGAGCTTAAATCATCATTACGTTTCGATTATAAGCAACAAAAGGAAAACAAAGTTCTCGAGGCGATTATCTTAAAGAGCATTGCCGCTTTTGCCAATGCCAAAGGAGGCACATTGATAATAGGCGTAGGCGACGACTTGGATATCCTAGGGCTTGAGGACGATTTCAACACATTAAAAAAACCCGATGCCGATTATTTTGAGTTGCATCTGAACAAACTGATGGTCAATCAATTTGGGATTAGCTTCGTGAATGAGAGCCTGTTGGTGTATTTTGAGCGCTTAGAAGAAAAAACAATTTGTATTATTCAAATCAACCCATCGGCTCACCCCCTTTATTTAAAGACCAAGGATAAAAACGGGCAACAGACCGAAAAGTTTTACGTGCGCACGGGCAATTCGTCACAACAAATAAGCTCATTAAAGGAAATCAACGATTATATACGAAGACGGTTTCGTCGTCATCATTAAAAAAACAATTATGATAGCAGAGAAAACCGATGAGTTTTTCATGAGGGAGGCATTAAAGGAGGCAAGAAAAGCCTTTGACAAAGGAGAAGTCCCCGTAGGCGCAGTAGTGGTTTGCAAGGGTCGAATTATAGCAAGGGCACACAATTTAACCGAAACCCTTACCGATGTTACAGCCCACGCCGAAATGCAGGCATTTACCGCCGCTGCCGATTATTTAGGGGGCAAATACCTGAGCGAATGCACTTTGTACGTAAGCCTGGAACCATGCGTGATGTGTGCCGGCGCCTCTTACTGGACTCAGTTAGGGAGGCTGGTTTTCGGGGCCAGGGATGGAAAAAGAGGGTATTCCACTAAGGGCCCATCTTTTTTACACCCTAAAACTAAAGTCGCTGCCGGATTGCTCGAAAAAGAAAGCAGCCGGTTGATCAGCGACTTTTTTAAGCAAAAAAGAGAATAAGGCTATCCCGACAAAACACACTTTTCAACAATTGTTAATAAACCATGTTAATATATTGTTGGTCATTAATCACTTATAATACTTGACAGGCTGTTGTTATACCTTTATATTTGTCGGTGCAAAGAAATAAAAGGCAGGTTTGTTCCGCCGACAAAGAAGATATCTTAAGGATTCGGAATTGTGGGTCAGGTAAAGCAAGGCCAGGAACAGCGACTTCGGTTCAAGTTCCGAGCATGCACAAAACCTTGGATTCAAAGGTAGCAATACCGGAGAACGGAATTTGGGAAATACGAAAGTATAAGCCCGTGGCCGGAGGGGAAAGCCGCAAGGGTTTTCAGGAACGCGCAAACTTTGCGAGGCAGAAACTGCCGAGAGGTTTATCTGCAAAGCATGTCGAAATATTTTAACCTACGGGTAATTATACAGCAGACAGCCATAATAAATATTTGCCGCTTATCCGAGGCCACGGCAACGGGGAAAGTGAGCCGGGGATTGATTTTCAAAGATTGATTTCCGGTTTTTTTTATTGGATTTATTCAACATCATTCACCTATGTGTTTTTTGGTATGGTTTATGCTTATCCAGCTCCTGTCGGCAAAAGATGGGATTTTGTCCCTCTTTCAAGGTTTGAATAATTAAATTTTTCTTCTTTTAAAGTGATATATTTTTATCTTTGCCGTTTAATCATGAGTTTGGGTTAAAGCCATTGCTTTGATAAATTAAGTATAAATTTGTAGTTTAAGTTAAGATTTATAATCATTCAGAAATCAATTTTTACAAAAATGAAAAAATTAATCGCGTTTTTTTCAATTGTTGCAGTAATGACCTTTGGGTTATCTAATTTAGTAATTGCACAAGATGATGTGGCAGCTGACCAGTCAGTTGACACAACAGCTGTTGACACAACAACAGCTCAAACAACGGAAAATGCAGCTCCGCTACAAGAAGAAGTTGCAGCCCCTGAGGCTCCTCCGTCATTCCACCAGGTATTAAAAGAAAAGTTTATCGAAGGCGGCCCGGGATTTATGGGCGTGGTGCTTTTGGCTTTGATCTTTGGTCTTGCCATAAGCATAGAAAGGATAATTTATTTAAGCCTTGCCAGCGTAAACACCAAAAAACTTTTATCGGGAATTGAATCAGCACTCGAATCAGGTGGGGTTGATCAGGCTAAAGAAGTTGTTCGCGGAACACGTGGCCCCGTGGCAAGCATATTTAGCGAAGGCCTAAACCGTTTCGACGACGGCATGGACGAAGTTGAAAAATCGATTGTTGCTTATGGCAGCGTTGTTACCGGTAGGCTCGAAAGCGGGGTCAGCTGGATTTCATTGTTCATCGCCCTGGCTCCTATGCTTGGTTTCATGGGTACTGTTATTGGTATGATCAAGGCATTTGACGATATTGCCGCAGCAGGTGATATTTCCCCGACAGTTGTTGCCGACGGTATTAAAGTTGCGCTTTTAACAACGGTATTCGGACTTATAGTTGCTATTATCCTGCAGATATTCTATAACTTTATAGTTGCAAAAATCGACAGCCTTGTTAACGACATGGAAGACAGCTCGATTGCATTTATCGATATTTTGGCTCAACACAACAAAAAATAAGAATCATGAAAGATAGCATTGCCAATATTACAAAATGGATATTAATCCTGTTGCTGGCTGTTTCCGTGATTCCCGGTGTCCTGTTCTATTTTAACATTTTAGAAACGGAAACATTTCTGAACTTTGCAAAAATACTGCTTGTTGTCGCGGTTGCAATCATGGTAGCATCACCGGTTTACGGGTTTATCACCAACCCTCAGAACCTAGTAAAACTTCTAATTAGCCTCGGGCTTATCGTAGTTGTGTTCTTTGTGGGATACTCTATGGCGGGCGACGCTGTTTCAGAAGTCCAGGATGTAAAATACGGGCTAACACAAACAACCTCCAAAATGGTCGGCACAGGTTTGTATGTAACTTATATCTCTTTTGGGCTAACAGTTTTATCATTGCTGTATGCCTCAGTAATTAAAATCTTTAAATAGTTAAAAAATGGCTAAAAGGACAGCACCAGAAATTAATGCCGGTTCGATGGCGGATATCGCCTTCTTGCTTTTGATCTTTTTCCTTGTTACAACAACAATGGACATTGATACCGGTATTACAAGGAAGTTGCCTCCGCCAATTGATAATCCCGACGAAAACATTGATGTCAAGGACAGAAACGTCCTTAAAATACTTGTCAACAGCCACGATATGCTGCTCGTTGACGGTAAGCCGGGTAGTATTTCCACATTAAAGGACAAAGTCATCGACTTTATGGGTATTCATCCTAACAACGATCAATATCCTGAGATTAAAGAAGTTGAGGTTGAGGAACTAGGTGGCAAAATCATACTGGCATCAAAGGGGGTTGTTTCTCTTAAAAACGACAGAGGTACTTCATACGATATGTACATTAGGGTTCAGAATGAGCTTGCACGTGCATTTAACGAAATGAAGGATGACGCATCGGTTCAATATTATGGAGTTAAATATACTCAATTGGTTGATCAGGCGAAGGTTAAAGTTATTAACAAACTTGTTCCTGTTCGTGTTTCCGAAGCAGAACCGGAAAATATAGGGGGAGGTAATTAAGATGAGTAGATTTAAGAGTAAAAAAGGAAAAGATAGCCCGGTCATCAACACTTCTTCATTGCCGGATATCATATTCATGCTTTTGTTCTTCTTTATGGTTACAACCGTTATGCGTGAAGTAACCGTCATGGTGAAACAAAATATGCCAAGTGCCAGCGAAGTCCAAAAACTCGAAAGGAAATCGCTGGTAAGCTATATCTATATCGGGACACCAAAAGAAAGCAAGCTTGGTACAAATGCACGTATCCAGCTAAACGATGTCTTTGCTAATATCGAGGACGTGCCATTGTTCGTTGCACGCGAGAGGGAAGCAAGGGACGAGGCTGACAGAAAGCTTATCACCACTTCGCTTAAGGTTGATGGCGAAACTAAGATGGGCGTGGTTACGGATGTAAAACAAGAACTCCGTAAATCCAACGCTTTGAAGATAAACTATTCGACCAAGAAGGTTAACGCCGGGGAACTGAAATAATAATTACTTATTATAAATATTGAAAAAGGGAGCGAGGCTCCCTTTTTTTATACCCTGATTTTCCCGTTCAGGATTAATGGATGTATTTTATTAATTGGGGGCCGCACGAAACGGCACAATAAGCCGACTTTTACTTAGGGTCTGCTGAAAAACGCCTAACAACGTGAGATATATGTTGTTACACGATTTTTGCTAATTACTGATGCAAACTTTTTTCAAGGATTTATTAAAAAAGCTTGCATATTCACAAAACCCGAACATCATATCTTTTCTTTACAACCAACAAAAGCAATACGCTTACCAATAAACTTCCAACTATTATAATAATGCTGTTGCTGGCCCCGAAACCTTCAGCCCCGCTACCAACCCCATTCTTGTTATAAAGGAAAAAGATTATCACGGAAGCAGCATTATTTACAAAATGAAACGCTATCGGATACCATAAATTTTTCGTGCTAACGAATAAATATCCTAAAATCAAACCCATTATCAACCTTGGGAGGAAACCAAAAAATTGCAGGTGTATCAAGCTGAAAACAAATGCAGAAACAAAAACCGCGACATGAACATTTTTAAAAGCCTCATTAAACAAGCGCAAAAGCACGCCCCTGAAAAGCATTTCTTCCCCTAAAGCAGGAATTAAGGCAACAATAACCAAATTGACGGCCAGGCCTGGGATAGTAGTGGTTTTCAAAAAAGCCTCGGTAAGCATCTTGGCCTGCGCTTCTTTTTCCGCCATCCATTGCTCCACTACCGACCATCCCTCAGGGAACTTCATGTTCGCGTTCAAATCGCTGATATAATTCAAAAATGGAAGTATGGTAAACACTATTGCAACAGAAATTATCAAACTGGTGAACATCGGTTTTCTTCTAAGCCCTAAATATTCTGATGACGAATTACTTACAAACACAGCATACATAAATACAGGAATAATAAAGACTCCCAATTGGTTTAAAAACTGGAAGAATTTAGTGAATTGTATGGCTTGGACTGTAACCGGATGCGACAGCAAGTCGGCCAAAGCGGCCAAGTCGGTGCCGAGCCAATACTTCCCTATAAGCAATCCCCCGAAAGAAGTTAAGATAGAGAACAACAATACCAAACCTAAAATAAGCAGTAATTTCCCCCAAGGGGATATATATTCAAAATAGGCGTTCCTGCGCATAATATCTTATTATTTGATGTATGGCAAAATTAATATTTTTGCAATGGCTTTTATGCCGAAAACAATGCTGATCAATGGTAAGGATTGAAAATATAGAAGTAGGCGAATTCCCGATCTTACTGGCTCCCATGGAAGATGTTACCGATCCTCCTTTTCGGTATGTGTGCAAGATGTTCGGGGCCGACATAATGTTTACGGAGTTTATTTCGTCGGAAGGTTTGATAAGGGATGCCGAAAAGAGCGTGAAGAAACTTGATTTTGATGAATTTGAACGTCCAATCGGGATTCAGATTTTCGGTCACGACATCGACTCAATGGTAAAGGCCGCCCAGTATGCCGAAAGGGCTAAACCTGACATAATCGACATCAATTACGGCTGTCCTGTACGAAAAGTCGTGAAAAAAGGTGCCGGATCAGGTATATTGAACGATCTACCCAAGATGATAAAAATGACGGCGGCTGTGGTAAAAGCGGTAAAAACACCGGTTACAATAAAAACACGTCTCGGCTATGACGACGAGCATAAAGAAATAGTCGATATTGCTGAAATGATACAGGATACAGGAATCAGTGCAATCACTATTCACGGTAGGACGCGCACCCAAAGGCCACGCATCCCGGCCGACTGGACCCTGATCGGGGAAGTGAAGAACAACCCGCGCATGCGCATCCCGGTTTTCGGCAACGGTGATGTCGTGGATGCCAAATCGGCAAAATACTTTAAAGACAACTTCGGCGTTGACGGCTTGATGGTCGCCCGCGGAGTATATGGAAACCCGTGGATATTCAACGAGATAAAAACGTATCTGGCAACAGGTCAGATACCGGAATTACCTGATATTGAAGAACGTATAAGAATCAGCAGCATGCAGTTGGCAAAATCCGTCGATTGGAAAGGTGAGAGGCGGGGCGTTTTGGAGATGCGCAAACATTGGTCAGATTACTTTAAAGGATATCCAAACTTCAAGCCGTTCCGCCATAGCCTCATGCAAGCAGCAACCCATGAAGAAGTTCTAATTTTGCTTGAAAAGATAAGGGAGTTCTATATTTAGATAAATGACTGAAATTACTATTTCTTGAATTTTCCTTTTGAGAAAATATCCCTGATACGCTCAGGTTTTATTAGCTGATAGACATGCAGGCCCAGTTTGGAGGCGGTTTCTACATTTTCGAGCTTATCGTCGATAAAAAGGGTCTCAGAAGGGTTCAAGCCTTCCTGAAAAATAATAAATTCAAATATTTCCTGATGCGGCTTGCTCAAATGTAGATCGAAGGAAAAATAGGCCTGATGGAAAAGTTCGGCAAACTCCTTATACCCGAAGCGCAATTGCAAATCCCTGACATATAAGTCGTAATGTATCTCGTTAGAATTGCTCAGAAGGAAGATATTATAATTTTTTTTGGCCTGTTCAATTATCTTGATCCGCTCGGCGGGAATATCGTAGAGCAAGGCGTTCCACGCATCGTCAATCTCCTGGTCGGTAGCACTCAAATCAAGCAAGTTGCGAAGCCTGTTCCTGAAAATATCAGGCGTAAAAATACCTCTTTCAAATTTTCTCACCAATTCCGTGAACTCGCTGCTATGTGCTTTTTCAGGATGGTCAAGCCCCAATTTCAAAAATTCGTTTATGGTTAATTGCTCATCGATATCGAGGACTACCCCGCCAAAATCAAATATTATGTTTTTTATTGCCATGACTCTTTTTTAAACACTACAAATTAAAGGAATTATTAAATAGAATCGTACCTAAAACCAAATTATTTATAACTTTCTTGTTTTTTATTTGATTAGCCGCAAATCTTTAATTAATTTAGCATCAATATTTTAAAAACCAAATTATTGATGATGAAAAACCATTTGCTATTGCGATCCACTGCGCTTGCCATCTTGCTCGTATCGGTCTTTTCGTGTTCTACAAAATGCGATTGCGATCCGGATCCCTATCGCGATATGCTGTCTGAAACCGATGTGCTGAAAACCGTTGTTCAGGTAAGTACAACAAATCTGGCCACCGGCTTCGAAACACTATTCGAGAATATTTATACAAATAATGCTTTGGAAGACAGCCTAATATTTGCTGAATATTGCCAGGCCGTCATAAATCCGATTCGTTTTTTTAATGATGAGTCGGGCTATTTTTTCGTTGAAACAAATAATGCCTGGATGGTTGCCCATGCCACAAAACCCGAGCTGATAGGGACCAACCGGATGGACGTCCAGGATTTAAATGGAAAATATTATGTGCGCGACATGGTTGAAGCAATCGATTACAAAGGCTTTGGATTTGTAGATTATTATTTTGAGAATCCGGCGAACGGATTGTCAACAAGAAAACTGGCTTTTGTAAAATCTATTCCTGCCGCTCAATTTTTTATCGGGACGGGGTTTTATGAGAACGGCGATTCATATTACTTTACTTCTGAAGAGGCTGCGAAAGCCGTGTTGGAAGTTGCCACAAAGTCGATGGGACAAGGGCTGAAAGGAGGGTTCGACATGTATGAGGATTCGATGGCGAAAGTAGAGTTTTGCCGAATGTTTATCGACAACATCCGTTTTTTCGATAATCAGTCAGGATATTTCTTTGTTTATGACTTCAACTGTGTCAACGTTGCCCACGGAGCACAGAAAGACCTTCAGGGAGAGAATTTGTATGATTATCAGGACTCAAAGGGCAATTATGTTATAAGAGACTTGGTGAAAATTGCAAAAACGCAAGGGTCAGGATATTACGATTACTATTGGAACAATCCGATTAGCGGGAATGAAGAGCCGAAAACGGCTTTTGTTTATAAGCTCCCGGGTATGGATTATTTTGTCGGAAGCGGCATTTATTATTAAAACTCAACATAAAAACAGATGAAAAATATCTCTTATCTTACAGCTTTGATATTAACGGTAATCTTTAGTCAGTCATCATGCAACGATTGTAATTGCCCGGAGCCCAACCCGCCAATGTATGATCAGCTGGAATTAAATAAAATGATAGTTGAAACCAATACTACCAACGCATCAACGGCATTTGAAACAGTATTTTCAAAAAACATCACCGACAGCACTTCCAGGGCAACCTTCAGCCAGGTTTTCGTTGACAGCGCAAGGTTTTACGACGATAAATCGGGCTATTTTTTTATTGAGACTCTTGATGGCGCATGGGCCGTCGCCCATGTTAATCATGATTTAATCGGAACCTCAAGGATAAATGTCCAGGACGAAAACGGAAAATTCTTTATCCAGGAGATGGTACAAACAGTTCGTTATACAGGCTTTGGTTTTGTTGAATATTACCGCAAAAATCCGGCAAGCCTGATTAACGAAAGAAAATTGAGCTTTGTTACATCCATACCCTCGGCCAATTGGTTTATCGGAACGGGATTTTATGGGGGTCCCGGAACTTTGTATTATACCGATTACGAGGCCAAGCAGCTAATATTGCAGGAAACCGTAAACACCATGGCCAGGGGAATATCGGGCATAATAACCAATATTTATCCGGGCGGGGCCGAAAGGGTTGATTTTTGTCGTGACTTTGTTGACCACATCAAGTTTTTCGACGATGCATCAGGATATTTCTTCATCAACGATTTCGACGGTATTAATATCGCGCATGGAGCCGACTCAGGGCATCAGGGGCAAAACGATTATGACTTGCAAGATACTCAGGGATCCTATATCATACGCGACATGATAAACATTGCCAAGGATGGCGGCAGCGGTTTTTACGAGTATTATTGGATTAATCCATCAAGCAACAAAGAAGAAAAGAAACTTACTTATGTGAAATCCATTATAGGTACCGACTATTTTATCGGGGCAGGTTCCTACTATTGATTTGTGCCAAGGCCTCTTCAACGCTTTCAACAGGAAGCTTGCAAGATTTGTTCCTGCAAACATAAATCATTGTTCTTGAAGGCATCAAACGATTTTCAAGCAGCGGCAAGTTCTCCTTTTCCCCGCCAAGGAAAATAGAAGCTGGCAAATAGTTTTTCTGTAGTTCTATGTTGATTTTTACCGAGTTCTCGCCAACTATTGCAATTTCATTCACTTCATAAGTCAATAAGCCTTGCAAAACGGCCCAGTTGGCATACCAAGGGCCGGCTTCGGGAATTTTGTTTCTTACTTGTGCAAACATCTGCTTCGACAAATTAAAATATTGCTCATTATCGAAAAGGTGGGATAGTTCAAACAATGTTATTGCCATTATGGAATTTGATGCAGGGATAACATTGTCGGTGGTCTCGATAGTCCGGGCGATGAGGTTTTCCGAATTATCGGAGGTATAAAAGAACATTCCGCTCTTTTCATCGCGAAAATGATCAATGCTATAATCGGCCAGTGTTTCTGCTATGTCGAGCCAGTGTTTATCGAAGCTAATAGCGTAGAGATGTGCCATGGCATTGGCCGTAATAGCATAATCATCCAAAAAAGCATGTATCGACGATTTCCCGTTCATGAAATTTCTAAGGAGCGAACCATCCTCCTCAAGCATGTTTTTTTCCAAGAACTCAGCGTTTTTTATCGCTGTGGCGAGATATTTTTTATCGCCCAAAGCCGTATAAGCATCCAAACAAGCATTCAACATCAACCCGTTCCAGGCAGTGAGTATCTTATTGTCGGTGGATGGCCTTTCCCGTTTATCCCGATAATTTAAAAGCTGCTCGTCTGCCCTGTCAAGTATTTCATCAAACTTCTCAAAATCTATATTCTTACTTTTGGCAAACTCATTTTTATCGCCTTTTGGCAGAAGGATATTATTTCCGTTTTCCCAGTTGCCTTGAGGCTTAAGCTGATAATATTCGCCTATCAGCTCCCGTATATCATCGGCAACAGCCTCATTAAACTCATGGCGTGCCCAAACGTAAAACTTCCCTTCCTCTCCCTCGCTATCAGCGTTCAATGACGAATAAAACCCACCATTGTCATCACTTAGCTCACGAATGATAAAATCGAACGTTTGTTCGATAATTTCTTTGTAGCGAGGCTTTTTGGTTATTTTATACGCATTTGCATAGAGGCTGATAAGCTGGGCGTTATCGTAAAGCATTTTCTCGAAATGAGGGACTTTCCAAAACTCATCAACCGAATATCTTGCAAAACCGCCACCGATCTGATCATAAATACCCCCTTTTGACATTTCGTCAAGAGTTAACAAAACCGGATTCAAGGCCTCTTTGTCATTAGTTAAATAATAATATTGGAGCAAGAATTCCCAGGCAACCGGTAGCGGGAATTTAGGTGCCCTGTTGAAACCACCCAGTTTATAATCTATTTGATTCTTCCATGAATCGAAAAGGCTTTTATAGTTTTCAACGCTAAAGTCATGCTCCTGCTTGATCAAACCTTCGTCAAGCGAATGAGAGTTTATTCCATTGGCAATTTGATTCGCATAAGACACAACTTTATCATTTTCACCAACATATAGGTCATGAATTTTTGACAAAATGTCCATCCATCTTTGCCTGGGAAAATAGGTACCGGCAAAAAACGGTTTGCCGTCGGGCAAGGCAAAAGCGTTTAAAGGCCAACCTCCCTGACCGTTGATCATTTGTGCGGCATCCATATAAATACGGTCGACATCCGGCCTTTCTTCCCTATCTACCTTAATACAAACAAAGTTTTCGTTCATATAGGCAGCTACTTCTTCATCGGAAAAACTTTCATGCTCCATAACATGGCACCAATGGCAGGCCGCATAACCAATACTGATTATCAGCGGTTTGTTTTCTTTTTTTGCTTGAGCGAAGGCTTCCTCACCCCATTCTTGCCAATGGACCGGATTGTCGGCATGCTGGAGCAAATAAGGGCTTGAAGCATATTTTAGTTTATTCATGTTTTCTTTATTATCCTGCCCTTGGCAGTATGTTAAAAGTATTAGCGTTGACAACAGAAACAGGAGTTTGTTCATTTTGCAAACTTAAAGCAAAGTAAATCCCGATTTTTGGTTTGCCGTTTGCGGATAGTTAAAAAATATTACTTTTATAAATAATTTAACAAAATAAAATCATGAAGAAGCATATCTACAGAATACCCGGCTTTTTAATGTTTCTGTTTCTGATAACCTCCTGCGCCGCCGGCTCAGAAAAGTTCACAGAGGAAACAGCCGGTTTCCTTATGGGAGCTTGGCATGGGTTTATCTCTTTGTTTTCATTTGTTGCCAGCCTTTTCGTTGACGGTATTGAGGTTTACGAGAAGAACAACAACGGCAACTGGTATAATTTCGGTTTTATAATTGGAATAATGATATTTTACGGTGGAGGCGGAAAAGGTGCTTGTGGCAGAAGAAAATAGAATACGAAACTTTTAATTCTTCGGCCTTCTGGCCACGTCCATAACGAGGCAGGAAGTAGTAAGTTTGTGATGCAATAGCCTGTTTTTATGTATCCAGGCACCTAGTCGTTGCCCAAAGAAAAAAGCTGAAACAAGAAATATATAAGTGTACCAGGCAAAGCCGATATTGGAATAAATACGCAACAATATTATGAAAGGAACCGGGATGTGCACAGACAGAGCCCACTGCAGCCCGAATTTCTTGACATTGGCTCTCCAATATCCGAAAGGTATATTTAGTACAAAAACTGTAATCGTTACTATAATTAAATTTAAAATCATGAGGCAAAATTATAAAAATAATTTTGTGCAAATCCACAATGCCTCATTTTTGCTTTTTATCAGAATAAATTAATAAAACACACAAGCCCATATTGGATTCAGGATTTCTTTCTTTCCGCATTGCTCACCCATTCCGTTTTCAAAAATTTTTTTGAAAAAAAATACTTGTGCGGTGAGATTATATTATTAATTTTGCAGCCCGAAATTGATACCAACCGATTTCGGAATGCTTAATCATAAGCGGGGCCTATAGCTCAGTTGGTTAGAGTCCCTGACTCATAATCAGGTTGTCCCAGGTTCAAGTCCTGGTGGGCCCACTAACCAAAGCCATTGTTTCTCAAAAGGGGGCAGTGGCTTTTTTTATATCTTGACTTATGAATGCCCGTTGCTATATTATTTTCAGCAAGAAACTGAACAGGTTTTATATTGGAATTTTGTTGTAGGAAAGAGAACATATAAGAATAAGTTGTTGCCAATACGAGAAAACGATACCCTGTTGCAAATTTGAAAGAGAAATTGAAATGAAAAACCAGTCCACAAATAGCACATTTAGTTCTTGCCGACACACAAATACCAACATGAAAAACTAAAAGAGCTATTTTTTGCTATCACTCACAGAACAGATTGATTGTAGCAATAAAATAAGGTGTAACCTGATAATTCAACTATGATTGATATTTTTATTCAATTTTTGCAATTCAATCAAATATGTTTTATATCTTTGTAATCAGTTTTAATCTGACAAAGAAACTATGAGGAATAAATACATATCAAAGCAATCTAATGAAATTCTGACATTCTTTAATGAGCAGGACAAACATTGTTTTGACTATGAACTTGCAAAAAAAGCATTACCAAAATCTAACGACAGTGCTTTAAGAGAATTACTCAGTGATATGACACGCAGAGGTCTTTTAATGAGAGTAAAAAGAGGATTGTATTATATTATTCCTTACGAACAAGATGCTGAAACATTTATGCCTGACTGGCATTTATTAGCTGAATATCTGGTGCTAAACGCAAAATATTATATTGGATATTACTCGGCATTACAAATTCATAATTTAATTACTCAACCATCATTAAAAGAACAGATTGTAGTTTCACAACAAATCCGTCCATCATCGATAAAGATAAAGGATGTGCCATTTCAATTTATCTTTCATAATGAAAAACATTTTTTTGGAACAAAGAAAATTTGGATTGATAATTTTAACAAAGTTATTTGTTCAGACCTTGAAAAAACAATAATTGATTGTTTATTTAAACCTGATTATTCAGGCGGAATTGTTGAAATAGCAAGAGCCATTTATATTTCTCGTAATAAAATCAAATTTAATGTTTTATTGGATTATGCCAAAAGGTTTAATTCACAAGCTGTTATTAAACGTCTTGGATATATTTTAGAAATATTAAAAATTGAAACAAACATAATTGAAAATTTACAGAGGTTGAAAACAAGTTCCGTTGTGCTTCTAGATACAGAACTTCCAAAATCAGGAAAAATAAAAACTAAATGGAGTATCCAGCAGAATATTGAAACAGAAACCATTAAAACAGCTATTTATACGTGATAAAGCCAGGAGAAATACAGAAGAAAGCAAGAGCAGTTGGTGTTCGTGACCCGCAAATAGAAAAGGATTACATTTTATCTTGGATTTTGCAAGGTATTGCTATGCATAAAGAACTTTCAAATATGATTGCTTTTAAAGGTGGAACCGTTTTAAAGAAAGTCTATTTTGAAGATTATAGATTTTCGGAAGACCTTGATTTTACATTATTGAATAATGAGATTTCAAACCAACAAATTTTTGATTATTTCAATGAAGTGTTTGAATATGTAAGAGAAGAAGCAAATATACCAATAGAAATAATTGACGATAATGAACACAAGGACGGTGGGATTAATTTCTATATTAGCTATATTGGTCCTCTTGGCGGAATGGGAACAAACAAACGTGTAAAAATTGATATTTCGAGAAGTGAGCAACTACAGTTTGAACCAATCTCACAAAACGTTATTCTAACTTATTCAGACCAAGAAAAACACAAACTGCTTTGTTATACTCTTGAAGAAATTCTTGTTGAAAAACTTCGTTCGGTAATGCAAAGAATGCAAGCACGGGATTTTTATGATATTTGGTATTTACTCGATGCACATGGATTAGAAATTGACTTTTATGTTAATGAATTTATTGCCAAATGCGAAAGCAAAAAGGTTAATCCAAAGGATTTTTTTACGAAATTAGAACAGCGATTACCTCAGTACAAGGCTCGCTGGAAAAAATCCATGAAAGAACAAATTCAAAATTTACCTGAATTTGACAAAGTTGAGAGGGAAGTAAATAGACATTTAAGAAAGATTGATTTATTGTTTTGATTGAATAATTAATGCTGGGAAATATGGATGAAATTAGTATAAAAAAGGAATTGGCTAAAACTATAACTGAAGATCCAAAAACTTGTCGCAAAAACCAGTACCTGACTCCCCCGATAGCAATCGGTGCAGCTTGTCCCAGGTTTCCCGAGGCCTTGGGGGTGGGCCCACTAACAATCAGAAGGTTACAACTGTAATATGTTGTAACCTTTTTTATTTGCAAACAATTTGCCTAATATTTTCGGATTTTTTTGGTTTTCAAACAGAGTTTGTGATTTTTTGTTTCAATAAACTCATTGGGAAGATTGCCATCTTTTTGATTAGTTCTGATTAACCATCTTAAGTTCGCATATCCTTTTAGGTGAATAACGTTCAATATTTAGGGTCTGCTGAAAAAGTCCGTAGTGCATCATATACGAAGCCGCTAGGTGAAGATGTATAATAATACTGCGAACCGCAGCAATGAAGTAGATGATGTGCTACGGGCTAGCAAACAAGATTTTTAGAAAAGATGCTGGCTTTTTTAATAAATCCTTGAAAAAAGCTTGCATTCGCAACTAACAAAAATCGTGTAACAACATATATCTCACGTTGTTAGGCGTTTTTCAGCAGACCCTATTTATGCTTGTTCATTGTCGCTGAACAGCAAGAAGAATTGAACATACGAATCCAATTATTGCCAATAATTTACAACAAAGATGTTTTTTTTTAGTTTCTATTTGCAAGAAATAATATGGGAGGCTAACTCTTTATTTGGTTTAAAGTATAAAACTAACATAAAATACTAATTTAAAAATTTCCCAAATGTTAATTTCCGTTAGTTTATTTCCATATTTTTGGAGACCACTAATACTTAAATTAAAGCAGAACTTATTCAAAACCATTACAAATTAAAACACGACATCTTAACAAGTAATATTTTTTATACTTTTATGGAAGAGTATTTTGAAAATTAATACGTAGGGAATTTCCGTAAATTTTAAATATGAAATTATTTTTTAAAGTGATAAAAGGTGAATATAGCAGGCTTTATAGTGGTATCTTGTTAAAGGAAAGAGAACATATAAGAAGTTGGCGTTCATTGTGAGAACACTTAAAGAATATTAAATGAATTTATCCAAAAATCAAGAATTGATAAAAAGTATTTCACTACCACTAGGGTTGGCGACTATTTATTTATTACTTATAGATTTATGGGAAAGGATATTCAATACTATTGTTGTAAATCCTATTTTAAGTAATATAGATAGTAATTTAGTTAACGATATAATTTTCTTATGTCTATTAATTATAATAATAATTAACCTTTATAGAAAGTATGAGA
>JAADIS010000072.1 GCA_013151215.1 Chlorobiota bacterium | reverse complement strand
ACCATTAAAAGTATAATTAAACAAGATTTTGATGATTATGAAATTATTGTAGTAGACGGAGATTCTAATAATAAGGATGTTGAAAAAGTATATAGCAAGTATAAAAAATATATCACTGTTTTAATTAAAGAACCTGATAAGGGTATTTTTGATGCATTAAACAAAGGCATTAAAGCTTCTAATGGAGATTTTTTATTATTAATTGGAGCAGACGACAGATTAAAAGGTGCTAATGTTTTAAAAAATGTATATAAAGTAATTGAAAATAATAAAGATTTATCTGGTATTTGTATAGAGTGTCATTTTGTTAATTCAAAAGGAAAGGTCATCCGTAAATGGGTTCCCTCTAAGATTACAAAGAAAAAAATTAAATGGGGAATATTACCGCCTCATTTCTCACTTTTTTTAAATAAAAAAGTTTATGGAAAAATTGGGTTATTTGATATTTCCAAGGGTAATATTGGTTTGGATTCATTATGGCTTTTGCAATTAACTCAGTGTGATAATTTGAATATTCAAGTTTTAAAAGGAAATGTTGTACTGATGGAATTAGGAGGTACAAGTACAGGTTCATTAAAAAATATATTAATTGCTTACAAAAAAATTGCTTTGGAAGCAAAATCTTTAAATTTTAAAAATTGGTATTTAATACCTTTAATAAAAGTTACATCTAAACTGTCTCAATTTATTATAAAATGAAATCTGCTATAATAACTGGCATCACCGGCCAAGATGGCGCTTATCTCGCCGAATATCTGATTAAAAAAGGATATACAGTACACGGCATCAAACGCCGTGCTTCTTTGTTTAATACCGACAGGATAGACCATCTGTATCAAGATCCGCATGAGAAAGAAAGAAATTTCATTCTTCACTACGGAGATCTTACGGATAGCCTGAACCTCACCCGTATTATTCAGGAGGTGCAACCGGATGAAATTTACAACCTGGCAGCTATGAGTCATGTAGCTGTTAGTTTCGATACTCCCGAATATGTTGCCAATGCAGATGGTATTGGAACTTTACGGCTTCTTGAAGCCGTGCGTTTGCTGGGGCTAACGGACAAAACCCGTATTTATCAGGCTTCCACTTCGGAACTTTATGGGATGGTGCAGGAAGTGCCGCAAAGTGAGAAAACCCCCTTCTATCCCCGTTCGCCTTATGCCGTAGCCAAAATGTACGCCTACTGGATAACGGTAAACTACCGTGAAGCTTACGGGATGTACGCCAGCAACGGCATTTTGTTTAACCACGAGTCGCCTGTGCGGGGAGAAACTTTTGTAACCCGCAAAGTAACCCGTGCCGTCAGCCGCATCGCACTCGGAATGCAGGAAAAAATATTTCTCGGCAATCTCAGCTCCAAACGCGATTGGGGTCACGCCAAAGACTATATAAAAGGCATGTATCTTATCCTCCAGCAGGACGAACCGGATGATTACGTCCTCGCCACCGGCATCACCACCTCCATCCGTGAGTTCATCCGCATGTCTTTCGCCGAAATTGGTTTGGAAATCACTTTCAAAGGCAAAGGCAAAGCCGAAAAAGGTTTCCTCACTACCATTGATGAAAAGGTGTTTACTGAAAAAGTGGGTGAACAATACCTTGAAAACATCAAAACAAAAATAGCACCTTCACAACTTCGTAACTTCGCAACTTCATCCTCTCACGCAGTCGTAGAAGTCGACCCCCTCTACTTCCGTCCCACCGAGGTCGATATGCTCATCGGCGATCCCACCAAAGCTCACGAAAAACTCGGCTGGCACCCCGAATACGACCTGAAAGGCCTTGTGGAAGAGATGATGGTATCGGATATTAATTTAATGAAGAAAGATGCTTATTTGAGAGAAGGTGGGTTTAGGACTATGAACTATTTTGAATAAACGTTATCCACGAATTACGCGAATTACACGAAAATTATTTATGTAGATTAGGTGAAAAGTCTGACAAATAATAAAATGTTTGCGCACAGCGCAAACCAATTAGAGAAATTAGAGTAATTCGTGGCCAGTTAAAATTTGAGCGAATCGAAAATTAAATGTACGTAATCTGTGAAATTAGTGGACAGTAAAATTTGAGCATAATAATATATATCCACGAATTACTCGAATTACACGAAAAGAAAATGGATCTTCTTGAAAACGGAATTATTTATAAAAATGAGAGTTATAAAATCATTGGAGCCTGTATGGAAGTACATAAAACCTTAGGATGTGGTTTTTTAGAGGCTGTGTACCAGGAAGCACTGGCCATTGAGTTTGATCATAGAAAGATTCCTTTTGAACAAGAAAAAAGATTGCACATCACATATAAGAATAATTTATTGAAAAAAGAATATATTGCAGATTTTGTTTGTTATGGCAAAATAATAGTTGAGTTAAAAGCACTAAGTCAACTTCAAAAAGAGCACATTGCCCAAACATTAAACTATTTAAGAATAACGGATTTTGAACTCGGGCTAATCGTAAACTTTGGAACATCCAGTTTACAATACAAAAGAGTTGTTCTTTAAAGTAGCGGAAAAATTAGAGAAATCTGTGTACAAAAAATAATCAGGATAAAACATTATCCACGAATTATTCGAATAACACGAAGGAATGAAATTTCCTACAAAGAATTAAGGGAAAATGAATAAGTTCAGCAAGTATATCAATATTTTGAACAATCCTGCAACAATGGATTTGTGCTTTATTCGATTCAAAAAATTAGAGAAATTCGTGTAATTAGTGGGTAAAAAATTATAAAGAGCTAATAAGATGGATAAGAATTCAAAGATATACGTCGCCGGCCACACGGGTCTCGTAGGCAGCGCCTTGGTAAAAGTTCTAAACAAAAACGGTTACACCAACATTATCGGGAAAAATCATGAAGAACTGGATTTAATCAACCCCTTGGCTGTTCGTACGTTTTTTGAACACACACAACCCGAATATGTCTTTCTTGCAGCGGCCAGGGTGGGAGGAATCGTTGCTAACAACACTTACCGCGGGCAGTTTATCTATGAGAACTTAACCATACAAAACAATGTCATTCATGAAGCTTACAGAAACGGAGTAAAAAAGCTCCTTTTCCTCGGCAGTACCTGCATCTACCCCCGCGAAGCACCCCAACCTATGAAAGAAGAATACCTGTTAACTTCTCCTTTGGAATACACCAACGAACCCTATGCCATAGCCAAGATTGCCGGTATCAAAATGTGCGAAAGCTACAACCTGCAATACGGCACCAACTTCCTCTCCGTCATGCCCACCAACCTTTATGGCCCCAACGACAATTTCGATCTGGAAAAAAGCCATGTCCTGCCCGCCCTCATCCGCAAGATTCATTTGGGAAAATGTCTGGAAGAGAACGACTGGGATGCTATTCGTAGCGACCTAAACAAACGACCTATTGAAAAAGTTGACGGCAATGCAGAAGGACAACGAATTCTTGATAAGCTTTTAAAATATGGAATAACCCGATCTCTTAGTCCCTCAGTCCCTCAGTCTCTCAGTCGCCCCCTCGTCCAAGTCGAAATCTGGGGCTCCGGCAAACCCATGCGTGAATTCCTCTGGAGCGAAGAAATGGCAGAGGCATGTGTTTTTATTATGGAAAATATTGATTTTAAGGATTATTAGTACCGCGTCTTTGCGAGGAGGAACGACGAAGCAATCTCATCAACAAGAGATTGCCACACTCCCTACGGTCGTTCGCAATGACGAAAAGAATTATGAGGTCCGTAATACGCATATTAACATAGGAACGGGAAAAGAGATCAGCATCAAAAACCTGGCAGAGCTGGTAAAAGAAAAAGTAGGTTTTAAAGGAGAACTTTATTTCAACACTGAGAAGCCCGACGGCACCATGCGCAAGCTCACCGATGTTACCAAACTCCACAACCTCGGCTGGCATCACCAGATAGAGATTGAAGAAGGGGTGGAGAAAATGTATGAGTGGTATCGGGAAGCCTTTGTAAAATAAACTGTCCTTTCCCACATGGTGGTTCCTTTGGAAGAGCGAGGTACGAGCGAGAAATCTCCTCAGCATATAGTCCTCCCTAAAGAGAAGCCCCTTTTACAGAAGAAAATCAACAGGAGAGGCTCATTGGAACGAAAGTACACAACTTCATAGGTTGTTCCTGTATTCCCCTCTAAAAATATGTATATTTGCAATTCAATTGCAAAATAACATAAATTATGATTCCTCGAAAACTAACACCCTATATTCAAAAAATGCT
>JAADIS010000122.1 GCA_013151215.1 Chlorobiota bacterium | reverse complement strand
CGCTATTGACCTATTCCAGCCAAAAAACGTCAATTGGTCTGGAATAGTCTCAATTGGTCTGGAATGTGGCACAAATATGGCACCACTTTTTTCTTACCGGAGGTACTTGATTTAAATTCTTATTATTTCGTCAGTTTTCCCGCCTGTTCGTGAAGTACGAGGGCTGGCAGGCGGGACAGGCTGTTTACTTCGTTGTTCCTATTGCATTATTTGGGTTTAACCGACCTTGTGGAAAAAGGTGTTTTAACAATGATAGGAATCGGTAAATGGAACGTTAATTGACGCAAAAATGATGCAAAAGATGCAATAAAGAAGCAAAAGAGAACGGTCGAATTACAGCGTTTTTAAAACGTTTTGGGCACTGTATTTGTTCATATACTTTCCCGGATTGATTACAATTATATTATAATTTGGTTAAACTCTATTCCACTGCATCCAACCGTAGATAACTGTCAATGCCAAAGTGTAGACGATAAGAACATAAAACCATTTTCCGGCAAATTTAGGCGTTCGTATAGGGGCTAAATTAAGAACCAGAAATACCATCAAAAGGGCATAAAGGATTATTGAAAAAACCGTATGATTAATAAAGCCTTCAAACAAAAACACAAAAGCAAGAATAATAACATTGTTGTCTAATGCCAGCCCCATGTAGGTTTTATCGTCAATCAGGCCGAAAATGTTGAAATAACTCAATCGTATCGCGCTGGCGGCGATAATAAGAAATGCTCCCGGCAGGAACCAGGGATTGAACTCACCATAGCTTAAGAGAAAAACAGCGGGGAATACTCCAAAACTTACAATATCGATCAGCGAATCAAGCTGGCCTCCAAAGGCTCGCTGGTGATGTGTTCGCCCTGTCATTCGGCGAGCAATGATTCCGTCTGCCCAGTCAAATAAAACGGCCCACAGAACTCCAATTATCGCAACAGGGAAATTGCCTAAAATGGCGTAGTAAATACCAAGCACTACACATAACAAGCCTGTAAGTGAACAAATATTGGGAAGATCCCCGGCAAAAGAAAGCATTGTGGGCTGATGTGATTGTTGAGATTTGGAATTTGTCACTATTTTATGCTTATCAGGTTTTTAAGTCCATTACCTCGCTTAACGCGGTAACTAATTTACAATTCTCTGCTTCTGTACGGCTGGCAATCCGAAGATAACGATCAGAATCCGGTTGAGTTTTGCCCACACAGTTCTTTATGTACATATTATGTTCAATAAATAATTTTTTTGTGATTTCGGAAGCACTTTGCGCATAATCAGGCAGGCGGCAGAAAATAAAGTTTGCATCAGGTTTGAAAACAGTCATACCGCCAATACCACAAAGTTTTTTATACAGGCTGTCTCTGTCGGTTCGAACTTGTTTACAGCTTTCAATAAATTCCTGCTTGTAATCGGGTAAAAGCCGTAAGAACTCTTCTGCAAATCCGTTAATATTCCAAATATGCACGCCGTTTCTTACAGCGTCGGCAAATTTTGAATTTGCAGTCAGCATATAGCCGATCCTAAGCCCACAGATACCGTAGGCTTTGCTCATGCTTTTAAAAATTGCCATATTCGGGTACTTTTCAATATCCTGTTCCAGGCTTATTTGATCAGGGTTTTCCGCAAAATCTAAAAATGATTCGTCAATAATCAGCATACAGTCATGTTTTTCAAGTCTTTTTGCAAGCCGAATAAGATCGGGCTTGGGAATTAACATGGATGTTGGATTATTAGGTGTTACCACAACAGCTACATCAGCTTTTATTCGGAACGCTTCCGCAGTAAATTTTTCTACATCCAACTGAAAAGATGGGAACTCAAGCGGAAATTCGACGACCTGGTCTGAAGGCGCAGCGTCGGTATATTCATTGAAGGAAGGTACAGGAACGATTAACTTGCCTGATATGTGACCGGAGACTATTTTTATTAATTCAGAAGCTCCGTTTCCCACAACAATTCTTTCTGCAGGTTGGTCAATTATTTTGCCCACAAGCCCGGCAAGGGCATCTTGTGCCACCGGATAATTCAGAACAAGATCGTGAATTTGATCTTTAAAGTTTGTGAAAATAGCCTCTGGTGGGAAATAAAGATTATAAAGATAGGCATGATCTATAAAGTTATACCGATAGTAACCCCCATGTTGGCCGGAGATGAATTCGTATTTTCCGGATTGAGTCTTATAATTATTTTGTGACAGTTAAAATTCCTGTTGCTCTCGGGGGAGATGTTACAGCATTGATCAATTGCATGTTTGAAATATCGGGTTCTAAAATAGTAACAGTTTCCGTGGTCGTATAATTGTCTGGTGGAAATAGTTTCTCAGCCTCTGCCAGATCTTCAATAGTGTCTATTTCATACCATGGCTTGCCGTCAAAAGAGACAATTTTAAAAGAGAGGTTGCCATCGGCAATCATTTCCGCAAATACGGTTTCGTAATAGTCATTTACTTTGCCATCTGAAATATGCTGGTCTAATTTTTTTACAATACAATGCCACGAATCAAGTGAAATGCTGTAAATATTAACAGTCTTATATTTGATTTCACCAAAGGAGTCTGCGTTGCCCGCCAAAAATACTTTGACCTGTTGAGATTGATTAATTGTAATACATGTTCCATTCATCCAGTGCTGCATCTTTGCAACAGCTATTCTGTCAGGATACAGCATGGCACCCAGAAGTGATTCATCAAAAACAAGATCACTTTCGAGCAGCAGAAATGGCTCATTGATAACTTCACGTGCCACCCAGAGAGAATAGATATTATTGGTCTTATTGTATAACGGACTGAAAATATAATCGATTTTTATGTCCCCTACTTGATTGCCTAGAAAATCCCTTATATGATTTTCGAAATGTCCTGTGACAACGACCAGACGTTTGAAACCATGCTGATTCAGACAGGAGATCAGCCTTTCAAGTATCGACATGCCATTGACTATTGTTAGGCATTTAGGCGTATTTTGCGTCAAGGGATACAGGCGGCTACCTAAACCGGCTGCAAGAAGTAATACTGTGGTCACACGTTCATTATTAGGGTAGCTATGCTTCAAATTTATATCCTTCCCTTAATTATTTAGTATCATTTAAAATATAGTAATAGAGAAAAACGATATCTTTTGAAATAAAAACAGCGCTTTTTTTCAAGAAGTAAGCGCTTAAGTTACACTGAAAAATGCACACACAACTATGTTTTGCAAATATTTAAGCCAACTATCTACACATCTGTCCAAAAAATGTTACATTTACCATGTCTTTCCTCCAAATATTAATCAAAGGAAAGATACGCCCTGTCGGCTATTACCGGCAGGGTTTTTTCTATCTAACTATCTTAACAACCATGAAATATGAAAACAATGTTTTGGACAGATGTGGGCTAAACTATAAGCTTTGGGATTAGGTAATCTTTGATATACTCCTTTTAGAATTTGTATAAATCCTATCTGGTCATTTTGCTTTAATTTTGTTTCCAAATCACTTAACGCAAGATATGGATCCTTTGGTGAAAATGTGATTATCTTCATCTTTATCCAAATCTGTTCCACACAATTGCTGAATGGACCTTCTTATAAATATCCGGAAGTTGTTGTCTTTATATCAAAATAAACTATCTGTAAAAAACAGAAAACAGTATAATTTACAAGACGATAAATTTCTGTAATGTTAAAAATGAGCACGGAAAACCCCCGGTCTTCTTTATGTTATTATAATCATTCCTTCTGTCTTAATATGAGA